>JANXOV010000133.1 GCA_025357635.1 Pseudomonadota bacterium
GCCGTCGATGGCATCGAGAAAGCGGTCCAGGATCAGGCTCGACAGGCGGTCATCGAGCGGTGCGCGCCGGTAATGCTCGCGAGCGACAATGTCGCTGATCCGGCGCGCGACGTAATTTTGCTGCTCGGTCGGTGCAATGCCGATCGCGGCGCTGGCGGCCGGCGGTGGGCTGCTGGCGGCACCGAGCAATGCGGCCAGGCTGACAGCGCCCAGTGAAAGCGAAATGCCGGTAATCCAACGCGAGACAGAGCCTGAAGGCCTTTGATTCAACACCGTAAACGATCTCCTGTAAGCTTCCGTACGCAGCCTATTCTGAAGGCAGGCGTCAACACAGCTGATCTTCCAAGTTTATACGACCCCGGACCTTATGCGACCTTTCACCGTCCTAATCGGCATTCTGTTGGGCTCGGCGGCCTCGATAACCTTCGGTTTGGCCGCCGTTCTGGTCGTTTTTACCGTACTTTCGCCCGCACACCCGGAATTGGCGCTCGAATTTCGCCATTTGCTCACCAGTTTGGCCGCATTCAGCCTTTTGACTGCGGCCAGCGCCGTCAGTTTCCGCGGCCAGTTCAAATCCCGTTCCTGGCGCGGCTGGGCACATACGATCACCGCCTTGTGCCTGGCCGGGCTGGTCTTGATCTACTGGCCGCGCGCAAACGGATGAGGGTCATGAAACCGCCACTTCTTGCGGTGAGCCTTGCGCTCCTGGCGCTGTCGGTGGGATGCGCCGGCCGACACGTGGAGCCGCCCTCGACAGCCTTAGACGAAGTGGCGTTCCGCGAGCACGTCAGAATCCTGGCCTCGGATGATTTCGAGGGGCGCAAACCGGGAACTGCGGGCGAACAGAAGACGGTGAGCTATCTGGTGGAGGAGTTTCGCAAACTGGGCCTGAAGCCGGGCAATGGGGCGAGCTTCACGCAAGCTGTGCCGTTGGTCGAGCTGACCGCCATCGACACAGCGCTGAGCATTTCCGGACAAGGCAAGTCCACCGAAATGGCCATTGGGCAGGATGCGGTGATCTGGACCAAGCGCGTTCAAGCCGAAGTCTCGGTCGAGGCCAGCGAACTGGTATTCGTCGGCCACGGCGTGGTGGCCCCTGAATATGACTGGGACGACTACGCGGGTGTGGACATGCGCGGCAAGACGGCCGTCATGCTGGTCAATGATCCGGGGTTCTTCACTCAAGATCCGGCGCTGTTCAAAGGCCGAGCGATGACCTACTACGGCCGCTGGACCTACAAGTTCGAAGAGGCGGCACGGCACGGCGCCGCCGCCGTTCTGATCGTGCACGATGCAGCCGCCGCGGGCTATGGGTGGAATGTGATCCAAAGCAGCTGGACGGGCCCGCAATTGGACCGCGTCACTGCACAGGGCAATGCCGGCAGCGCCGCGGTTGAAGGCTGGATCAGCGCGGCCGCGGCCAAGGCTCTGTTTGCTCAGGCCGGCATGAACATCGAGGAGTCGATCACTGCGGCCTCGCATCGAGGATTCAAGGCACGGCCCATGAATCTGACCGCCGCTTCGAAGATCCGCAACACCATCCGCTATTCAAGCTCGTCGAATGTCCTGGCGCTGTTGCCCGGTTCGGACCGTCCCAAGGAATACGTCGTTTACACCGCTCATTGGGATCACTTCGGAACCACGGTGGAACCCACCGGCACGAAGATCTTTCACGGCGCCATCGACAATGCCACCGGCGTCGCCGCCGTACTGACGCTCGCACAGTCGCTGAGCCGCATGCCGCAACGGCCTGCGCGCTCCATCGTATTTCTTTGCACGACCGGTGAGGAGGCCGGCTTGCTGGGCTCGGCGTACTATGTGGAGCATCCGCTATATCCGCTGAAGGACACCGCGGGCGTGATCAACATCGATGCCATGCACGTCGGCGGCCCTACGCGGGATGTTTCCGTGGTCGGCTTTGGAAACTCGGAGCTGGAAAATTATCTGCGCGCGGCTGCGGCGCTGCAGGGGCGTGAGTTACGGCCCGATCCGAAGCCCGAAGAGGGCGAATTCTTCCGCTCCGACCATTTTAGTTTTGCAAAATCCGGCGTTCCGGCGTTGTTCACCAAGCCTGGCATCGACGATACCGAACGCGGACCGGTGTGGGGTCAGGCGCAGGTGGATGCCTACTTCGAGCATCGCTACCACCAGCCGTCGGATGTCTACTCTGCGGACTGGGACGTGCGCGGCACGATGCAGGACCTGGAACTGTTTCTCGCCGTGGGAGAGCGGCTTGCGCACGACCGGCGATTTCCAAACTGGTATCCGAACAGCGAGTTCCGTGCGATTCGCGAACGCGATCGTCCTGAGGATGGCAAAGGCCGCCCGCAGGAATAGCGGCTGGTAAAGCCGATTCTCAGCGTTTGCGGATGCGCTTCCAGGCGTTCCTGCGGTCAAAACCACCCGTGCTGTTGTAGGGGTCGAATCCACCCGCGTCGGATGAAGTTGGCTTGTTCGCAGTGCGCGCTGGCGCAGTTGTGGGTACGTATGGCGCACGGCTTTGCGCCTGCGCCAATTCCTGAACGCCAAAACTGAATGCTCCACTATCCGATGCATCGACCGACATGCCGCTCCCCTTGGTAACAGCATGTTCCCAATTGGCGACAGGGTCGGCAACGTGACAGCTCGAATCTGTGATCGAATTCTTAGGCTGGGCTTGATTATGTCAGCGCAGTTGCCCGAGCCACCGTGACGTTTAGATCGAGCGCACGGCCTGAAATTGACCCTGATGATCGAAGCGGACCGAGCGGTTGCGGCCCGCCAGCTTGGCGGTATACAGGGCCTGGTCGGCGGCGCGAATGAAGTCATTCACCGATCTGAACGGAGTCAGCGCGCCATGGGTCGCGCAGCCGATCGAAATGGTCACCGTGGTATGCGAGGCGCCGATGTCGTGCCGTGCGTTCTGGAATGCGTGCACGATGCGCTCGCAGATGCTGCGCGCAGTTTCCGAATCGGTCGCAGGCAATGCAATGACGAATTCCTCGCCGCCGTAGCGGGCCACCACATCGGTTTCACGCGTATTGCTTTTCAGGATGCGGGCGGTGGCCTGCAGAATTTGATCCCCGGCTTGGTGACCAAAGGTGTCGTTCACTTTCTTGAAATTGTCCAGATCGGCGAACGCGATGCTCAACGGCCAATCCTGCCGGCTGGCGTGATCGAACTCACGCGCCAGATAGGCATCCAGGAAGGACCGGTTGTAGGCGCCCGTGAGTGCGTCGCGCTGCGCCTCTTCCTCCAGTTCCAGGGTGCGGGCGGAGAGGCTGTGCGCCGCCGCCTTGAGCGTGTTGACTTCGCGAAGGGCCTGCAGGTTCCGGATCATGAGGACGTCGCGGGCCTGTTCGAGGATGAATTCCGGATTGTTTCCCGCGCGCAGATCGGTCTCGAATATCGATTCGGTGTCGGGAATCAGGCCGCTGACGGTTCCAAGGACCTGGCCAAATGCGTGCTTGTCCAGGCCGATGCTGCGCTCGACGATCCGCGCGGTTTCGGCAAATTCGCGTTTCGCCTCACTTAGCACGAACAAGTCGGCCACCAGGCCCGACAGTGCGACGCAGCGGTTGAAGATTTCATTCGGATCCTCGGTGCGATCCTGTCGGATCTCGTGCGAGGCTGAAATGGCGTTGTGCAGGCGTTCGGGCAGTTGCCAGCTGCACATCAAGGCGCCGCCGATCTCAGCATGATCCGCCTTGACCTGCTTGCGTTCAAGTTCTGCCAGCGCGCGATGATCGCGTTGCAGCTGGGCGCTGTTGCGATACAAGTCCGGCAGCGCCTGGTCCAAGGCAAGCATGCCGACATCCTGCAGCAGGCCGGCAAGGAACAGCTCTTCGGCCAGCGGTTGACGCAGGCTTTCGCCGAGCGCGCGCGCGGATATGGCGGCCGTCAGGACGCGGCGCCAGTAAAACGGGTAGTCGATGCCATTGGGCTTGGCGCCACGCAGGGTGCGCACCAGCGTGAAACTCAAAGCCAGCGTCAGTGTCGCGTTCAGGCCCAGCACCACCAATGCCTGGCGAAGGTTTTCGCTCTTGCGACGCTGCGCGTACAGGGGTGAATTGGCAATGCGCAGGATCTTGGTGGTCAGCGCCGGATCCATGCTCACGGCCTTGGCCACCTTGCCCATCTCGATCTCAGGATCCTGGGCAAGCTCGATGATGTGAGCTGCCACGCCCGGCGGAGTCGGAAAACTCACGAAGGTCCTGATGTGTCTTTCTAGCTCCGGCGTCATGCGCGCAAACTCCACGGTCCGCCGCCGCGGTGATTGGCGGTGGCTAACCGGAGTTAGCGTCCTGATTTACCGGAACTTTAGGGAAATCTCCTAATGGGCAAACTGTGCACTGCGGCGCCACCAGGAAAGCAGGCCGCGGCCCAGCAGCAGCAGCAGGGCGGGTCCGAGGATGACGATCCAGGAAGCCCAATTCCCCTGAAGCAGGCCACTGTAGATCGATCCATACAAATGCCCGAGGCTGGCGCCTTCGTAGCGTCCCAGCAACGAGCTGCCCACGAGGTAAATCAGCATCGGCAGCAGTGCCAGCCCGATCAGTACGCTGCCGGCCATGAGCCACAACCAGCGGGTACCAGGCGGTTCATCTCGAAAGCGCGTCCGAAGCGATTGAATCCCCATGCGCCAGAGTGTAAACCAAGCGGAGGCTAAGGCTGTAGAATCAGTGAATGAAACGCTGGATACCGGATCCTTTGTATGGGGCAAAGCCCTGGATCTTCATGGTCGTGGGGGCCTTTGTTTCCATCGGCATGATGGGATGGTCCTGGTGGAACGGCAGCTGGTCCCCGTGGGGCGGCTTGCTGTGTTTCGCCGGCGCGGCCAGCGCGATCGGCGGCGGCGCAATACTTCAGCTTCGCCAGAATTACCGGTTGCGAAGCAAGTGGCGGCGCGACCGGGACAAGACATGATCCGCGCAGCCGTCGTCGGCGTCGGCTACCTGGGCAGGTTCCATGCGCAAAAATACGCGGCGTTGGAAAACGCCACGCTGGTGGCGGTGGCCGATCCGAACGCAAGCGCCCGTTCGGCGCTGGAAAAAGAACTCAACGTCCCCGGCGTAGATGACTATCGCAGCCTCATCGGCAAAGTGGATGCGGTCAGCATCGTCACGCCGACGCCGTCCCATTTTGCGATCGCCAGGGATTTTCTCGACGCTGGCGTGGACGTGCTGCTGGAGAAGCCCATCACGGTCACTGTGCAGGAGGGCGCCGCGCTGGTGGAAGCCGCCCGCCGCGGCAAGCGGATCTTGCAGGTCGGGCATCTGGAGCGCTTCAACGCGGTTGTTCAGGCAGTGCAACCGACACTCACCGTTCCGCGCTTCATAGAATCGGCGCGGCTGGCGCCGTTCAAACAACGCGGCACCGAAGTGGATGTGGTGCTGGACCTCATGATCCACGACATCGATCTCATCTTGAGCATCGTCCGCTCGCCGGTGGTGTCGGTCGATGCCATCGGCAGCAGCGTGTTCTCGAACGAAATCGACATAGCGAATGCGCGCCTGCGATTTGAAAATGGCTGCGTGGCCAATGCGACGGCCAGCCGCGTCAGCCTCAAGACTGAACGAAAACTACGGTTATTCGAAGACGATGTGTATATGTCCATCGATCTGCATCAGAAAATCCTGACCGTGATCCGCAAGGGGCAGGGCATCTTCGCCGAGGGCATGCCGCCGGTGTCCATCGACGAGCGCAACTACGATCAGGGGGATGCGCTGATGGAGGAGATTCAGGCCTTTCTGCATTCGGTGAGGACGCGTGAGCCGCCTTTGGTGAGCGGTGAGGATGGCTTGCTTGCACTGCAGACCGCTGTCGACATCGTCGAGCAGGTTCAGCGCTCGCGTGAGCGCTTCAAGGCTTAGCGCCCAGATCGCTGACCAGCGTGACGCGGTCCACGAAGTAGCCGGTATCGGCAAAGCATGTGGTTGGCAGTCCGCGATGCTCGGTGTAGTGCAGCTGCACCTGTCGCCCCACGAGTTTGTTGAGCTGATCCGCCACCGCCGCGTTGCGAACGCTGAAATTCCAGATTTGGGGCGCGACGCCTGCCACCACGTATTGCGCCAGCTCCCCTTCATAGGTCTTGCACAACCAGCCGCGGTACGAAAACTTCTGCACGATGCCGGCGCGCTCTCCGTCGGAATAGGACCACGCCAGTGTCAGCCAGCTCCACAGCGTCACGCTGACGATGAACAGGATCAGCACGCCAAAGAAGATTCCCCAGCCGCGCTTGCGTCGCCGGCGGAAGGTGGAGTTTGGAACTTCAATGGGAGTCATTCAGCCGACCTGGACTTCGCGAGTCCACCCGAAGGTATCCGCCGCACGCCGTTCCTGTATCGACAGCAGCGATTCGCGCAGCTGCGCGGCGATTGTGTCGACCTGCGCAGGCGCATACACCGCACCGTCCGCATCGACCAGCTGTTTGATGGGGCTGACGATGGCCGCTGTGCCGCAGGCGAACAATTCGGTGCAGCGCCCCTCTCTGACCTGGCGCAGCAGCTCGTCGATCTCGATGCGCCGCTGCTGCAGCGGCATGCCATCTCGCCTGGCAATGGCGATCAGGGAATCGCGCGTGATGCCGGGCAGAATGGTGCCGTCGAGCTCTGGCGTGTGCAGATTGCCGTCGATGACCGCAAACAGGTTCATGCCGGAGAGTTCCTGCACGTATCGATGCTCGGGCGCGTCCAGCCACAGCACCACGTGATGCCCGCGGGCGCTGGCCGCCGAGGAGGCTCTTAAAGAAGCGGCATAATTACCGCCCGTCTTGGCCGTGCCGGTGCCACCGTTGGCGGCGCGCGCGTCCAATCTTTCGATGGCCACGCTCAATGCGCCGGACTGATAAACCTCGGATGGGTTGGCAATGATGATGAACCGCAGTGTGGTGGAGTTGCGGATCAGATAGCCGGCTTCGGTGCCGTACACGAAGGGGCGCAGATACAGCGCCTGCTTGCTGATGCGTGGGATGAACGGTGCGCAGGCGCGCACCATGGCCTCCAGCCCTTCCATGAACACCGCCTCCGGCAGCACCGGGATGGACAGCCGTTCAGAGGAATTTGCCAGCCGGCGCCAATGATCGTGCGGACGAAACAGATTGGGCTGATCCTTGCCCACGCGGTAGGCTTTCATGCCCTCGAACACCAGTTCGGCATATTGCAATGCGCGCGCGCCGGGCAGAATCTCCAAGGGCCCATACTTGAGCAACTGCTTGTTCGACCAGCTGCTGCCGTCGAACTCGGCGCTGTACATGACCGGCGCGGTGACCAGGCCGAATCCCAGCGTCTGCGGCAGCTTGAAGGAGGCCAGCGCCTCGGCACAGCCGGACTCGATGGCGTAGGCGCGCGGGGTGCTAGCGGCGGAGGTAGGCATCGGTTCCCTGCAACCAGTCCTGACGGGGCGGATTGAACACATCGACATCCAGCGTGTCTTCGAGCGCCAGTGCACGATGCGGCAGGTTGGAGGGAATGATCAGCACCTCGCCGGCGCGCACGACCAGGTTCTGCTCGTCCTTTGCGCCAAGCCAGAACTCGAGCGCTCCGCTAAGAATATAGGTCAGCTGCTCATTCTCGTGAGCGTGACGCGGCACGTCATCGCCTTTCTTAAATGTGACATGCGCGATCATCAATCGCTCGCTGCTGATGAATTTGCGCGTGAGCGTGCCCTTGAGCGGCTCGGCCGGGATGTCGTCCCAGCGGTAGTGTTTTGCGAGTTGCGGTTGCATGGGAGTTTCGTTGCCTCTACGGATTCAGGAACCGTTCGTCGATGGGTGCATCATGCCCGAAAACGAGCCGGTTGGTCTCGTTGGCGAGCCCCACGACCGCGAGCAGTTCCTGGTATTGCTCATCGGTCATGCCTTTCTTGCGCGCCGCCGCGGAGTGCGAGGCGATGCAATACTTGCAGTTGTTGGTGACGCTGACCGCCACGTAGATCAGTTCCTTGGTAAGCGGGTCCAGCGCGCCAGGCTGCATCACTTCTTTTGCGTTCGCCCAGATTCGACGCAAGGTGGGTGGATGGTGCGCCAGCACTTTCCAGAAGTTGTTGACCCAGTCGATCTTGCGGGTGGCCATGATGTCGTCATAGACCGCGCGAACTTCCGCGCTGGCCTCGGCGTACTCGATCGGTTTGCTCATACGCGGATGACCTGTTTGTTACGGGACAATGGCGATGACGCGCGCGGGAAAGCCCGAGCCGCCACTGGGCTTGGGGAAGCTGACCATAACCAGCGCGCCGGCCTCCGGTACCCGGTCCAGATTGGCCATCATTTCGATTTGATAGTGATTGAGACCCAGGACGTAGGATTCCAGCGAGTAGTCATCCTTGGACGTGGCCAGGCCCGGATCCGTATCGGTGGTTTCGTGGCCCGAGGCGGTGATGCCGCGCTCCTCGTACAGCAGCTTCAATATTTCCTTGCTCCACCCCGGGTAATGGTCGACGCCGGCAGGATCTTTGTTCTGCATGGCGGCGTTGTCAGGCCAGCGCTTACTCCAGTCAGTGCGCATGGCGACGAATGCATTTTTCGGGATGCGGCCGTGCTTCGCTTCCCAGGCGCGCACATCGTCCAGCGTCAACACGTAGTCGGCGTTCCTGGCCACCTTCTCGTGTACATCCAGCACCACCAGCGGCAGGAGCATGTCCTTGGGGTCGACCTGGTCCACGCTCTTCAATCCGTCGTGGAAATGCGCGGGCGCATCGATGTGAGTGCCCCATTGACCGATGTGGCAGAACTCTTGAATGATGAAGCCGTCCTTCTTCACCGTGTAGAGCGTCTTCACCGACTCCCGCGGCGCGCCTTTCCAGTGCGGTATGTCCGGGTTGAACGCGTGCGTGAGGTCGACGAACTCTTTCTGGCTGAGTTGTTCATAAACCCCGTACAGCGAGGCGGCCGGGGACTTCGCGGCGAGCGCAGGGACGCTCCCTGTCAAGGCGGCCATCAGGAACATCAATGAATTCGCTCTCATGCTTCACCCTTGTTGTAACTGTCACGCGCCGGGCGCACAGAATATACATGCCGGAGGGGTCGGGACAAGTCGCCCGCACCGGCTGGCTCTGGCGTCATTCTAGATCGTGAGCACCACGTTGCCGATGCTTTGGCCGCTTTCCACCGCCTCATGTGCCAGCGCGATATCCGCGAGCGGGAATCGCGCGGCGATGCGGTGTTCGAGTTCATCCGCCTGCAGCCACCGCGTCACGTCATCGATGGCTTGAGCGCGTGCAGCGGCGCTGAGCTCGTAGACGATGAAATAGGATAGGGTGAGGCCATGGACCAGCCAGTCGCGCTGCGGCAGTCGTGCGGTCCAGTCGCCTGACCCGTACACGATCACCCATCCGTCACGCTTGACGTACGAGGTGTAGCCCGCGGCATTGACCGCGAGGTCCACCTCCAGCACGCGATCCACGCCGCGTCCGCCGGTCAGTTCACGGACGCGATCGGCGATGTTCTCGTCGCGGTAGTTGATGACATGCGCGGCGCCGGCCGCGCCGGCCTGCGCGGCTTTGACTGCGGATGAGACCGTGGTGATGACGGTGGCGCCGGCCCGTGCTGCCATCTGGCAGGCATAGTGGCCCACCGCGCCGGCGCCGCCGGCGACCAGCAGCGTCATGCCGCGGACATCGCCGCCGAAGTGGACGGCCCGGTGAGCCGTCAATGCAGGAATGCCCAAACACGCGCCTGCGTCGAAGGAAATGCGGTCAGGCAGCTTCACGGCCTGCGCCGATGGTAGTGCGACCAACTCCGCAGCCGTTCCGTGGGCGCGCCGCCAGGCCGCATTCCAAAGCCAGACTCGTTCGCCGACGCGGCGCGAATCCACACCGGGGCCCACGGCCTCGATGGTGCCCGCGCCGTCGCTGTGCGGGATGATGCTCGCGAAGGCGAGCGGGCCGGCGCGGCGCGATTTGACGTCAGAAGGGTTCACGCCGGAGGTGCGCACGCGCACCAAGACCTCACCCGAGCGTGGAGCCGGATCCTCGACCAGCGCAATATGCAATACGTCGCAGGCCGCACCGGGAGTCGAATAACAGGCTGCACGCATGGCCGATACGATGGCACATCCGCGCAGGTATGCACAAGCTGACCACGGGGATGCTTGAGAACGAGTCATTTGCTTGATCATGGGCGCAGATGGATCGCGCTCACCATTGCCGCGAAACCCGACTCAGCGCGATTCATCGTCTACCTTCTGAGTCCGGAAGGGGGCGCGGTGTTCAAGAAGTACGGCTTCACGCCGTTGCACTGATGTGATCCGGTCTGCCTTGCGGCTACTGAGCCGCTTTCGGCGCCTTGGCGAGTATCTCGCTCGTTGCCTGCCGGGCGGCATTGAGCATCGACCGGCGGCTCGTGACGACTCCTTCGCTGCTGCCCTGCCAGACCACGCTGCCTGTCTTTGCGTCTGTTACCGAGAGCATCAACATGCCGAATTTTTCCGACGCGTCCGCGCCGGCGGGCGGACGATAGCCGCCATAGGGGTCGCCGGGGCCGGTGTTGACATGCGCGGCTACAGCCGCCGGGACGCGTTCATCGCGCAGACGGGTGCCGAGGGGCACAAGCTGGTAGGACACCTTCAATTGCGCCGTGCCGGCATCCGCGCGTTGGTAGCCCTTGCCTTCCAGCGATTTGGTGATCTGGGATTCTACGGTCTCGCGCAACTGCGCGCCCTGAGCGGTTGCGGCAGGGGGTTCAGGAGAGGTGATGGCATAGCTGTGTGCTGCCGCAAACAACGTCGGGTCGCCCTCCTGAATGGTATTGGTCAGGCCGGTCGCACAGGCTGCCAGCACCAGGGCGACGAGCGTGTAGAGCACGCATCGATTGAGAAATGAAATACGAATGTTCACCGAGGACTCCTGAAAATCATGGAATCTGACGAAACGGGCTCCGAGCCTACCGTCCTTTTGCACGCGCGTCACAATTCTATGCCGCACCAGTACGCATTCGACTGGAAAGTCCAAGCAATGCGATGAGGCAAAAGACTCCGCCTGCGTAAAAAGTGAACGAGGCGCCCAATCGATCCCAGAGCAATCCCGCGACGGCGCTGGCGATCAACATCGCGATTCCGCTGACCAGATTAAAAAGTCCATAGGCGGTGCCGCGCAGATCGGGCGGCGCCGTATCGGCGACCATGGCGGCCAACAGCCCTTGCGTCATGCCCATATGGACGCCCCACAATGCCACGCCCGCAAGGACCGTGGTCCAGTGCGCATTGGCGGCCAGCACGAGGTCCGCGAGGATCAACACGATGAGCCCCCACGCCAAGAGTTTTCTGTGGCTCATTCGATCGGATAGTTTGCCGAACGGGTACGCCGAGCCGGCATAGACTACATTCATCGCGACCATCACCAGCGGCACGAGCGCTAAGGGAATGCCGCCCTGTTGTGCGCGCAGGACAAGAAATGCTTCGCTGAATCGCGCCAGGGTGAATGTGGCGCCCACACCGACCACCCACCAATATGCCGCGCTGAGTCGCTTCAGGCTGTCTCGGCGGATGGGGTTGACTTTCTTTTCGCCCACATGCCGGTCCGGCTCGCGCACGCCGAACAGCAGCAGGGCGACGGCCAACAACCCCGGAATGACGGCGACCCAGAACACTGACCTGAAATCATTGGCCCACCTCAGCATCAATGCGACGGCCAGCAGCGGACCGAGGAACGCACCCACCGTGTCCAGTGACTGGCGCAGACCAAAGGCAGCGCCGCGAATTTCCGGCGGGGAGATATCGGCCACCAATGCATCGCGCGGCGCGCCCCGAATGCCTTTGCCCACACGATCGAGCAACCGTGCTGCCAAAACGATGCCCGTGCCCGAAGCGATTGCGAACAGCGGTTTGGTCAACGCGCCCAGCGCATAACCGAACAAGGCGATGCCTTTGCGCTTGCCGAGATAGTCGCTCAGCGCACCGGAGAACACCTTGACGATGAGCGCCGTGGCCTCGGCTGCGCCTTCGATTAGGCCGACGGTCAGAGCGCTTGCGCCCAATACTCCAACCATGAAAAGAGGCAGCAGACTGTGGATCATCTCCGAGGAGACGTCCATCAAGAGGCTGACGAATCCCAGCGCCCATACGCCGGCGGGAATCTGCCGCAGCGTGCTCTGCCGGGGCGACGTATTCACAGGTGCCAACCGGCGTCGGGTGGAAGCAGTGCGAGCGCCACAACCTCCGCCGCCGAAATTCCTGGCCAACGGCTTTGCGGTAGCAAATGCGCCACCAGCGCCAGCAATGTCTCAAGCAACATGCCCTCAACCTGTAAGTCGCGAAGTCGGTTCATATCCATTCTGCCTCAGCTTTGGATTATCCGTTGGTGGAGCCGGGTGCAAATTGACGATCCAGCGAAATTGCTGATCAAAAAAGGAACGACCGCATTCGACCGCGGTCGTCGCAAGGCTCGTTGCGGAGATGCAAGCGCGACTTTACCGCAGTAAGACGATGGGTTACCACGCGATCGGAAGAGTCGGATCGCGGTCGAAATGAAACTCGTTTGGTTTATGATCGGAGCCAATGTAAGTTATCGTATCCGGCACTTTGCTTTTCTTGGTCGAAAGGAATTTTATGAGTGCTCCTCGAAAAATGAGCTCGGCCTGGATCAGCGTCGCAAGCGTTTTGGTTTTGTGCGCCGTAGCGCAGGCGCAGACTGCACTGCCGCCGGCGTCCGACGCCTCGGTGCTGATCCGCGACGTTCGCATTTTTGACGGCAGGAGCGATAAATTGTCGGCGCCGTCAAACGTGCTGGTCGTCGGCAACAAGATCAGCAAGATTTCTGCCGAGCCGATCGCGGCGGACTCGACGCGAAAGCTGACGGCTGGAGAACTGATGGGCATCGGATTCATCGCCGACGGGCGTGACGAGGTGCTCACTGCCACGCACGAAAACCTGCAAGGCGGAGCGAGTCAAATCAAGGTCATGGCGGGCGGTGGCGCTGCGTCGGCCTACGACCCGCTGGACGTGCCGCAATACACGCTCGACGAGATGAAGGCGGCGGTTGAGGCCGCCGATGATTGGGGTACCTATGTGACGGTACACGCCTATACGCCCAAGGCAGTGCGACGCGCGATCGACGCAGGCGTGAAATGCATTGAACACGGGCAATTGCTGGACGAGCCGACGATGAAGCTGCTCGGCGACAGGGGTATCTGGCTGAGCTTGCAGACGCTGGAGGAAGCGCCTGCGACCGCGAGCGAGGCGACGAAGGCCAAGAAGAAAACCGTCGTCGATGGCGCCGACAACGCCTTCAAGTGGGCAAGGAAATACAACGTCAAACTCGCCTGGGGCACCGACTTGATGTTCGTGCCTGCTCAGATGACCAATCAAAACACGGACATCCTGAAATTGAAAACCTGGATGACATCGGCCCAGGCGCTCAAACTGGTGACGCATGACAATGCCCAGCTGCTGGCATTGTCGGGGCCGCGCAATCCGTATCCGGGTGAGCTGGGCGTCGTCGCGCAAGGCGCGCTCGCCGACCTATTGCTGGTGGATGGCGATCCGATTGCGAACCTCGGACTCATTGCCGATCCGGGTAAGAATTTCGTGATGATCATGAAGGACGGGACGCTCTACAAAAATTCCCTGCATTGAACTACGGGATTCATTGCTACTGGGCGGCGGAACAGCCAGAACGGCAGCCTGAAGGAGACGCAGCAGGCAGCAGCCAGCCAACGGCGTCGCTGGTAAGATGAAGACGCTATCCGCACTTCGGAACATGACTCATGGCCAAAGCGTATTGGATTACTTGCTATCTCGAGATCAAGGACAAAGACCGGCTCGCCGCCTACGCGAAGCTCGCCGGCCCCGCGATTGAGACGGGGGGAGGCCGCTTTTTGGCGCGCGCGACGGCGGTGCAGGCCTTCGAGTCCGGTCGTCTGGCGCGCACGGTGCTGATCGAGTTCGCGAGCGTGCAGCAGGCGCACGCGGCGCACGACAGTCCGGCGTACCAGGCCGCTCTTGCGGCACTGGGTGACGGCGCAGTCAGAGACCTCAGAATCGTCGAGGGCCTCTGAGTCGTTGAACCGCTACCCGCCGTTCGCGGCAGACCGCCGTTAATGTGAGTATTGATAGGCCTACTGAAAAGAGCTATTATAGCCTTATGAAGAAAGCCAGTATAACCGAAGTCAAAAACAACCTCAGCGCGCTGATCGACGGCGTCAAGCATGGCGCGCCGCTGCTGATCATGGATCGCGGCCGGCCGGTCGCACGCCTCGACACGGTTCGCGGTTCGGCGGCGGAGGGTGACGGTCATTTGGCGCGCCTGATTCGCGACGGCGTTGTCCGTCCGAGCCGCGGGACGCTGTCCAAGACTATCCTAGCGCGCAAGCCGCCGCGGGCAAGCAAGGGGTCGTCCGTCGTCAACCTGTTGCTTGACGAGCGTCGCGACGGGCGATGAAGTTCTGGGATTCCTCCGCTTTGCTACCGCTGCTTGTAGAGCAGCCCACCACGGCGGCCACCATGGCGATCATGGCCCGTGATCCTTCCGTGCTCGTCTGGTGGGCTACAGAGATCGAATGCGCTTCGGCACTCGCGCGGCTGGAATGCGAAGGCGGGCTCGATGAGGCAGCCACCACGTCCGCGTTTGATCGACTGCACCAACTTGCCGCCTCTTGGCACGAGATCGACGCTAGCGACGCAGTCCGCGAGACTGCCATTCGGTTGCTGAGGGTGCACCCGCTACGCGCCGCCGACGCCTCTCAACTTGCAGCCGCGTTTATCGCGGCCGAACGACGCCCGTCGTCGCTCGAGTTGGTCACGCTTGATTTGCGCCTGGCGGCCGCCGCGCGCAAGGAAGGATTTGTGCTGATAGACCTCCAAAGCGCGCAGTGAAGGAGTGAGGTTGTG
>JANXOV010000155.1 GCA_025357635.1 Pseudomonadota bacterium
CTGTTTTCGCACGTTGAATATAGCGAATACCGGCAGGCAGACGGGGACTATGGCCCCTCAGGAGGCCGCGTTCTCAGTCCCACTAATCCCGATAATCAAAACCCCGGCGGCAACCTGCCTGGTTTGATCACCATCAACGAACACTACGACAATTCGTACACCGAGGAACTACAACTCCTTTCTAATGGAAAAAGTAAGGTTCAGTGGGTATTGGGAACATTCTTATTGCAGAACAACGCTTTCGATGCGTTCGATTTTGCGTGGGAAAATCAGACGCCGGGTCAGCCCGGGATAGTGCGAACTCCGCGGCAGTTCAACACCAATCCGCAGACGCTGCACTGCTGCGGCGGCCCCGACAGTGCGTTCATTTGGTATTTTCCGCTCTACAACGTCCTCAATTCCAAGTCCTTATACGGGGATGCTGTTTATTCGGTGAGCGACAGTCTGCGAGTCCTGGGTGGAATTCGCTATACGCGTGACGCGGTAAAAGGAACCAGCAAATTCTATACGCTTGACGGCGCTGACAATCCGTCCGTGGACAAGGAAACCTTCAGCAAGGTGACCTGGCGGGCTGGATTGGAATACGACGTAGCGCCAGGGCACTTACTGTATTTCACGGCGTCGACAGGGTTTATCGCCGGCGGCGCGAATCCCGGCGGCATCAAGCCCTTTGGCGAACAAAACAACCGCTCCTACGAAATCGGCTCCAAAAATATGTTCCTCGACGGCACGCTTCGTGTGAACGTTGACGCCTATCTCGTCAAATACAACAATTTGTTGGTGAGCTTCTTTGATCCTGCTACTTCCTTGACGACGGCGTTCAATGCTGGCAGTTCAAAGGCAACGGGAATCGAACTGGAGGCGCGTTGGCAGCCAACCAACAAGCTGCATCTGGGACTGGCAGCGGCGTACACCCATTCCTATTACGGCGACTTCCTCTTCGGGGCGGAAGCAACCCTGGTCGATGGCCAAGATCTGCCAGCGCAGTATGGTCCCGGGGCTAAAGGATTCATCGCCAAGGGTCTTGCGACGCGCAACGCTCCTAAGTATCAGGTGAATACGTCAGTGGATTATGACATCGGCCTTGGCAATTATGGTGTGCTGTCACCAGGAGTTGATGTCACGGCGGTCGGAAAATACAAAACGCGGGATGCCCCGCTTTTCTACGCTGTCCAGGATTCGTACGTTCGGGCCGACTTGCGTGTCGGTTGGCATATGCCCGGTACCCCCTGGTCGGCGAATGCGTTCATGACGAATGTCGGGAACAAGGCAATACGCATCTTCTCCACGCCCAACCAGGGCGGGATTATTTACGATCAATACCAGGATCCACGAATCTTTGGCGTGCGTGTCAGTTACCGGACTCAATAAATCCGCGACTATCAGGCATGTAGAATCTCGTCACAGAAGCTGGCAATGGCTTCGTTGACGGCTAGCGGATTCTCGAGATTTGGCGCGTGAGAGGCATACGGCAAAACCATCAGGCGCGAATCCCGGGCAAGTTGATGCGTTTCAAGTGCGTGATCCAAAGGCACGGCATGATCTTGGTCCCCGTGAATGAGGAGACATGGGAGATGCATCTGCGCAAACTGTGCGCGGATATCGTTCTGGTAGACGATCGACATTAATTCGTGAAACGTCTCTTCCCCTGAACGGGTGGCGATCCTATCGGCCCAGAAGCTCACAAGCTCTGGCCGCAGACGTTGCGTAACGTGCGAAAAATGACTTTCAGAAGCAGCTCGCCCGTGAGCAAGTCCGATGTGGGGCAGACAACGCAACTGTTCGTACTCAGCGCGGCTCTCCTCAGCCTGCGCTTTAGGAAAAGGTACGGCGGATGACCCGATGAGTACCACACCATGTAAGCGCTGCGGCGCAGTCAGCGCAACCCTGACTGCCATATATCCGCCCATCGACAGGCCTACAAGAACGCACCGATCAATACTCAGTTCATCAAGTAAGGCAGTGAAATCACTTGAAAGATCATACAGATTATAGGAAGTCCGACCGCGCGGTGTCCGACCCCGCAGATCATACGCAATGGCCTGATGTGTCTTGGACAGCGCATCGAGCTGCGAACGCCAGATCTCATGATCTAATCCCATGCCGTGGGCAAACACTATCGCCGTGCCTGCTCCACGAACGGAACGTCGTCCCGAATCCACGCTAACGGAGGACCGATGATCTGTCGGGCCTGCCGGCTCGCAAAGCCTGCTCGAATACATCAACACCGAGCTGCCGCAAAAGATGCGGCATATCAATAAGCACCCAATTCTCCAACAACAGCTCGCCGTCTCGACGCCAAAAGTCCATCACACGCACCGTGAAGGAGCGGCCGGACGCCGGGATGCCAAACAGCTCCGCGCCGGTGTGCGTAGCATGTATGCCGGGCCATCCTGACCACGAAACATAGTGACCATCGGAAAGTCTCACAATTTCCTTTCCACCTTTGTAATGAGCCTCGGTTCTTTGCCAATCGTGTTCATGATACAGCTGCATGCCCGCGACCCCGGCCGTGGCACTGATTCCAGCTGGTTCCAGAGCGTAGTCCGGAAATGCTTCCTGCCAAGGGTGCTGGTGGTAACGCAGAAACCCCTGCAAACCGCGTGTGCTCCCGATCCCGGCAGGTCCGTACCACATCATAGTCGGATGCCAAAAACGCTCCATACCAATGCTGGCGTTATCGATCCGATCGAAGCTCAGGAGCCCCTCGACGATCATCGCATCGACCAAGTCGGCGCTCTTGCGGCTCGCTTGGAAATCATGCTCTGTTAACTGAAGGCCATCATGCGACGCCGGCCCCGGAACAAGTCCTTCGATCCCACGGGAACGGGGCATCGGGTTTAGTCCGAGCTGACGCAAAACATCTAGAAAATCGAATAGTAGGTAGCAGTCAACAACACGGCCGTCCACAAGACGATAAAATTCCCCAAACCGCACT
>JANXOV010000174.1 GCA_025357635.1 Pseudomonadota bacterium
ACACGAGCACCACCAAAATTACGGCACGAAAACCGGCCTCGCCCATGGAGTCGCGCAGAATCGTGACGATCGGGTCCTTGTCAGCTCCCGACAGCACTGCGCCGATGTCCTTGATCGACAACACGAAGGCCAGGCAGATCCAGCAGGCCGCTGCGCCACCGATGTAGATGGTCATGCGCATTGCCTTGGGGATCATGCGGCTGGCATCCGGCGTTTCCTCGGCGACGTCACCGCAGGCCTCGAAGCCGTAGTAACAAAACATGGCGGCCAGGGAGGAGGCGAAAAAAGCCGGCCAATAGGCGCCGTTCGTATGGACCAGGGTCGTGTCCAGTAGCACGCTGAGCGGTTGGTGACGTGCGAACAGCAGCAAATATCCGCCGACCACGATGGCGCCCACCAATTCGCAGATGAAGCCGAACATGGCGACCCGGGCCAGCAGCCGCGTACCGCTTAAGTTAAGCAGCGTCGAGAGGCCGATGAGCACCAGCGCGATGAGGGTGGTGGCCCTGGGTGTGCTGTCGACGCCGAACAATTGCGCCAGGTACGGCGCAACGCCGGTGGCGGCGCCGGACATCGTGCAGCACAACGCCCACGCATACACCCACCCCGCCATCCAGGCCCAGCGTTTGCCGACCAGCCGTCGCGCCCACGGGTATAGACCGCCGGAGATCGGGAACTGCGAGACGATCTCGCCGAACACCAGACACACCAGCAACTGACCCAGACCGACGCCGATGTAGGTCCACCACATTGGCGGGCCTCCGGCGATGAACGCGATGGCGAATAGGGTATACACGCCGACAACCGGTGACAGGTAGGTGAAGCCAAGGGAGAAGTTCTCCCACTTGGTCATGGTACGGTCGAAATTCGACTCGTATCCCAATGCCCGCAGTTGTGCGGCGTCTTGGTCGATCTCGCTCACCGGGCTCTCCCCCTGGCCTCAAACTCAGAATTTGTACTGCAGATTGACACCGACTGTGCGCGGCTGATTGGTCGACACGCGGGTGATGGCGTAAGTTTGCCAGGCGAACACTGTGTTGTTGATGGTCAGCTGAGCGACCTTGTTGGCCAGGTTCGTACCGAAAAGATACACCGCCCATTTGTCGCCGCTGATCCCCGCGCGCGCATCCAGGAGGCTGTATGCGGGAAGAACTTGCGGATAGGCAGCCTGATCCCTGACCGAACCTGTGAAGGAGTTGGAGATGCTGAACATGCCGTTCATGGTGTCGCTGATCGAGGTCTGGTAGTTAAAGCCAATGACGGCGGTGTACTGTGGCACGCTGAGCACGCGCGTGCCGGGAACAATGCCGGCGGCAAGCGCATTCGCGGATGGATCGGTGATCGTCGCCTTTGTGTAGGAGCCCGAAACATCCAGGGTCAGACCTGTGGTGACCATGGCCGAGACTTCGAGCTCTGCACCGTAGGATTTCGCATCACCGGCATTGGTGTTGTACGGATAACCGCAGGTGAGCGAGAGCACCTGCTGGATGTCCTTCCACTTGATGTAGTACAGCGCTGAATTGACGGTGATCCGGCGGTCATTGAATTTGGCCTTCTCGCCGATTTCGGCGCTCCACACCGAGTCGGGCGTGTAGTTCGGCTGCGAAGAAACGCTGACCGGACCGGCGCCGCAATTGTAGGCAAACGGATTGACGGCGAGGACTGCGGGCGTCGGAAGCGGGATGGGTAGATTGAAGCCGCCTGGCCGCGATCCCTTGGCAAGGGTGCCGTAAAGATTCAAATCTGGCGTCGGCTGATAGGAGAGGTTGAGTTTGGGCAGCACCGCGTTGCCACTGGCGCTTTGGTCCAGAATGGTGTGGTCCTGATTCACCGACGCGGTTCCCAGGCCGGCTTGATCCGCGTGATTGTCGATGGAAAAGTGGAAGAACCGTATTCCGGCAGTCAGCTTCAGCGTATCGGTGAATTTGAATGTGGCCTCGCCGAAGACCGCGCTTTGCTTCAGGACATTCGGATTGTTATCGTTGAACACAACGCCGTTCGGATTGGCGGCCTGCGCGTTCGGGTACTGCGGCAGGGTCGGATCGGGGTAGCGCAGAACGCTGTTGACGTCAAACACAAAGCTTGCCGGGCAGAAGCCGGACACAGGAACCGTCGCGTAACCGCAAGTCTGCGCGGTGGCGAAGCCGGGTTCCTGATTGTTAGTGATGTACCCGGAATCAAGCTTGGCGTAATACAGCCCGGCGACCCACTCCAGTCGTTCCGAACTCTTCGAAGTCAGCCGGAGTTCCTCCGCGAACTGCTTCGTAGGATCTCGTTCGGTATACAGATTCTGAATGAAATTCGGCACGTAGACGCCGTTGACCAAGTGAGTCAGGTCATTGATGTTCTGCAAGGGCTCGGTCGAATCTGTCGACTGCAATACCTCGCGTTTCCAGTAGCTGGTCGCAGAGGTGAGTGTCGCGGGGCCGAAGTTGTATTCAAGCTTGAAGCTGGCCATTTTGAAGGAGTCGTAATAGGGCTCAGGCTGGTTGTAGGGCTGGTAGAGCACCAGTCCGCCCGGCTGCTGCTGAAAATTGTTGTAGCCATCTGCATCGATGCGCTGATACATCAGGGTGCCCGTCATCGACAGATCGTCGGTCGGCTTCACCAGCAGCATCGCCCGCCCAGAAACGAAGCGATTGCGGTTCGCGCCCTTGACCACCTGTTGTACAGGGGCGTTGGCGACATCGCCGCGCAGACAATGATAGGCGCACAAGGCGGGCGCATCGGCCGAGCCGGCCGGCACGGATGGGGAGGGGAACTCGCCGGGCGGTGCGATGATACGGTCGATGAAACCGCTGGTGTACTTTGCGGTGACTGCCGTGCGAAATGCGGCGATCGAGCCGATCGGGACATTCAGCATCAGGCTGCCGCCGCCGTTGGTGCTGCCGTGCGAGGTCTGGGATACTGACATATCCGTCGCCGCCTCGACAAGGCCGAGTTTGGGTTGATTGGTGACGAGTTTGATGGTGCCGCCCATTGAGCCGGAGCCATACAGGGTCCCCTGGGGTCCGCGCAGCGTTTCCACGTGGTTAAGGTCGAACAGATCCGCATCGATAACGGTGCGTCCATTTAACGCAACCGCAGAAGCCGACAGCGGCGTTTCATCCAGGTAGAACCCCACGGTTGCAGCGGTGCCGCCGCCCGAAGAAAGACCGCGCATTTCATATTCCGTTTGGCCTGGGCCGGCCGTGCGCAGGGAAAGACCGGGCACCTTGCCGACGAGATCCTGAACCGACTGAATGTTTTGCTGCGACAGATCGCCGGCGCTGAGCGCCGTGATGCTGATCGCGGTCGCTTGTACTGTCGATTCACGCTTCTCGGCGGTGACGATGATCTCCTGGAGCGAGGTCGATGCATCGGCGGCGGGAGCTGCCGCCATGCTTGGCGCAGCCGGCGCGGCGCAGATCAGCACGAGCCATGCAGCTGTTGAGCGACCCATGGTTTTTGTTTTCATTTTGGCAATCTCCCGGAAAATTATTGACGATCCATTGAACTGTTGCGCGCAACACAACCCGCTGATTGAATGAAAGGGTCCGGGCGCATCCTCTGCGCATTGGACAACGCATCGACTTCAACGAAACATCCCAATCTAGGCTTAGTCATTATTAGTGCAGCTTCTCATCGCCACATGTGTAATTCGTACCATAGCGTTAACTGATACGCAACTTTATTGCACATCACGTATATGGGCGGGGTCTGCATCGGAGGGTTAGAATTGCCGGCAATCAGCGCAACAACTTGTCTGTGCTCCCGGCGGGCGTTTTCTATGACTGGCTTTGCTGACACGGCGCATCGTGCGTTCCGGAGCGCGCGGGCATCAAACGCATGAGCGCGCAATCGATACGATGGATTCTTACCGCGCTGTTTTCCGCCAGCCTCGGCGTCGGACTGATCTTTGGCATTCAGCCGCCCTTGATCGCACTGAACCTGATGCGCATCGGCACGTCCGCATTTCTTATCGGCATGGTGACGGCGATGAGCCTGGTCGCCATTATCCTTCTCGGGCCTGTGTACCCTGCACTGATCGCGCGCTGGGGACTGAAGGGTTCTATCGTGTCGGGTCTTGCGCTGGCGGCGGCTGCGATGTTGGCGATGCCATTCTGGACCGGGGTTCCCGCCTGGATGATGCTGCGATTCGCGGGCGGGTGCGGCCTGGGCCTTGCGTGGATCGCCAGCGAGGTGTGGATGAACCGTCTCAGCACCGCGGACGCACGCGGCGCCGTCATGGGCATCTACGGCACGATCTTCTCACTCGGCACGGTCGCGGGTCCTGCGCTGTTGCAGTTCACCGGAACCGTAGGATGGCAACCCTTTTGCGGCGGCGTCGCCTTGCTCGGTCTGACCCTGTTGCCGCTGGCAACATTGCGAGACGGATCGGCGCGAACCGCACCCGACAGGCCGATGCACGGGTTGGCGCGCCTGTTCGCGGCCGCCCCGGTGGTGATGCTGGCGGCCGCCGTCGCAGGACTGGTTGAATCGGCCGAGCTGTCGCTGTTGCCGGTGTATGGCCTGCGTGCGGGCATGGACGAGCGTGCCGCCTTGTTCATGGTGGCGGTGTTTCTGCTGGGGAATGTGGTGATGCAATTTCCGATCGGAGTGCTTGCCGATCGTTTCGGGCGCAGGCTTCTGCTCGGAATTTGCGCAGCGCTGAGCGCACTGGGTCCGCTGCTGCTGCCTTCGGCGCTCGCGCACCCTGAGCTTCTATGGACTTTGCTATTCGTGTGGGGCGGCACGCTGTACGCGTTCTACAGCCAGGGCGTTGCGCTGCTCGCCGAGGCATTCGGCGCCTCATCGCTGGCGGCGGCGAACACCGTGTTCGTCATGGTCTATTGCCTGGGCGGCGTGATCGGTCCCAGTCTCGGCGGCCTTGCCATGGATCGATGGCCGGGTACGGGCCTGCCGGCGCTGCTGAGCGCAGCGCCATTGGTGCTGCTGCTCACTCTGCTCGCACGGCGAACTGCCACAGTGTCAGCATGACTGGCCGATCGATTCCTCGCCGCCAGTCGGCCGTTCCGATTGCATCTCAGCCCACCCCGGTGCGTTTTTTCTTCTGCACGTCATCGAAGGGCAGGGTGTGCGCCATGGCGGGCCCCCTGAGCGTTTTGCCGCGAATCTCCAGGGGTGTGCCGTGAACCGCGGCGGGCACCGATAGCCGGGCGATTGCCATGGACTTTCCGGTAAGCGTCGACACCATGGCGCAGGTGATCACGCCCACGCGCTTCCCGGATGCGTACACCGCATCTCCCATGTCGGCCGCGGTCTTGCCCTCCACAAGCACACCGAAAATCTTGAACCGCTCCTTGCCCTTCAATCGGTAATGCGCATCGGCGCCGCGAAAGTCCGTCTTGCCGGGGCTGACGGTGAAGTCCAGGCCCAGTTCCCACAGCGTATCGCCCTGCGGTTCGGAGTCGAACGGATACATCTGCGACATGTCGTAAGGGTAGAACAGCAGGCTGCTTTCCACTCGTAGATAGTCGAGGGTCGTGAAGCAGGCGGGGATGATTCCCATCGACTTGCCCTCACTGAGGATCGTGTCCCAGATCAGGCCGGCGTCTTCGCCCTTGCAGAAAATTTCATAGCCTCTCTCGCCCGTGTAGCCGGTGCGTGAGATCAGCACATGACGGCCGAACAGGGTGGTGGGCAGATGGTGGAAATAGGCAAGATTGCGGATGCCGGGCACATGCTTGGCAAGGAACTCCACCGCCAGCGGACCCTGCAGGGACAGATCGTGCAGATCATCATCGACGATGAGCTCCGCATTGCGTCCAACCACGTAACTTGCCAGCGTCTCGTGACCTGCGCCGCTGCCGTGCACCACCATCCAGGAGTTCGGACCGGTGCGGTACAAGATACCGTCCTCAATAAACGTGCCGGTCTCGTTCAACATGCTCGCGTACACCGATTTGCCGGGGTACACCTTGCTCACATCGCGCGTGGTCGCATAACTCAAGATGGCCGAGGCATGCGGTCCGACCAGATGCAGCTTCTTCAGGCCCGATACATCCATCAGCCCGGCCTTGGTGCGTATCGCGACGTGGTCCTGCGCGACATCTTTGTCGTAGGTCCAGGCCGTGCCCATTCCGTTCCAGTCCTCAAGCTTCGATCCCAATGCCCGATGCCGATCGGCCAGCACCGAGGTGCGCCAGCTAAGTGCCATGCGTGTCTCCAGGTTTGAGTTGATTGAGCGTCATCGTTTTTTCCAGCGTCAATCCGGCGCGGTGCCCGGGCTGGTGGGGGCGCCGTCGTCGAAGGGCGCCAGCCATTGCACCGCCGCTTCGCGGTAGCGGGTCAGACCCTTGTAATCGATCAGCGCCGGATGCAGGTTCTTCAACACCCGATGCACGCGACGCGCCCACTTGGGTATCGTGGCAAGTTCGCGCAGACTGATCAGGTAGCAGCGGATGCCGAACACCACGGCGTTGCTGCGCGGCAGGCGCCACAGGCCTTGCAGTTCAACGCGCAGATGGACGAGATCGCCCGCGTTCTGCGCCGTCACCATGGCCCGGTCAGGCCCCCAGAAGGGATAATTCTCGGGCGCCGTGTCCAGTCGCGGATGGATGGTCATGGTCCAGTTGAGCCGCCGCACCGGCGCGCCCAGCCTCAGATTCAGCAGAAACCGCAGCGCCCGGTCGAATACGCCGATCTCGTGCGCGAGCGGCACCGGTCCGTGCCATTCCTTGAATGTCATGCCCAGGTCGAAATTCAACGACCAGTCCGCCTGCGTGGTGACCATGCCGGCCTCGGTCCACAGGTCGCCCTCGCGCTGGTCCATGACCACCCAGTCGCCGGGTGCCTGGCGCGTGATGTATTCCAACGGCTGCTGCGGCAGGGTCGCGGGGTCGCCGAAGGTGAAGCGCTGCGTGAGCTGCAAGGGCCGGTTGACCCAATGCCATTGATTGCCGTGTCGGGTGAGGGAAAAATGCTGCGGGTAGTCGCGCGAAAGGGATTCCATGATCAGTTCCAGGCAGTCCCATTGCGAACTCATCATGTGCGGCAGCGCCTGGAAGCGCAACGGCTCGGCGTCCAGCACCAGCGCTCGCTCGCGGCATTCCGCGACATAGTGTTCGTCGATGTCGATGGCGAACTCGGTCACCGAACCCTGCGGACCGGGCAGATGCGGCTCGATGTTGACGGAGTACATGTATTTATCGTCGGGAAAAGGCAGGGGAAAGCGGCGGATCGCCTGTTCGCTGTTTTGGTAGCTGAAATCGCCCCTGAAAGTCTCGTCCGGTTTGAATGCGGCATTCATGCATGATTCTCCGCGCGATGCGCTCATAGATCCAGAACAAGCGAATTGCCGCGCGCGCGCGACACGCACGGCATGATGCTCTTGCCCGCGGACTTTTCCGCATCCGACAAGTAATGATCATTGTGAATCAGCTCTCCGTCCAACCCCGTCACGCGCGTGTGGCAGAACCCGCACACCCCGCCACGGCACAGGTAGGGTACATCGATGCCGGCCGCCTCGATGGCTTCCAGCAGCGTCTGATCGGGCAGCACGTGTACCAGTCGTTGCGATTTCGCCAGGAACGCATCGAACGCATCACCGACGGGCGGGACGCTGAACTGCTCCCAGTGAACGTGGCTGCCGG
>JANXOV010000025.1 GCA_025357635.1 Pseudomonadota bacterium
TAGGTCTCGTGCACCACCGGCGCCCCGACGCGCAGGTCGGTGAGTTCCTTGAGGATGCGCGCCGGATCGCGGTCGGCGCGCCGCCGCCGCCGTTCCTGACGCGCGCGCTCGCCGAACAACTGCGACTCGGTCAGGATCTGCAGCGGCGGGTGGTCGAGTTTCAGGCCCGAAACCGCCGCCGTCACCGTGATGCCCAGATCGGCGTCACCGGCAGCAAACTCGGCAAAGGAATCGAAGACGCGCGGTGTGACGTTGCGCGCTCGCAGCAGATCCAACAGCAGTTCGCGCCGGCCTCCGGACTCGGCCGCCAGCAGCACGCGTCCGTGAACGCTGCGCAGATGTGCCAGCAACGCATCAACGGGCTTTTCCGAACGCGTATCGATGCGCACGTCGGCCGGCTGGCTGGTCGGGAAATTCTTGAAGACGCCGGCGGTTTCCGGCGGCCAGGCGAAATTGCGCAATTCGATCTTGCGCCACGCCTCCTGCCGATCGATCAATTCGGAGGGCGACAGATACAATTCTGCCGGGTCCAGAATCGGCCGCTGCCGGTCATGCGCCAACTGCTCATGGCGCTGCGCGATGGATGTCCATAGCGTGTCGGCGGCGGCGAGCGCCTCGTTGTAATCCACCAGAATCGTCTGCGGCGGCAGGTAGTCGAACAGATGCGAGGTCAGATCGAAGAACAGCGGCAGGTAATACTCAATGCCGCCGGGAGCAATTCCTGCGCTGACATCGCGATAGATCACGTGTTCGCTCAGATCCCCGCCGAAGCGCAGCCGGTAGCGGCGGCGGAATTCGCGCACCGAGTCCGGATCCAGCGGCGTTTCGCGCGCTGGCAGGAGCCGGATGCGGTCCAGCTTTTGCAGTGAACGTTGCGTATCCGGATCGAAGTGACGGATGCTTTCCACGTCGCGGTCGAACAAGTCGATGCGAAAAGGCAGTTCCGAGCCCATGGGAAACACGTCGATCAAGGATCCGCGCACCGCGAATTCGCCGTGGGCAACCACCTGTGTCACGGCCGCGTATCCGGCCGCCGTCAGGCGCGCGCGAAATGCCTCCAGATCCAATGCCTCGCCGGTATGAATGGAAAGCGAGTGGCTTTGCGTGTAGGAGCGCGGCGCAAGTCTTTGCAGCAGCGTGTCGATGGCGACGGTCCATATGCCGCGTTTGGCATGCGGAAGAGTGGCCAGTGCCGAAAGGCGCGCCGAGGTGATGTCCGGATGCCCTGAAAACCCGTCGTAGGGCAGAGTCTCCAGATCCGGAAAGACGTGCACGTCGAGCGCGCCTTTGGCGAAAAAGAGAATCTCTTCACGCAGCTGCTCCGCATCTCGGGCAGTGGGCGCTATGACCAGATACGGCGCGTCATGGGCTTGGGCGGCTTCAGCGATGGCGAGCGCTGCCGCCGCGCCGTAGAGTTTCCCCCACTTCAGGCGGCCGCGTTCGGCCAGCGGAAGCGGGGGATCGAGTAAAGGCATGGTTGAGACCCGAAAAAAAAGGAAAAAAACGCCCGCCGCACGCGAAGGTACGGAAGGGCTTTAGCGGTCGAAGTTTACGCGATCGGAGGGTGTCGCGAGGCGTTGTTTGCTACGGACTCGACGCAACGCAGTGGATGACGTGGTCGTATTCGAAATACACCGAGTAGCCCGCATAGTCCCAACGCGTGATCGGGGGTTTGCCCACCGTCGCCGACTTGGCCGACGGCGCACCGAAATTGGACTCCACCTGCTGCATGGACATGCCGCGGGTGGGGCTGGGAACGCCGGGCTGCTTCACCGCAATGGTGTCGTCCACCGCAATGGTTTCCGCTCCTGCCGCTGCGCAGAGTGCAAGGCCGGCCGCCAGGGCCGCGGATAGGATATGTCGATGCATCATGGCTCATCTCCCGCTGCGAGCTCGCTTGGTGAGCTTTCCTGCGCGATTATAGCATTTTGCCGCACGGCGCCGGAAATGACGCAGTTATCAGTGTCGAATTAATTATACTTGCGTCACATGTTTCAACCCTTGCCGCTGTTCGTGGGCCTGCGCTATTCCTGGGCCCGCGAACACAGCTTTTTCGTCTCGTTCATCACCTGGGTGTCGTTCCTGGGTGTGGCCGTTGGCGTCGCTGCGCTGATCACCATCCTGTCGGTCATGAACGGCTTCGAGAGCGAGCTGCGCACGCGCCTGCTGAGCCTGTCGGCCCATGCCACGCTCAAGCTCGATGCCGGTGCCGCGCAGCAGTGGCGGCGCAGCATCGCCGAGCTGAACGGCGCTGCCGGCCTGCGCGGCGCCGCGCCTTTCCTGGACATCGATGCCATGCTCAGCCATGCGCCCTCGATGAGTGGCGCCATTGTGCGCGGCATCGACCCGCAGCTGGAGTCCGGCGTGTCCACGATCGCCGATTCCATGCGCGAGGGCAAGCTGAGCGATCTCACCGCCGGCAGCAATCGCGTAGTGCTTGGCCGCATGCTTGCGTATCAGCTGGAGGTGGGCATGGGCGATGGCATCACCGTGATGATTCCCGGGCGCGGCGGCAACGGCCGCGACATCGTGCCGCGTCTGCAGCAATTCGAGGTCGCGGGAATTTTCGAGGTGGGGCTGCAGGAGCATGACAGCGTGCTGGCGCTGGTCAATCTGCAGGATGCACAAAACCTGCGCGGCGCCGCCGGCCCAGGCGGCATCCGCTTGAAATTCGACGACGTTCTCAACGCGCCGGCCCTGGCGCGCAAGGCTGCGGCGCGTCTCGGCGCGGGCATTGAAGTGCGCGACTGGACTCAGGAAAACGCGGCGTATTTTCGCGCGATCCGCATCGAAAAAAGCATGATGGGCATCATTTTGCTGCTCATCGTCGCAGTGGCGGTGTTCAACATCGTGGCGACGCTGGTCATGGTGGTCACGGACAAGCGCACCGACATCGCAATCCTGCGCACGCTGGGGTTGTCGCCACGCGGCGTGCTCGGCATCTTCATGACACAGGGTGTGCTGATTGGCTGGATCGGCACGGCGCTGGGCGTGCTGGCGGGCGTTGCCATCGCACTCAATGTCGATGTCATCGTGCCGTTTCTCGAATCCACCTTCGGCTTTCACATCATGGATCCCGACGTGTATTACATTGCCGGCATCCCCAGCGAGCTGCATGCGCGCGATGTCGCCTGGATATCCGCCGCCGCGCTGATTCTGACGTTCCTGGCAACCATCTATCCGTCGCTGCGCGCGGCCCGCACCGCGCCGGCGGAAAGCCTGCGGTACGAATGATGGCCGGCTGGTACGAAGGCTTCATCGGATTTCGATACCTGCGCGCGGCCTCGCGCCGCGGCTTCGTCTCGATGATCGCCGGCATCGCAATGACCGGTCTGGCCGTCGGCGTGGCGGTGCTGGTCGTGGTGCTGTCGGTAATGAACGGATTCGAGGAGGAACTGCGCAGCCGCATCCTGAGCCTGACTGCGCATGCCACCGTGTCCGGGCTGCAGGGCCGCATCGATGACTGGCGGCCCAAGCTTGCCAAAGCGCAGCACTTCGACGGCGTTGTGGCTGCATCCGCGTACATCGAAGAGCAGGGCATGGCGGTGTTCGGCGACAAATCCGCCGGCGTGCTGATGCGCGGCATCGACCCTGAGCAGGAGGCCAAGGTGGCGGACCTGAAGCCGCATCTGCTGCAAGGTTCACTCGCCGATCTGACGCCCGGCAGCTATCGGATCATCCTGGGCACGGCCCTGGCCGACGAATTGGGCGCAAGAGTCGGTGACCGCGTGGTGATGATCGTGGCTCAGGGAAACATCACGCCGGTCGGGGTGCTGCCGCGCATGCGCAGCTTCACGGTCAGCGGCATCCTGTCCGTGGGCATGTACGAGTACGATCACCGTATCGCGATGCTCTGCCTGCAGGATGCCGCGCGGCTGCTGCAGATGGGGGATGATGTCAGCGGAATCCGCCTGAGCGTTGGCGATCTGTACGCCGCGCCACGCATCGTGCGCAATCTGGCGGTGGCGATGGGCGGTGGGTTTTATGTCGAGGATTGGACGCGCCGGCACGTGAACTTCTTCCGCTCCATCGAGATCACCAAGCGCATATTGTTCGTGATCCTGTCGCTGGTGGTCGGTGTCGCCGCGTTCAACATCGTGTCGACCATGGTGATGGTGGTCAAGGACAAACGCCGCGACATCGCCATCCTGCGCACCTTCGGTGCATCGCCGAACAGCATCCTGTCGATCTTCATCGTGCAGGGAAGCCTGATCGGGCTGGTCGGAATTCTCGGCGGCGTCGGCCTGGGCGCATTGATCGCGACCAACCTGCAGTCCCTGGTGCACGCGCTGGAGGCCGTTCTGGGCGTGAAGTTCCTGGATGCCAAAGTGTATTTCATGAGCGACCTGCCGGCTCATATGCGCTTGTACGATATCTTGAAGATCTGCGGCGTGGCTTTTGCGCTTGGCTTGTTGTCAACTTTGTATCCGGCCTGGTCGGCGGCGCGTCTTCTGCCGGCTGAATCATTGCGAAATGATTGACGCCGCATTGAAGGAAATCAATCCGACGTGAGCGATCCAACTGAACTTGTATTGGCGGGAAACGGACTGGTCAAGGAGTTCGTGCAGGGTCAGACCGTGCTGACGGTGCTGCGCGGCGCGTCCATCAGCGTGGGCCGCGGCGAGCGTATCGCCATCGTCGGCGCATCGGGGTCGGGCAAGACCACGCTGTTGCAGGTGCTGGGCGGCCTTGATCTGCCGACGCGCGGCACGGTCAGCATCGCGGGCGCGCAGATGAATGCGCTGAGCGATGCCGAGCGCGGCCGGCTTCGCAACAGCGCAGTCGGTTTCGTGTATCAGTTCCATCACCTGCTGCCGGAATTCTCGGCGCTGGAAAACGTCGCCATGCCGCTGCTGGTGCGGCGGCTTGCCGCGGAGGAGGCGCGCAGGCAGGCGGCGGCGATTTTGACGCGCGTCGGTCTGGCCGAACGGCTCTCGCACCGGCCTTCGCAATTGTCGGGCGGCGAGCGGCAGCGCGCCGCGGTCGCCAGGGCATTGGTGACCCGCCCCAGCCTGATCCTCGCCGATGAGCCCACGGGCAATCTGGATGGTGCGAACGCAGCGCAAGTGTTCGAGTTGATGCTGGAGTTGAATCGCGAACTGGGCACCAGCCTTGTCATCGTTACGCACGATGAGCGGCTGGCGGCGCGATTGGATCGCGTGCTGACCTTGAGCGATGGAATACTAGTCGAACGTGCTTGATTTGCAGCTTGATTGGAGCCGCCGCCGGCGCAGAAGATAGAGGATGCGGGCGCGCCACAAACCCTGTGCCAGCATATAGCCAACGCCCGCGGCGATCGCGCCCAGGACCAGGGCGCCGAGCAGCAAAGGTCCCCACAGCGCGTGCATCTCGGGTCCGAAGCCTTGCTGCTTGAAGCCGTGGATCAGCGGCGCAAGGTCCAGCCCCAGCAGTTTTGCCCCGACCCAGATCGAGGCCATGATCTGCGGCACCCAGGTGAACGGATTGCTCACGAAAACGGTGGCGAACAGAATGGGCAAGTTCAGCCGCAGTGCGACGCCGAAGATGGCGCAGCAGATGAAATGCAGCGGCAGCAGCGGGGTCGGCGGAATGAAGGCAATGAACAGCCCCACCGCAAATGCGCGGGCGACGCTGTTGCGGTTGAAGGTCCAGCAGCAAGGATCGAGCAAGGTCTTGGCAAAGGGGCGCAGGAACCACCGCTTTTCCAGCAGATCACGTTGCGGGGTGATGCGTTTCAGCCAGCGTCGCATTGCAGTTGATGTACTCGATTGACTCCCCGGCATTATGCCGGTTCCACATGACGGAGACACATGCGCAAGGATGCGCTGGCACTACTGATCGGCGTAACTGGGATTCAGTTCGCACCCTGCTTGCCGCCTTTGCCGGCGGCCGGCGTGGCGGCGGCGCTGATTTTGGCCCCGTTTCTGTGGCGGACACGGTTCCGGGCCGTGGTCTTTCTGGCATTGGGTCTCATTTACGCCTTGGCGAACGCGCAGCAGACCCTGAGCCACGGGTTGCCGGCAGGCCGCGAGCCCCTGGATGTACAGGCGACGGTGGAAATCGTGTCGCTGGTGGATCGCCGCGAATTCTCCAGCGGGTTCGATGCGAAGATCCTCAGCATCGATCCGCACCTGGACATCCGGCGCATTCGGGTCAATTGGTATCGGGCGCCGGCTTCGCTGCGCGCGGCGCAGCGTTGGTCGATGGGCCTGAAACTGCGCAGTCCGCGCGGATTTCGCAACCCGGGCGGCTTCGATGCCGAAAGCCTGTGGGGGCGGGCGGGAATCGATGCGCTGGCGACGGTCAGTTCACGCTCGACACCGCGGCTGACGGCAGTCCCGGGATGGGCGCCGGTGCTGCGCAGCCGCGAGTACCTGTCCCGGGTGCTTGCCGGGTGGGCGGCGGGCAGTCCGTCGGCCGGCGTCATCACCGGATTGGCCGTTGGCGACACCCACGGCGTTGCGCCCGAACTCTGGAGTGTGTTTCGGTCCACGGGTATCACGCATCTGATGGCAATTTCCGGCTCCCATGTGGGGATGTTCGGCGTGTTCGCAGCATTCGCCGCGCGCATGCTCTGGCGGGTGACGCAACGGCGGGGGACGCAGCAAGGCTGCGCGCGCCTATGTGTTCTGGCCGCGATGTGCGCATCCTTTTGCTATGCGCTGCTGGCCGGATTCTCCATTCCCAGTCAGCGCACCGCGCTGATGATCGCGGTCGTCGGTTTGGGCAGACTGCGTGCCCGGATCCTTGCGCCCTCTCGCTCATTGAGTCTTGCGCTCATCGCCGTCCTGCTGCTGGATCCGGCCGCTCCGCTGCAGCCTGGTTTCTGGCTGTCATTCGCAACGGTGGCCTGGATATTCGCGCTCAGCAGCGGCGCGGCGCCCGCACCGGGCTGGATGCAGGCACTGCGCCTGCAAATGGGTGTATCGCTGATCGTGCTGCCCATCACCTTGTACTGTTTCGCACAGACATCCTTGATTGCGCCGCTCGTCAATGTGATCGCCATTCCGCTGGCTGGCTTGATTCTCGTTCCCTTGATCATCATCGCGGCCGCGATGGCGCCGTTGTTGCCGGATGTGGGGCAGTGGATCGTCCAGCACCTGGCTGCAGCGCTGGATCACGCATGGCCGCTGCTGCGTGCGGCGGGCGAACTGCCTTTCGCGCAATGGTGGACGCCGGGCTTGCCGCTGCCCGTGGCAGTCGTGGGCGCGGGCGCAGCGATTGCGCTGTGTCTGCTGCCGGCGTGGCAATGGCGGTGCATCGCTGCGGCGGCGCTGCTGAGCGTTTTCTGGTGGCGGGCACCCGCGCTGCAGCGGCAGGAATTCGACTTTGTGATTCTCGATGCCGGCGATGCGCTGGTCACGGTGCTGCTCACGGCGCAGTCCACGCTGGTGTATTACCGGGGAGCGGGCGGCGTGATGCAAGCCGACGTGGGCGCGACGGTGTTGTTGCCTTATCTTCGATACGCAGGGCGCGAGCATGTCGATCTGCTGGTGTTGAGTCATGTCGATGCCGGATATGCGTCGGGTCTGGATTCGCTGTTCCGGGAAATGCGCGTCGCCCAAACCATCGGCGGCGGGGATTCGCAGGCTCCTTGCCTGGCAGGACAGCGCTTCGACCGAGACGGTGTTGCAGTCCGGGTGCTGGCGCCGCGCGCTGCGCTCACGCAGGATCAGGACGCCTCCTGCATGCTGTGGATCGGCAACTCGCGTACATCGGTTCTGGTCCCGGGCGACGCTACGCAGGCGGCTGAAGCGCAGAGGGTCGCCGCAGGCACGGCATGGCCTGCTAGCCTTGTGATCGTCCCGGCTCGCGGCAGCCATCACTCCTCAAGCCCGGGCTTCGTCGTTGCGGTGCGCCCACGCTGGGCGGTGGTCGCTGCGGCGCATCTGAACCGATTCGCGTACCCCCGGGCAGAAGTCGTTGCACGCTGGCAGGCGGCCGGCGCTCAGGTGCGGCAGGTGTCGCAGGAAGGCGCCATGGTCTTGCGCAGCCGCGCGGACGGATCGGCCAGCCTGCTGCCCGGAGAGCGCTTGACAAATCGGCGGTATTGGACCGCCAAATGAGCACGGATACTTGTCAAACGGGCTCTAGTATCATGCGCGCTTCGAGTCGGTTTGAAACTTACAGTCGAGGCGTCAATGTGGGAGATTATCCGGGCGGGCGGCGGCTTCATGTGGCCGATCATTCTATGCTCGGTTGCGGCGGTGGCCATCATCCTGGAACGTTTGTGGACGTTGCAAAGCGGCCGAGTCATCCCCGCTGACCTGGCTGAGAAGGTCTGGAAATGGGTCGAGGCCGATCAGTTGAACGACAAACTCATTCTGGCCATCGAGCGCAACTCGCCGCTGGGAAAGCTCCTGGCCATCGGCCTGAACAACCGCCACAAGCCGCGCGCGCTACTGATGGAGCGGCTCGAGGATAGCGGCCGGCACGTGGTGCAGGAATTGGAGCGGTTCTTGAACACGCTCGGAACCATTGCAGCGGTCACACCGCTCCTGGGTCTGCTCGGCACTGTCATGGGCATCATCCACGCCTTCAACGCCATCACGGCCCACGGCACCGGTGATCCGCGCGTGCTCTCCGGCGGCATCGGAGAGGCGCTGATCACCACCGCAGCGGGCTTGACGGTCGCCATACCCTCGCTCATCGCCTATCGCTTTCTGCGCGGCAAGGTCGAGCGCCTGGTGGTGCAAATGGAAAAAGAGGCCATGAAACTGGTCGATGCGCTCGATGATCAGGGACAGGTGCGGCGGAGCGCGGCTTGAATCTGCGGCCCAAACATCGCGAGGACCCGGAGATCAATCTGATTTCCTTGATCGATGTGCTGCTGGTGCTGCTGGTTTTCTTCATGGTCTCCAGCACCTTTCAGCAGGAAGGACGCATGACAGTGCGGCTGCCGCAGGCCAATGAGGCGCCGCTGAGCGCCTCGCAGCAGACCCGGCTTACCGTCACCGTCACGGCCGAAGGGTCCTATCGCGTCAACGAACGCACGCTGATCAACACCAGTCCGGACACGCTGCGCGCCGCGCTGCTCAAGGAGGCCGGATCGAGCCGCGGTCCGCTCACGATCCGCGCCGATGCGCGCGCGACGCATCAATCCGTTGTGACCGCCATGGACATCGCGGGCCGGCTCGGGTTCGCACAGTTGAACATCGCCACCATTGCTCCTGAGGCGGTGCCTTGAAAGCTGCGACGGCGCCGCGTCCGCCGTTTCCGATCGATGATGATGCCTGGCTGATCTACCGCCGCCTGCTGCGTTACGCGCGCCCCTATATCGGCCCCTTCATGATCGGAGTCTGCGGCATGGTGCTGTTCGCCGCCACCGAGTCGGCGCTGGCGTGGCTGGTGCAGGTGTTCCTGCGCGGCGCGTTCGTCAAACAGACTCCGCAGGTCCTGTGGCTGATTCCCGGCGGCGTGGTGGTGTTGTTCTTGTTCCGCGGCATCGGGGACTTCGTGTCGAATTATTTTCCCGGCTGGGTGGGCCGCCAGGTCGTCAAGAGTCTGCGCCAGGAGGTCTTTTCGCACTACCTGCGATTGCCCAGCGAGTATCTGGACCGGCAGCAGTCGGGCCATCTGCTCTCCAAGCTGACCTACAACATCGAACTGGTGGCGGCGGCCGCGACCAACGCCGCGATATCCATGATCCGTGACAGCATGACCATCGTCGGCCTGCTGGTCACCATCTTCATCATGAACTGGCGCCTTGCCGCATTCAGCCTGCTCGCCGCGCCGGCCATTGCCTGGCTCATGCAAACCGCCAACCGGCTGTTCCGCCGCTATAGCACGCGCATCCAGAGTTCGATGGGCGATGTGACGCGCGTTGCCAAGGAATCGATCGATGCGAACCGGCTCATCAAGATCTTCAACGCCGAAGAGCATCAATCCTTGCGCTTCGAAGAGGTGAACGAGCACAACCGGTCCATGAACATGAAGCTGGTGCGGGCGCAGGCGATCAGCAATCCGGTGGTGCAGTTGATCGCCGCAACCGGGCTTGCCAGCGTGCTCTATGTCGCCATCCGTCAGGTGTTCTCGCACAGCATGCAGGTGGATGAGTTCCTGGGATTCCTGACCGCGTTGATGCTGATCACCGCACCGTTGCGGCGCCTGGTCAACGTGAGCGGACCCTTGCAGCAGGGTATTTCCGCCGGGCAGAGCGTGTTCGAACTGCTGGATCAGCCGGCAGAAGGTCTGGGCGGTCCACGCAGCATCAGCCGCGCGCGAGGCGACATCGAATTCAGAAATGTCTGCTTCGAATATGAGTCGGGCAAAGGGCCGGTCTTGACCGGGGTGAGTTTTTCAGTGCAGGCCGGGCAGACAGTGGCCATCGTCGGCCCCTCCGGCAGCGGCAAATCCACACTCGTGAATCTGGTGCCGCGCTTTTACGATGTCAGGAGCGGGACGGTGCTGTTGGACGGCGTGGACGTGCGCGAGTATCGACTGCACGACCTTCGCGAGCAGATCAGCGTGGTCAGCCAGGAGGTGGTCCTGTTCCACGACACGATCCGCAGCAACATCGCCTTCAATGCCGTCGGCAAGACCCAGGCCGACATCGAGGCGGCGGCGCGCGCAGCCAATGTCATGGAGTTTGTCGCCGAGCAGCCGCAAGGGTTCGACACCGTGCTGTCGGATCGGGGGCAGAATTTTTCCGGCGGGCAACGCCAGCGCATTTCGATCGCGCGCGCGCTGCTCAAGAATGCACCGGTCCTGGTGCTCGATGAGGCCACGGCGGCTTTGGACAACGAATCCGAACGGCGCGTGCAGCAGGAACTCGCCGTACTGATGCGCGGCCGCACCACGTTGGTGATCGCGCACCGGCTCTCGACCGTCGAAAACGCCGACCGCATCATCGTCCTGGAACAGGGCCGCATCGTCGAGTCGGGCACGCATCGCGAGCTGCTCGCCCGCGGCGGCGTCTACGCGGCGCTGCACGGAATGCATTTCAAAGGCTAGAGGTTCAGAACGAGTGTCCGCTCAATCGTGGGTGAACCGGATCTGGTATGGCAGGCGCACGCCACCGCTGTGGACCATGCCGGCCGCGATGCTGTTTTCCGGCATCGTCGCGGCACGGCGCGCACTGTACCGCTGCGGACTGTTCAAGGTCGCACACCTGCGCGTTCCCGTCGTGGTGGTGGGCAATCTGAGCGTCGGCGGCACCGGCAAGACACCATTGGTTTGCTGGATCGTGGAGCGCTTGAAGGAGCAGGGCCTGCGGCCGGGCATCGTGACACGCGGGTTCGGCGGATCGGAACGGGCCGCGCAGCTCATCGACGGCGGCGCGGATCCTTCGTTGCATGGCGATGAACCCGTCATGATGGCGCGCCGCTCGGGCGTTCCGGTCGGTGTGGGCAGGGACCGTCCGGCGGCGGCGCAGTTGTTGATCGACGCCGATTGCAATGTGATTGTCAGCGATGACGGCATGCAGCATTACGCCCTGGGCCGCGACTGCGAGATCGTGGTCGTCGATGGCGACCGGCGCTTCGGCAACGGCTGGGTGCTGCCGGCCGGGCCTTTGCGCGAACCGATTGCGCGGCTCAAATCGGCCGACGCTGTGGTCATGAATGGCGGGAGCGGCCTGCTGGAGGGTTCCCTGGCGATGAAGCTCGACGGCAGCGAGGCAATCGCCGTGATCGGCCGCGGCGTGCGTCCGCTGCAAAGTTTCGTCGGCGAATCCGTGCATGCCATTGCCGGCATCGGCAATCCGGAGCGGTTCTTCAACATGTTGCGCGCGCATGGTGTGCAAGTTTGCGGGCACGCCTTGGATGATCACGCGCCGCTGTCGCGGCGGACAATTTTCTTCGACGATGAAAAACCGGTGCTGATGACGGAAAAAGATGCCGTAAAATGCGCCTCGCTGGCCGATGCGCGGCATTGGTTCGTGCCGGTCACGGCGCAGTTTTCCGCGCAGGATGCGGCCGCGCTGTTGAGCGTTGTCGGCCGCGCCTTGCCGGCAGGCGCGCAATGCATGATCCATCGCTAAGGGGGATGTTTGGACAAACATTTGCTGGATTTGTTGGTCTGCCCGGTGTGCAAGGGTCCGCTGCGCGTCGCGCAGAACGGCGCGCAAACTGAGTTGATCTGCCGTGCGGATCGCCTGGCCTATGGTGTGCGCGAGGGCATTCCGGTGATGCTGCCGGACGAGGCCCGGGCGCTTGCGCCGGACGATCCGGCGTTGCAGCGCTGATGTAGCCTTACCACGGAGCGTCGCATCAAGCCATTTTCATTCATCGTCGTCATTCCGGCCCGCTACCTGTCCTCGCGTCTGCCGGGCAAGCCACTGTGCGATCTGGGTGGACGGCCGATGATTCAATGGGTCTGGGAGCGCGCGCAAGCCAGCGGCGCGACCGAAGTCATCGTGGCGACCGACGATGAGCGCATCCGCAGCGCATGCCGGGCGTTTGGCGCGGATGTCGAAATGACCTCCCCGACGCATCCGTCCGGCACGGATCGCATCGCAGAAGTGGCCGACAGGCGCCGCTTCGCCGACTCGGCCATCCTGGTGAATGTGCAGGGCGATGAGCCGATGATAGAGCCGGCTAGCATTCGTGCGCTGGCGCAGGCGCTGCACGAGAATCCAAATTGTCAGATTGCGACACCCGTGGCGCCGGTTGCTTCGCACGCCCAATGGCGGGACCCCAATTGCGTGAAGGCAGTGCGCGCCCTGGACGGCACGGCCTTGTATTTCAGCCGCGCCCCGATTCCCTGGCTGCGCGATCCGCCGGCGCCCTTGCAGGCGCCCTTGCAGGCGCCCTCAGACGCCGCGGCCACGTATCAGAATGCCTGGCGTCACATCGGGCTGTACGCCTATCGGGCCGGGAGCTTGCGTCAGTTTGCTGCCTGGCCACCCAGTGCGCTGGAAGAAATTGAAAAGCTTGAACAACTGCGCGCGCTTGAGCACGGGATGAAAATATACCTTCTGGCACTGGCGCAGAGCCCGCCGGGCGGAGTCGACACGGCCGAGGATCTGGCGCAATTGCGGGTCCGAATCGGGCAACTGTAGTAATGCGCAGCGCGCGCCCTGGAATCACTCGCCCATGGTGAGGAGAATCTTCCCGATGTGCTCGCTGCTCTCCATGCGCCGATGGGCCTGCGCGGCATCGCTCAGCGCAAATGTTCGATCGATGATGATGCGTAATGCACCGCTGCGGACGCGCGGCCAGACATGCTCCAACAGCGCCTGCTTGACCTGGGCCTTGAACGCGGTGGGGCGTGGACGCAGGGCGGACCCGGTCAGCACGGCACGCTTTCGCATGATTTTCAGCCAGTCGATGGTGGAGGTGGCGCCGCCCTGAGTGGCGATGACCACCAGCCGCCCGGCCTCGGCCAACGCCTCGATGTTGCGCGCCGTGTAGTCTCCGGCCACCATGTCCAGAATGACGTCGACGCCGCGCCCTTGCGTGGCTTTGAGGGTTGCGGCCACGAATTCCTCGTTCCGGTAGTTGATGGCGAGGCTGGCGCCGATACTTTCGCAGAAGCGACATTTTTCGTCGGTGCCGGCCGTTGCGATGACTCTCGCGCCCCATGATTTTGCCAATTGGATCGCGGTGACACCGATGCCGCTGGTGCCGCCATGAACCAGCAGCGTTTCGCCGCTGCGCAACTGCCCAAACATGAACACGTTGCTCCACACCGTAAAACAGGTCTCGGCCAGCGCCGCGCCTTGAATCAGATCGACATTGTCCGGCAGTGGCAGCACTTGTCCCACCGGGGCGACGGCAAATTGCGCGTAGCCTCCGCCTTGCAGCAGCGCGCACACCCTGTCGCCGCGCTTGAACTCCGTGACCGCCTCACCCGCCGCCTCGATGGTCCCGGATACCTCGAGGCCCGGGTAGGACGGTGCACCCGGCGGCGGCGGATAGTTGCCGCGCCGCTGCAGAATGTCGGCGCGGTTCAATCCGGCCGCAGCCACGCGGATCAGCACTTCCTCTGCCTTGGGCTGGGGAATGGGGCGTTCGGACAGGACCAGCGTCTCAGGGCCGCCGGGGACCGGCACGTCGATGATTTTCATTGGCCGATTGTAATCAATTATCAAAACGGGGCTCCAAAAACGATGCGGAACACCGACAGGCCTTCGCCGAAGCGATATCCCAGGCCAAAACGGGGACTCGGTATTTTCCAGATGTATACAGGTTTCTCGCTGCCGATCGTCGCTCCAAACTCCCATTGAAAGGGCGCGATCGGCGCGCCGATGGCGGGCAGCGGCGGAGCCGGCCGTCGCAGATACCATTCGTTCAGCGCATACAAACCGTAGTCAAGCGCGACCCCGCGGATATCCGCGTGCAATCTGGATCGCGCTTCAATACCGTTGCTCAGACGCAGCATTGAGTCATCCGGCCGGTCTTTGAAAACCGCGGCGGCATACAACAGGTGGGTGGAGAAATGAAGATGGAATGGTGCACCCTCGAAATTGCGATCCGCACCCATGCCGGCTGCGTAAATCAACGAATCAGCAGTGCTGCTGCGTTCTTTGCCGACGCCGCCTTGCACGAATGCGTTGAACAGCCAATCCTTGAAAAATACCCGCGATACCTGGACGCCGGGCTCGACGCTGAGCGTGTCGATGCTTTGGGGCAGCTGTGTCTCCAGCACGTCCTGGAACTTGAAGTCATAGAATCCAAGCGTGATCGGCATGAGCAGGCTGACGCCGGTTTGATCCTCGCCGGGTTTGCTGATTTCCCAGCTGAAGGGCAGCCGGTAGATTTGCACGGTGCGGCCATTGACCGAGTAAATGCCCGAACCGAGCTGGCTCGCGAAGGAAAAGTTTGCAATGGTCTGCTCTTCGCGGGTCAAGGCCGCGGCTTGCGCCGGGCACGCAGGCGGGGACAGCGCCAATGCCGTGGCGGCGAGGCCGGTAAGAAAGTGCCGTACGCAGGTCGAACGATGCAGGGATTTCATCATTGCGTTGCTAAAATATCCTGATGAAGATTCTCTTTGTGTGCCTCGGAAACATTTGTCGCAGCCCGACCGCGGAAGGCGTCGTTCGCCACCTGTTGGCTGGCACGGACCCGCGGTTGCATTGGGTGCTGGATTCTGCGGGTACTGCGGATTATCACACCGGCGATCCGCCGGATCCGCGCACGCAACGCGCGGCCCGGGCGCGGGGAATCGATCTTAGCGGATTGCGTGCAAGGCAGGTGCAGGCCGAAGATTTCCAACGCTTTGAATTGATCCTGGCGATGGACCGCGGGAATCTTGCCGAACTGAATGCCATGCGCCCGCCCGCCGCCACGGCGAGCACACGCCTATTTCTGGAGTTCGCGCCCGACAGTGGGCTGGTGGACGTGCCGGATCCATACTACGGCGGGGAGGCCGGATTTGAGACGGTGTTGAATCTGTGCGAGGCGGCAGGGCGTGGACTGCTCGCGCATTCGTCTGCCGTTGCCTGATTCATGCCATTCACGATCTCACACGCCGCCGCGATTCTGCCGCTCGCCCGCCAACTGAATCGTTGGCGGGCGTTGTCTGCGGCCGTCATCGGCAGCATGGTGCCGGATTTCACGTTGCTGATTCCCTGGCACGTGACCCGCTTCGAATCCCACAGCCGCGAAGGACTGATCGCCTTCTGCCTGCCCTTGGGACTGGCGTGCTACTGGTTGTTCGAATACATCGTCAAGCCGGCGACCCGCGAGGTGTTGTCCGACCCGGCCTATGTGCGCTCCGCAGCGTTTGCATTGCCTGATTCGATCGCGAGCATCCGGCAATGGCTTGTGGCAGCGACAGGAATCTTGCTCGGGGGATTCACGCACCTCGCCTGGGATGGCTTCACCCACGAAGGTGCGCGCGGCGTGCGCATGATCCCGATGCTCGATGATTCGCTCGACATCGGCGGCCATTCGATGTTGGCGTTTCGCGTTGCGCAGCACGTCAGTTCGGTCGTGGGGCTCGCGATCGTGTTGTACATCCTCTGGTCGAAAATGCGTCCCTTGCACCCGATGCCCGAGGTGATGAACCGGCGTTTGGAAAAATCGGAACGCCGCTTTTGGATGGGTGCGTACGTTCTTTGCGCAACGCTGATAGCAGTGCTTTCCTTTGAGATTGCCTGGATGTATGAAAGGTACCGTCATACCGCGGTGTTCATCATCGACAGCATCGCAGTTGCAGGACTCAGAGGTCTTTTGATCTCGCTGTTGGGGGTCAGCCTGCTGCTTCGGGCCCGACTGGGGGCCGGTCGATTCGACCGGCCCCTAGGTCCTTCCTAGGGATTGCCGCAAATCAGCGGTCTTCGTTCCCGGTGCCGGCGCCCGACTCCGGCGAGGACGACCAGACCACATACTTGCCCTGCGATCCTGATTCCACCGGCTTGCTGTCGGCCGGCGCTGAACGCTCCACAACCGAAACGGAAGCCGAGCTGCCGCCACCGGATTCGGACGATGCCGCAGACTCTCGTGGCCCTTCGTTCGGCGAATCGCCTCGAGGGGCCGATTGGCCCGGTTCGCCGCCCGCAGCAGCCGGGCTGTTGCCCGCTCCGTTGCCAGGCTCCGTGCCATCGCGGCGTCCGCGGCCGCGCCGGCGCCGGCCGCGCCCCCCACGTTCGCCCCGTTCGCGCTCGCCACGTTCTTCACCGGCAGGCCTGGCCGTCGTCGGTTCACCGGGGCGATCCACGGGCTCGCTGTGCGGCGCAGCGTCGGGGCGAGGCGCCTGCGGCGCTCCGGGCATCCGATCTGCGGGCGGCGCTGAACCGCGTCCGTCGTTGCGGCCGCGTGAATCGCGGCGCGGTTCGCGCCCCGCATCCCGAGGCGCATCGCGCGGACCGTCACGCCGCGGCTCACGATGTCCCTCGCGATTGGAGTCGCGCGAAGCGTCGCGCGAAGCGTCGCGTGAAACGTCGCGCGGACCGTCACGGAAGCGGTCGCGGCCGCGATTGCGATCCCGATCTGCGCCGCCGCTGCGGTGACGCTCGTGCCGGCCCTCGGGCCGCGGACCTGTGCGATCACGCCGGACTTCGCCTGCGCCATTGGACGCAGCGGCCGGCGCCGGAGCGCCGGTGCCGAAGAAGAAGCGCCAAATTTTCACGAAAATGCCCACCGTCGGGGTTTCCACCGCCGCCACGGGTGCCGCGGGCGGCGCTATCACCGGTTCGGGGGTGGGCATGGGTGTCGCCGCCGGCATGATGCTGGGCACCAGCGCAGCTTCCGCTTCAGGCTTCTTGTCGCGATTGCCGACATTGCTGTCATCAATGATGGGCGTTTCCGGAATCTGGTAGCTGACGGTGGAATTTTCTGCGAGTTCCTTTTCGTCGTCCCGAATCCGTCGCAGCGTGTAGGCCGGCGTCTGCATGTGCGGATTGGGCACGATGATCAGCGACACGGCGTCCCGATCTTCGATCTGCTTGAGCGCTTCGCGCTTTTCGTTCATGAGATAGGTGGCGACGTCGATGGGCAGCTGTGCGATGACCCGCCCGGTCTTTTCCTTGCGGGCCTCCTCACCGATCACACGCAACAACGCCAGCGCCATGGATTCGACGCTGCGGATGGTACCCATGCCGCTGCAGCGCGGACAATTGATGTGGGTGGTTTCGCTCAACGCGGGTCGCAGCCGCTGGCGCGACAATTCCATCAGACCGAACCGCGACAGCCGGCCGAGCTGGATGCGGGCGCGATCCATGCGGACCGCGTCGCGCAGTTTGTCCTCGACGGCGCGCTGATTTCGTGTGGATTCCATGTCGATGAAATCGATCACGATCAGGCCGCCGATATCGCGCAATCGCAGCTGGCGCGCGACTTCTTCCGCAGCTTCCAGATTGGTGTTGGTGGCCGTGGCTTCGATGTCGCCGCCGCGCGTGCTGCGCGCCGAGTTGATGTCGATCGACACCAGTGCCTCGGTGTGATCGATGACCAGACTCCCGCCGGAGGGCAGATTGACTTTGTGCGAGTAGGCCGACTCGATCTGGCTTTCGATCTGGTAGCGGGTGAACAGAGGCACCGGGTCCTCGTACAGCTTCAACTTGCGCTGCGCGTCGGGCGGCATGAAGCGCTGCATGTATTCCATCGCCTTCTTGAAGGCCTCGGGTTCGTCGATCAGACACTCCCCGACATCGTCGGAGAAGTAATCGCGCAACCCGCGCGTGACCGCATCGCTTTCCTGAAAGATCAGAAACGGCGCGGCGCGGCCTTCATTCGCCTTGACGATGGCATCCCAGGAGCTCTTGAGATTGTTGAAGTCCCATTGCAGTTCTTCCGCGGTCCGGCCCACGCCGGCGGTGCGCACGATGGCGCCCATGTCATCTGGAATCTGCAACTCGCTCATGGCTTCGCGCATCTGATCGCGCTCTTCGCCTTCGATGCGGCGCGAAACGCCGCCGGCCCGCGGGTTGTTCGGCATCAGCACCATGAAGCGCCCTGCCAGACTGATGAAGGTGGTCAGAGCGGCGCCTTTGTTGCCGCGCTCTTCCTTCTCGACCTGAACGACCAGTTCCTGGCCTTCCTGCAGCAGCTCTTTGATGTTCAGACGCGCGCCTTGCGCAGGTTGCGTCCGGAAGTATTCCTTGGAGATCTCTTTGAGCGGCAGGAAGCCGTGCCGCTGCGCGCCATAGTCGACAAACGCCGCTTCGAGACTGGGCTCGACGCGGGTTATGCGACCTTTATAGACGTTGGATTTTTTTTGTTCCCGGGAGGATATCTCAATCGATAAGTCGTATAGCTTCTGACCATCGACCAAGGCGACTCGCAACTCTTCTTCTTGAGTTGCGTTGACGAGCATTCTTTTCATTTGCCCCAACTGATTTGATAGGGGCCGAGGAGAGCTTGAGAATCGGCGAGGAGGCCGCAACAGCAAACAGAGTTATACCGAGCGCGAACCACGCGACCGGCGTCCAAACAACCCAAACTTGCAAAAATGTATACAGCACGCCTTATCGGCCTGTTTCTCGGATAACCGCTTTCATACCGCCACCTTTGCGCTGGAAGCCAAGCTTCTTCAACGAAAAGATAGCGTTAATCTCATCGGCCGAGCGATGGTCTGGATATCCAGAACCAACTAATATGCAGCGCTCCTTCGAAAACGGGGGAACGCCACGTAAAACCGGTATCTTCAATAAAGGCCCCGACGAGCGGGGCCGCACTTGACACGGTCTTCGGAGATTAACACCAGATCGATTCAGGGTCAATGCAATCAATATCTTAGGACGTGGCAACATCTTGGAACCTGGCTGTCAAATCATGAACGAAGCAACGACGAAACTGGCGCACGAACTGGGCAAGCGCAGTGCGGTGGAATTCCACACCATCTCGCAGGACGAGGCGGGGCAGCGGATCGACAATTTCCTGCTGCGTCACTTTAAATCCATCCCGCGCAGCCGCGTTTACCGGCTGCTGCGCAAGGGCGAGGTCCGCGTCAATCGCAAGCGGGTGGATGCGGAGTATCGCCTGGCTGCGGCCGACGAATTGCGCCTGCCACCGGTGCGGATGGCGGATCCCAGCGTGCCGCAGCGTCCCTCCAGCAGCCTGATCGAACTGATCGAAAATTCGGTTCTGTTCCAGGATTCACGGGTGATCGTCATCAACAAGCCGCCGGGCGTCGCCGTTCACGGCGGCAGCGGCATGAGCTTCGGATTGATCGAGGCGCTGCGCGCGTCGCGGCCGAAGGAAGACCTGGAACTCGTGCACCGGCTGGATCGCGACACCAGCGGCTGTCTGATCGTGGCCCGCACACGCGCCGCGCTGACGGCCTTGCACAAACTCATTCGCGAAGGAGGAGTCAGCAAGACCTACATGGCGCTGGTCGCGGGGAGCTGGCAGTTGGGCACCAAGCGCGTCGATGCGCCTCTTGCGACCGATAATCGCCGGCAGGGCGAGCGCCATGTGAAGGTGGCGGCGGCCGGCAAGGAGTCAGTGAGCCTGTTCAAGCCCATCCAGTTTTTTGGCTCGCTGGCGACGCTCATGCAGGTGGACATTCCGACCGGACGTACGCATCAGATCCGCGTGCATGCGGCCTTTGCCGGTCATCCCTTGCTGGGGGATGACAAGTACGGCGATCATGAGCGCAATGCGCAGCTCAAATCGCAAGGTCTGAAGCGCATTTTCCTGCACTCGCAATCCCTGGCATTCGATTGGCCGGGGACCGGCGAGCCCTTTCATGCCAGCGCGCCACTGCCGGCGGACCTGGCCGGGGTGTTGGATCAGCTGGAAACGGTGAAGAAAAAACCGGCGAAACGAGGCCCCGCCGGGCGGGGCGGCAAGGCGCGCAAACCTTAAGGAAGCGTGAATCCGGCCGTGCGCAGCAGTTGCGACACGGCGATCAAGGGCAGCCCGATCAGCGCCGTCGGATCGCGCGATTCGATCGACTCGAACAAGGTGATGCCCAGCCCTTCGCTCTTGAATCCGCCCGCGCAGTCAAAGGGCTTTTCGGTGTCGACATACCGCTCGATCGAGTCGTCGTCCAATTCCCGGAAGTTCACCCAGGTCGTGTCGATGGCTTCGAGCGGCTTTGGCTGACGGGACCTGATGAGGCAGACGGCCGTGAGGAATCTGACCCGCCGACCGGAACTGGCCCGAAGCTGCTCCACGCAGCCACTACGGTTCAAGGGTTTGCCCAGGATGGCCCTGCCGCGCACCGCCGCCTGATCCGAACCGATGACCCAGGCATCGGGATTGGATTGGGCGATTGCCGCCGCCTTGGCGCGGGCGAGGCGCTTGACAAGCGCGTGCGGTGATTCGCCTGGCAGGGGCGTTTCGTCGGTGGCCGGCGCGGCGACGCTGAACCGCACTCCCAGCCGCTTGAGCAGCTGGCGGCGGTAGAGGGAGGTCGAGGCTAAAATCAGGCGGTTCTCAGACTTCAAAAACAACGACTTGCGCTCGACTCATTTTGACAGGGGGACGGCTGATCACTATCATACGCCGCCCGCCGTAACGGGCTCAAAAACCGGCATTCGCGGGCGCGACCGGTCAATCGTATACATAGGATCACCATGGCAGTTCAAAAGAGCCGAAAGACACCCTCCAAGCGCGGCATGCATCGTTCGCACTCCGCGCTGGACAAACCAGCGCTTTCGATCGAGTCAAAGAGCGGCGAGACCCATCTGCGTCATCGCATTTCGCGCGACGGCTACTATCGCGGCCGCAAGGTTATCGAGACGAAGAGCGACGCGGCGAGCGACGAAGAATAGTGCGTGCCGCCGCGCCCGGTCTGCAACGCGGCGCCTGACGCCATATCGCCCCTGAGCATGCCTGCAGCGCTGCAAATCGCAGTGGACGCCATGAGCGGCGATCACGGACCTTCGGTCTGTGTGCCCGCGGCGCTCAATGCGGCGAAACAATTCACAGATATAGGCCTGGTGCTGGTGGGGCGCGAAGCGGATCTGCGCCGCCACCTGCCGGCGCAGCTGCCTGCCAACGTGACTTGCCTGTATGCGGCGGATGTCGTGGAAATGACCGACCACCCGCGCGATGCGCTGCGCCGCAAGAAAGACTCCTCCATGCGTCGCTCGCTCGACCTGGTAAAATCGGGCCAGGCGCATGCCTGCGTGAGCGCTGGCAACACCGGAGCCCTCATGGCCACCGCGCACTTCGTCTTGAAGATGCTGGCCGGGGTCGAGCGTCCCGCCATCATTGGCGCCATTCCCTCCCACGGCGGGCAGACATTCATGCTGGATCTGGGCGCGAACGCCTCGTGCACGCCGCAACAGCTCGCCCAGTTCGCCCTCATGGGCGCGGTGGTCGCGGGCGATTTGACCGGCAATCAGCGGCCGCGTGTGGGGCTGCTCAACATCGGCGAGGAAGACATCAAGGGTCATGAGTCGGTGCAGGCGGCTCATGAATTGATCGGCGCCTTGCCGCTGAACTACGTCGGCTTCGTCGAAGGGCACGATATATTTTCCGACAAGGTGGACGTGGTGGTCACGGACGGCTTCACCGGCAACGTGGCGCTGAAAACTATGGAAGGACTGGCGCGCATGATTGCCGGCACCCTGCGCGAGGAGTTCACGCGCAGCCCCATCCGCAAACTGGGCGCTCTGGCGGCGGCGCCTGCGCTCAAGGCGCTGAAAACGCGGCTCGATCCGCGGCGCTACAATGGCGCGAGCATGATCGGATTGAATGGCGTAGTGATCAAGAGCCACGGCGGCGCTGATCTTTTCGCTTTCCAAAGGGCGATAGAGCTTGCGATACTCGAAGCCCGAAAGGGTGTGCCTTCCAGAATAGCGGAACAGATCGAGCCAGTTGCATAAGCCATGTACGCACGCATAGCCGGTACCGGCAGTTATCTGCCGAAGAAAATACTGACGAATGCCGATTTGGAAAAGATGGTCGATACCACCGATGAGTGGATCAAATCCCGATCCGGCATCGAGCAGCGTCACATCGCCGTGCCGGGTGAGACCACCACCGATCTGGCCGTGCCCGCAGCGCGGGCCGCCATGGCCGCCGCCGGCGTGGGACCGGCCGACATCGACCTGATTTGCGTCGGCACCACCACCCCGGATCTCATCTTCCCCAATGTGGGCACGCTGCTGCAGCAGCGGCTGGGCATCCACGGCTGCGCGGCCTTCAGCCTCGAAGCGGCATGCAGCGGCTTCATTTACGCATTGAGCGTTGCCGAAAAATTCGTGCGCCTCGGCGAATCCAAATGCGCATTGGTGGTGGGCGCGGAAACGCTGTCGCGCATGGTGGACTGGACCGACCGCTCCACTTGCGTGCTGTTCGGTGACGGCGCGGGCGCCGTCATACTCAAGCCCTCGGTCGAGCCCGGCATCATCTCGACCCACCTGCACGCCGACGGCAAGTACAAGGACCTGCTGTACTTTCCCGAAGGAATATCCACAGGTTTCAATCTGGCCGGTCAGGGAAAAGCCTTTCTGCGCATGAAGGGCAATGAAGTTTACAAGGTCGCCGTCACGACGCTTGGGCGCGTGGTTCTGGAGACACTCGCCGCCAATGGCATCGACAAGTCGCAGATCGACTGGCTCGTTCCACACCAGGCCAATATCCGCATCATCGAGGCGATCGCCAAGCGGCTGGAGATGCCGATGGAGCGGGTCATCGTGACCCTCGCCACGCACGGCAATACCTCGGCTGCCTCGATTCCGCTGGCATTGGATGCCGGCATTCGCGACGGCCGCATCAAGCCCGGGCAGCAGCTGCTGCTGGCGGCGTTCGGCGGCGGACTCACCTGGGGTTCGGCGTTGGTTCGTCTGTAGCGGCCATGCATTCGCGTGCACTCATGCCCTTGATCGGGATGTTGGCGTTGATTGCGGCGCTGCCCGCATCCGCCGAAGTGTTCGAGCTGGGCACGGCGCAGGACATGATCGGCGAGCCGGGCATGACCCAATCGCGCTATGAGGACACGCTGTCGGACATCGCGCGACAGCATCACCTGGGTTTCGATGAAATCGTCGCGGCCAATCCGGGCGTGGATGCGTGGTTGCCGGGGGAGGGCACGCGCATCGCGCTGCCGACCCAGCGAATCATTCCTGACGTGCCGCGCACCGGTCTGTTGGTCAATCTGGCAGAGGGCCGCTTGTTTTATTTTAGAACCAGTCCCAAAGGACAGCCGCTGATCGAGACCTACCCGGTCAGCGTCGGCCAGGTGGGCCGCACCATGCCGCTGGGTACAACCAAGGTGGTCGCCAAGCAAAAGAAGCCCAGCTGGTATCCGCCCAAATCGATACGGGACCGGCACCTGGAAGAGGGCGATGTACTGCCTCCTTTCATTCCGCCGGGGCCGGACAATCCGCTGGGCGAGTATGCGTTGAGGTTGGGAATTCCCAGCGGCGCTTATCTCATTCACGGCACCAACAAGCCGGTCAGCGTCGGTCTGCAGATCACCAACGGCTGCATCCGGCTGTATCCGGAGGATATCGAGGCGCTGTTCAAGGAGGTGCCGTTGGGATTGCCCGTCCGCATCATCAATCAGCGCATCAAGACGGGCTGGGGCATCGACGGCGCCCTATACCTTGAAGTCCATCACGCGCTGGACGGCACCGATGCGAAGGACGTGGAAGACTTGACGGCGCTGACGCGCCAGATCGTTGCCGCCACCTCGCACAAGCGGGTCATCATCGACTGGGAAGCGGCGGAGAAGACATTCGAAGAGCAGCGCGGCGAACCGGTGCAGATTTCGATCGATCGCTGGGTGGCGTCGCCGGTGGCGCAGGCCGCCGACCGCCCTGCAAAGCGCAGATAAAAAAACGCCGCGCAATCGCGCGGCGTTTTCCATTCAAGCAAAAATCAAGCGATCGGTAACTTACTTGGAAACCGACTTCTTGAACACGCGATCGATCTTCTCGTTGATGGCGTCGATCGCAGACTGATGCGATTGAGCCAATGAGAGAGCCTGATTCGCCGTGCTCTGCGCACCGGCGGCGGCTTGAGAAGCAGACGCTGCGGCGCTGTTGGCGGCCGCTGCGTCGCTGGAAGCCTTCGCGGTGTCGCCGGAGAGTTTGCTGACCGAAGTCTTAAGATCGTCAATCTGCGCTTGAATAGGCTTCAGATCCTGACATCCGGCCAAGGCTGCAAAGCAGGCGGCGGCGGCCGTGATCTTAAGCGTGGTTGCAAGTTTCATAGAATTCCCCTGGGGTTGTTGCACTTGTTCGATACCTCATCTGAAATGTCGCTGCGGGCACCGAAGCTTAACGGAAGTCCGACTGCCCGCGTCGCAACACGGCTGTACATAGAGCCAAAACTGCGCCGCAATTGCAACAAAAAAAACGTTAATGTCTGGCCTTGGCGACAGTTTTAATGATACCGGATCGCGAAGCGAAGGCAAACAGGGGATTGAGGCTGGCCGCGAAAGATGGTTGCAAAAATTACCGCGCGCTTGAGCGCGGATGCGAACGACACTCAACCCGTCAGCAATTCCTCGACGGCTCGATGTGCCTGATTGATCGCCGAATCGGTGTAAGCGGCGGCGCCGGCGTCTGAGTTGGCGATGGCGATGTTGCCGAAGCGGCGGCGTCCGATCACATGCGGGCGCAACGACTCGGCAACCTCGGCATCGAACAAGGGGTTGTATTCGCGGGCGTAGCCGTGCGGCCAGCGATTCACGGTGATGCCGGTGATGTCGGCGGCCGGGTCGAAGCCGCCGGCACCCAATGTCCGCCCCAGCTGCTCACGGATGTTGCGCTCGAAGGTCGCAAACGAGGTGGCGAGTAACTCTGCGCGTCCCAGCCGGTTTTGTTCCAGGTACGGCAGCCCCGCTGCGCACGGCGTGCGCGTCATGTGCACCAGAATCGCGGCATCCGGTGAGGTGGGGCTGCGGTAGCCGTCAAGGTTCACATGCTGATTCAGATACATCGAATTGTGATATCCGCCCGGAGCGGTGATGCGGCTGACCCCGAGTCTGCTGAACGCCTGCCAGTTGCGCAGCGCCACGCTGGTGTACACCAGCGGTTCCTTGACCAGGCTGTGCAACGCCTCGCGCTGCGCCGCCGGGAGTTCCGGCACGAGGTAGGGAATCATCATGTTGTAGCAGGCGAGCACGCAGTGGCGGCCGTGGACGTTGACGGGCCGGCCATCGCGCAGGTAGGTCACACGAACCGCCTTCGCGCCGGAACGCCGGACGATGTTTTGCGCCTGCACGACACTGCTGTTCAGACGCAGCCGCACCGGGTTTGAAGGCCGGTCCAGTGCGGCGTAGTCAACCCGCGCCGATACCACGTCTTCGGCCGATTGCCCGGGCACGGCGGCTGGAATGAGCGCGCGAACCAGCAGCCGCGCGATCGTGGCATTGCCGTCGGGGAAGTGCAGTTTTGGCGACCCGCCGGTTTCGGCATAGCCCGCCGCGGTGTAGCCCATGCGCGCCGTTGCACCTGGCGCCAGGCGCATGCCGGTGAAGCCTGGCAGGCCGATGCCCCAGCAATCCAGCGCCGACACGCCATCGATGCCAACCGACCATTCACCCTGGGTCCGCTGCTGATAGTAGGCCAGGACGGCCGGGTCAACCTTGACGATATCGCTCAGAAAATCACGGTAGCTGATGCGCGACAGCCGGGCTTTTTTGTCCTCAGAGGACAGCCCGGGGAGGCAATCGATCTCGCCGGTTTCGATGCGCACGATGTCGGCGCGCGCCGTGGCCGACAGCGGCGCATCGGCCAGCCATTGCGCCCAGGGCCTGGAGCCGACGCCGACGAGCAGCTTGTCGGCGCCAAAGGTTTCGCGATCGAAGAACACGCCGGCTTGCAGTCCCAGACTTTCGTAGAAATCCGGCCTCTCGATTTTTCTTGCAAGCGCTTCAACCTCGATCCCCAGTGTCTTGATCAGATTGGCGGCGATCGGCGCGTAGGGTCGCGGACTGTCGATCAGCAGCGTACCGCCGTTCATCAACGCGGTGTGCCCGTCCAGTTCAAACTCGTTGCGTTTGGCGTGACCTCCGAAATCATCGTGGTTGTCCAGCAATAAAACGCGGCTGCTCGAGCCGGTTCGCTCGCGGAAAAAATGTGCCGCCGACAATCCGCTGATGCCCGCGCCCACGACGATCAGGTCATAGTGTTCACCGCTGTCGAGGGCCGCGCCTGGGCGCTGTCCGTCGCGCAGCGCATGGGCGGCCTCGAAAGATCCCGGATGGCTGCCGCGCAGTCCACGGCGCAGTGGCGGGTAGTAACCCGGCGCGTCCTGCGCATCGGCAGGATGGACGCCGGTTTCATTGGCGAGCACACCGTCCATGCCGATGGCGCCCACGCCGGCGACGGCGATGGCGGCGCCGTTGAGAAAATCCCGGCGAGTAATTTTCCGGTCCAAGCCCAAGGATTCACGCTGGGAAGGAAAATCGCGATGTGTCGACATGGTCGGATTTTAGACGCTACAGGGGTGCCTGCGTCGGGTCAATCCGCTGTGGTCTGAACGATACAAATTGCGTTTCTGTCGCGCCGGCGCTAAGTTGCATGCGTTAAGGTTACAAAAAGATTACAAAAGCGACATCGGTTGAGCGGCACAGCGATGGAGATCACCATGATGAAAAGCACCGAAACATTGAGTTTGTATCGCGCATGCAACACGCGACTCCGGCAGGGAACTCCGGCCATGGTTGCGTGGATGTTCCTCATCGCCGCCGCATCGCCGGTGGCCTGGGCGCAGGATGCCGAACCCGCGGCATCCAATGAATTGCAAGAGGTGGTGGTGACGGCGACGCGGCGCGAGGAATCTCTGAGCAAAGTGCCGGTCAGCGTGAGTGCGTTCACGGCGGAGAAAATGGATGTTATCGGCGTCAAGAGCATCGCCGACGTGGCCCGCTTCACGCCCGGATTGACCTTCGGCTCCAATCAGACCAACGATATTTCCATCCGCGGCATTTCCTCCAATGCCGGTGCGGGTACCACCGGCATCTACATTGACGACACGCCGATTCAGATCCGCAGCCTCGGCGGCTTCAACAACGATGATGCGCTGCCGGCGATTTTCGACCTGGAACGCGTGGAAGTGCTGCGCGGTCCGCAGGGCACCTTGTTTGGCGCCGGTTCAGAAGGCGGCACGGTGCGCTACATCACCCCGCAGCCCAGTCTGTCCAAGTACAGCAGTTACGGGCGCGCAGAAGTCTCTTTCACCAAATATGGCCAGGCCAACTATGAGGGCGGCATTGCCGGCGGCGGACCCGTCGTGGCGGACAAGCTGGGGTTTCGCGCCAGCGCCTGGTATCGCGGCGATGGCGGCTGGATCGACCGCAAGGATTCCACCACCGGCGCAATCGTTGAAAATAACGTGAATCATATCGGCACGATGCAGCTGAGGCTCGCGGCTGCCTGGGCGCCGACCGCCAACATTCTGGTGACCCCGGCCATCCTGTATCAGAACCGCAAGTCGCATGACGTATCCACCTACAACTCGTCGATTTCAGATCCTGGCAGCGGCGTGTTCCTCAGCACCAATCCGGACCCGCGCCGCCAGCCCGACGAATTCTATATGCCCACCTTGAAGGTGGATGTGGACCTGGGTGCGGTGCGGTTGATCTCGAACACCTCGTACTTTCACCGCCTGGAGCTGTCGGGCTACGAAGGCACCATCTACAACCTGAGCTTCTACCAGAATTTCCCCGACATTCTCGGCGTGCCGTTCACCGATCCGTCGCTGTATCCGCTGCTTACGTCCAACGGGCCGCGTCTGCCGCCGGGACTGGAGAACTACCGATCGCCGGCGCGCGTGACCAACCGGCAGGAGAACATCACCCAGGAGTTCCGCCTGCAGTCAAACGATCCGAGCTCACGCTTTAACTGGACGGCCGGTGTGTTTTTTAGTTTGAACCGGCAGCAGAGCGTCGAGGAGATCATGGATCCGCTGGAGCCGCAGTTGTTCCAGGCGATTTTCGGATTGAGCGACATCGACGTGTACCGGCTCGATCCGAACCGTCCGAGCCTGTATGGACCGAACATGGATTCGTACATCAACGATCTGACATCGCATGACCGGCAGTACGCGGCGTTCGGCGAGGGCAGCTTCGCCATCACCGACCGGCTGAAACTGACCGCCGGCGCTCGCTACTCCAAGACCAGTTTCGATTTCATCGGTCACTCGGACGGCGCGCAGAATGGCGGTCCGCTGGACTCCTCAGGCAATCAGAGCGAAAAGCCGTTTACGCCCAAGCTGGGTCTGTCCTTCCAGTTCGACCCGCAGAATCTGTTCTACGCGAGCTATGCGAAGGGCTTTCGCGTCGGCGGCGCGAATCCGCCGCTGCCGGGCAATGCCGGCTGCCAGTTTCCGTCCTCCGGCGCCTACAGCTCGGATTCGCTCAAGAGCTACGAAGTCGGCGCCAAGAACAGGCTTGCCGATCGCTTCCGAATTGCGAGCAGCGCGTATTACATCAAGTGGAGCAACATCCAGCAGACCTTCGTCGATCCGGGCTGCCAGATTTCCTCCATCAAGAATCTGGGCGAGGCCACGGTCAAGGGATTCGACTTACAAGCCGACATCGTGATCAGCGATCATTGGAAGGCGGAAACCTCGATCGGGTACACCCAGGCCCGCTACAAAGGCCTGTACACCGTGACCGACCCGGGTGACGGCTCACCGCCGTTCAGGACTCAATTCACGAGCGAAGGCGACACGGTGGGCGGCGCGCCGTGGACGGTGGCGGTGGGCACCGAATACGAGTTCAGCGCTTTCGGGCGGCCCTGGTATGCGCGCGCGGACTACCAGTACGCCAGCCGCAACAACCGGCCGACGCCGGCGGAGAATCTTTTGAACGATGCGTCCTATGATCAGTTCGTGTTCCGCCTGCCCAAGACTGAGTTCGTGTCGTTGCGCGCCGGCTTTGCTTACGATGACTGGAACATCGCGGCGTTCGTCGACAATGTGTTCAACAAGCAGACGCCGACGCAGTTCCTGCATTCCCAAGCGGGTCTGGACGCCAATGATCCGTCGGTGATCCAGTTCGATCAGGGCGGCTTCCGGCCGCGCACCATCGGCCTGACGGTCACGTATCGGCATTGAAGTCTGGCGTCAGTGGGCAAGAAGCAGTTGCCTAATCCACCTGACTGTATATACTGACAGTAGGTGGATTTTTATACAGGTACGCTCATGTCAGACCTAACGCCCCGCCAGACGCAGATTCTGCGACTCATCCAGGACGCCATCAGCGAAAACGGCATGCCGCCGACGCGGGCGGAAATCGCCAGGACCCTCGGCTTCCGCTCGCCCAATGCGGCCGAAGAACATCTGCGCGCCCTGCAAAGAAAAGGCGTCATCGACCTGATCCCGGGCGCCTCGCGCGGCATTCAGCTCAAGGACATCCTGCGCGAGCAGCTGGGTTTGCCGCTGATTGGCCGCGTCGCGGCGGGGCGGCCGATTCTGGCGGAAGAACACATCGAGTCGCGCTATCAGATCGATCCGGAATTGTTTCAGCCGCGCCCGCATTACCTGCTCAAGGTGCAGGGCATGAGCATGAAGAACGCCGGCATCCTCGATGGCGATCTGGTCGCCGTTCACCGCACGCCCGAGGTGCGCAACCGCCAGATCGTGGTGGCGCGACTGGAAAACGAGGTGACGGTCAAGCGCTACAAGCAGGAAGGCGCCATCGTCTGGCTGATGCCGGAGAACGCGGATTTCGAGCCCATCCGCGTCGATCTGAAAGCCCAGCCGATGATCATCGAAGGCGTGGTCGTGGGTGTGTTGCGCCGGGGCAAGCAGGTCGAGGCCGCCTAGCTACAACCGCGGCCGCTTGCGCCGGCTCTTGAGGCTCTTGGACTCCCCGACTGCGGCATCCGGCTCGGCCTCGCCGATGTCGTAGTCCTCAAAATCGCTCATCAGCTCCGCGGTGCGCTTTTCTTCCATGACGCGCTCGAGTCGGCGCCAATGCGGTTCCTGGCCTTTGGCGGCCTTGCGGCGCTGTTTCTCGACGTCGCGAATCAAATGATCAAGGTCAGCGTCGTCGGCGACGGCTTCCTCCGCGTCTTCCTCGTCAAACTCTTCCGCGTCGTCTTTCTCGCTCATCAACCTGCGCACTCACGTTTGCCTGGCGTGGCGTATTCGCGGCGTTATAAACGAAAGATTGCCGGATGTGCAATAGGCTGGTTCAACCTTCTTAACGGACCAGATCGTTCAGCTGGAAAATCGGCAGCAGCAGCGCGATGACAATGAACATGACGATCGAGCCCATGAACACGATCATCAGCGGCCCGAGCAGATTGGTCATCGTCGACAGC
>JANXOV010000027.1 GCA_025357635.1 Pseudomonadota bacterium
AATGGACTCGACTGCGACATATCTGGAATTTCAATTCCAGGGTCGAAACAAATTGCACGAATTCGCGAGCGGGGCAGGCCAAGACCATGAAAATGGCCTGCCCCGAACGCAACCGGTTTGCCTGGCGGCCATAGCGAGTGGGAACCACCCGATCCCTTTTCGAACTCGGAAGTGAAAACGCTCTGCGCCGATGCTAGTGTTGGCTTTGTCAATGTGAAAGTAGGTCACTGCCAGGCTCTTAATTTGCCATGATCAATTACCCCCGTTAGCGAAAGCTGGCGGGGGTTTTTTGTTGTCCGTGGTTTCTCATCGATTGAACATAACCAAACCCTTGTCCCTGACCGTCGCGCGACGGCGCTTTTGACGCGCTGGCGCCGTAACAATTGAGCGTGTATGTTCTGCATCACAGCGCTCGATCGGGCGCATCCGAATAAAATTAGGGAGGATGTATGAGATTCAGATCCATCGTTTCTTGTCTGAGCGCAGCGGTGTTGCTGTGCTCGGTCGCGCAGGCCGACAAGCGGCAGGCATTTTCAAGCGAACTGCGCCGTTTGCGCGCCACCGACGAAGTCAAACTGCATCCGATGTTGCGGGCTTTGGCCAGCAGCAATCCAAATTCGAAAGCGCGCGAAAATCTCGCGCGGCGAATGCCGCAATTCGCCAGGACCGACGTGGCGGTCAATGTGGTCGCGACGGGCGATGCCAATGCGTTGGTCGCGCAACTGCGCTCGCTCGGATTGAGCAACGCCACAGTCTATGGTTCCATGGTCTCAGGCCGCATGTCCATCACAGGACTTAAGGCACTCGCCGCGGTTGAAGGCGTGCAGTCAGTGCGGCCGGCAATGGCGCGTACGCATGCGGGTCTGGTCACCTCACAAGGCGATCGGGCACAGCGATCCGATCGAGCCCGGCGCATCTTCAACGTCGACGGGCGTGGAGTGCGCGTCGGGATTCTGTCCGACAGCTTTGCCTGTTTGACGGGCCCGATCAATGACGGGCAGATGTTCACGACCACGGCGCAGGATATCGCGAGCGGGGATCTGCCGGCCGATATCAAGATTCTGAGCGAGGCGTCTCCTTGCGATGGCAGCAACGATGAAGGCCGCGCCATCGGTCAGATCATTCACGACGTTGCCCCCGGCGCATCGCTCGCCTATCACACCGCGTTCAATGGCGAGGCTGACTTTGCTCAAGGGATCATCGATCTGGCCGACGCCGGCGCCAAAGTCATCATCGACGATGTGGGCTACTTCGATGAGCCAATGTTCCAGGACGGCATCGTGGCGCAGGCCGTGGACACGGTCAAAAAGCGCGGCGTGGCCTATTTTTCATCCGCCGGCAACGATGCCCGCGCCTCTTATGAGTCGCCGTTTCGCAAGTCCAGCAGCGTCGGGGTGAGTGGTCCGCGCCATAACTTCGGCACCAAGAAAAATCCGGATGGCTTGCAGACCATAACGCTCACGGCGGGCGCCATCGATGCGGTGTTTTTGAACTGGGACGAACCCTTTAAGTCCGCCGGCGGCAAGGGCTCCCGTTCGGATGTGGATCTGATTTACTACGATATGGACGGCGCACCAATCCCGGTTTGCGATGCCAATCTGCAGCCGGCGGTGTGCCAGTTTCCCGGCGCCAGCCCCAATATCGGCGGCGATGCCTTCGAGGAGGGCGATATCCTCAACACCGGCGATGTGGACGTGCAGGTTCAGTTGAGCGTGGAACTGTTTGAAGGCCCCACGCCCGGCTACCTGAAGTACGTCTACTTCGACTTCGGCGGCGGGACGATGTTCGTGGATGAGTACGACACGCAAAGCGGCTCATCCTATGGTCACCCGATCGCCGCCGGCGCCGAAGCGGTGGGTGCTGCGGCCTGGTACAACACGGCCGCCTGGAATTCAGCGCTGCATCCCGGACAATGCTACCCGGCCTGCCTGGAGTACTTTTCTTCCGCTGGCGGCGTGCCGATTCTGTTCGACAAGGATGGCAATCGCTTGCGCCGGCCGCAGGTTCGCCTGAAGCCCGGCGTCACGGGTCCCGATGGCGGCAACAGCACGTTCTTCTATTCGGTGTTCCCGTATGAAGTACCCGGTTCAACCGAGCCTGACGTCTACCCGAACTTCTTCGGAACTTCCGCTTCGGCGCCGCACGTGGCTGCAATTGCCGCGCTGATGATCGACAAGCAAAACCGTGCGAAGAAGCGCGCGCTGACGCCCGATCGCATTTACGGAATCCTGGAAGAAACGGCGAAGGATATGCGTTACGCCGCGGGGCGCGCGCTGGCGCCATTCCCGTTTCCCTTTGGCACCAAGGGGTTCGATTTCGATTCGGGCTTCGGGTTCGTCGATGCGGTCGCAGCCTTGGATGAGGTCGGCGATTGATCCACGGCTGGTTTTTTAATCAATGACTGCAACGAAGCCCGGCCACATGGCCGGGCTTTTTTGCTCATGGATCTGGCACTCAGGCATTCGCATTTGCCGCGCAAATGCGACCGGCGTAGTTTTTAACGGCAGCATCAAGGAGCAGCGGCAATAGATATCGGGACACCGACGGATAGCGGATCTTCCGAAACCGCTGCGGCGCCGAAGCGGCACGCCATCGAATTCCGCGGCGACGGCGGCGAGTATTTTCGAATCTGGATCGTCAATCTTCTGCTGACGCTGATTACGCTCGGCATCTACGGTGCCTGGGCCAAGGTGCGCCGGATGCGCTATTTCTACGGCCACACACTGCTTGCCGGTTCGCCGTTCGAATACCACGGCGAGCCGATAAAAATTCTCAAGGGACGGCTGATCGCGGTTGCGCTGATCGCGCCGTATTACATCTTTCAGAAAAGCCATCCGCTGGTGTCGGCGGCGTTCATCCTGCTGTTTCTGATCGCCTTGCCGTTCATCGTCGTGCAGTCGCGGCGATTTCAGATGCGCGTCAGTTCCTGGCGCAATGTGCATTTTGGGTTCGACGGCAGATTTGGTGCGGCGGCGGGCATCTATCTGGGTTTTGGCGCGCTCATCCCGCTGACGTTGGGACTGATCATGCCCTACGTGCAGTTCGCGAAGCAGCGTTTTCTAATTGGTGAAAGCCGTTTTGGAGCCACGAAGTTCACCTGTACGCCCAAGCCCGGACGGTTCTACGCGGCGTACTTCGCGGCACTGGGCTGGTGGATCCTCGCCATCGCCTGCCTGATCGCGCTGTTCGTTGCAGGGGCCTTTCTGGTGGGACTGGTCACCGGCGCCGCATCCGGCATGCATCTGAGCAATCCGCGGCAGTTGCTGGGCTCGGCCATGGGTGCGGCCGCATTTCTTGTGCTTTATCTCGGCTTCTTGGCCACTTTCATGGTCCCTGGCGCCGTCCTGACATCGCGCATCGCCAACGAAACGCTGAACCATACGCGCCTGGGTGACAATCAATTGCACAGCAGCGTGTCCGGCAGGAAGCTTCTTGGGATTTATCTTGGCAATTTTGCGCTGATCGTGCTGACGCTGGGTTTCTATGCGCCGTGGGCGAAGATCCGTCTGCTGCGCTACCGGCTCCAGAGCATTGCCGTGATCGCGAGCGGTAATCTCGAGGAGTTCGTTCAGATGGCGGGCAGTCTTCCCAGCGCCGCCGGCGAGGAGCTGGGCGACTTTCTGGATGTCGATTTCGGCTTCTGAGCGATGAGCATTCCGGGGCGGTACTTCGATGGCAAGACTTCCGCCTCCCGAGACGCCGACGTGAGTTTGCTACGCGGCGGCCGGCTGCACCTGCGCCTCGAGGGTCGCGACATCGAAGCGGCTCTGGCGGATGTTCAAATCAGCGACCGCATTGGCCGGACACAGCGGCGGATCCGCTTCGCCGACGGCGGCGTCTGCGAGATCCGCGACAACGATGCGCTCGACCAATGGCTCGCGAACGCGACGGCCGAAGGGGTTGTAGGGCATCAGGCCGGACGGGTTGCGCGCGGCGTTTTCAAACTCGAGCAGCGTTGGCTGTACGCGATTATGGCGGTGCTGTCGGTGGGCCTGCTCAGTGGGGCTTTCATCCGCTACGGCATTCCTGCGCTGGCTGAAAAGGCCGCGTATCGGTTGCCGCTGTCGGTGGACGCCCGTCTGGGCGCGGAAACGCTTGAATTGCTCGACAAGAGTCTGTTCTCTGCGTCGCAATTGCCCCCGCAGCGGCGGCAGGTGATCCGCGAGCGATTCGATTCCCTCGTCGCCGATCTGCCTGCAGCAACGCGTTATCGCCTGGAGTTTCGCAGCGGCGGGGCGCGCGTTGGGGCCAACGCCTTCGCGCTGCCCTCAGGCGTCGTGGTCATCACCGATGAATTGGTTCGTCTGGCCAAGGATGACAATGAAATCACGGCGGTTCTTGCCCACGAAGTGGGGCACGTGGTGCATCGGCACGCCACGCGCATGATTCTGCAGACCAGCGCAAGCGCGTTGGTGCTGTTTGCCGTGCTCGGGGACGTCACCTCGGTCTCCTCGCTGGCCGCGGGTGCGCCGGCGCTGCTCACGCAGGCGCAGTATTCAAGGCAGCTGGAAACAGAGGCTGACGAGTACTCATACGACTGGCTACAACGGCACGGAATTGCCACGCACTATTTCGGTGACCTGCTCGCCCGTCTGGAAGCAACGCAAGGCGGCGGTATGGGTTACTTTTCCTCGCACCC
>JANXOV010000041.1 GCA_025357635.1 Pseudomonadota bacterium
GCGGCATCGCCGGCGACGAAACCCGAGCGCAGGCCCGGCACGCTGGAACGTTTGGAGAGGCTGTGAAACACCATGCAACGCTCGAAGCCGCTGCGCCCGCTGGCGATGCAGGCCTGCAACAGACCCGGCGGCGGGGAGGCTTCATCGAAGTAAATGTCGGCATAGCACTCATCGCTGGCGATCACGAAACCATGGCGGTCGGCGATGTCCAGCGCCTGGCGCAGATACGCCAGGCTCATCACCGCGCCGGTCGGATTGCCAGGGCTGCAAAGGAACAACAAACGGCAACGCTTCCAGGTGCTCTCGGTAACCGCATCCAGATCCGGCAGATAGCGAGTGCGCGGCACGGTGGGCAGAAATTGCACGTCGGCACCGGCGAGCAGTGCTGCGCCTTCGTAGATCTGATAGAACGGATTGGGCATCAGCACCAATGGCTTGTCGCTGCGATCCAGCAGCGCCTGTGTGAACGCGAACAGCGCTTCGCGCGTGCCGTTGACGGGCAGCAGCATGGTGGCGGGGTTCACGGCGCCTGCAGGCAGCGAATAGCGGCGCTGCGCCCATGCGGCGGCGGCAGCGCGGAATTCCGGCAGCCCGAGCGTGGACGGGTAGCTGCCCAAACCGCTCAGCGATTCCTTCAGCGCAGCGATCACGAATTCCGGCGGTGCATGCCGTGGCTCGCCAATGGACAAGGATATCGGCGGCAGGTTCGCCGGCGGCGTGATGCCGGCGATGAGGCTGCCCAGACGTTCGAAAGGGTAGGGCTTGAGAAGGCCAAGCGCCGGGTTCACGCTTTTGCCGTGTCGTGCCGGTCCAGCGCTTTGACCAGCGATTCGTGCAGCGATCGGCAGGCAGGGTCTTGCAGCGGTCTGCCCGCCGTATCGGTCACGTAGAAAACGTCCTCGGCCCGCTCGCCGACGGTGCCGATTCTGGCGCCATGAATGTCAACCTGCTCGGCCTTGAAGACCTTGCCCACGTCCGACAGCAGTCCGGGCCGGTCGCCGGCGATCAATTCCACGATGGTGCGGTTGTTGCGCGTGTCAAGACTGAAATTGACCTGGGTAGGCGTGGAGAACATGCGTACCTGGCGTGGTGCGCGGCGTGTGACCGTGAGCGGTGAGTTTTCAGGCTGCTGCAGATTGCGCCACAGGCCGCGTTCGATTTCCTGGGTGCGCGCCGGATCGGAGATGATCGCGCCGTTTTCCTCGAGCACGACATAGGTGTCCAGGCTGAAACCGTCCTTGGTGGAGATGACGCGCGCATCGACCACGTTCAAGCCCAGCTGATCCAGCACCGCCGTGGTGCGGGCGAAGCTGTGCTGGCGATGGTCTGTGAAGGTGAGGACTGCCGTGCCGCCGTGATCGGCGAGCTGGCGAACCGCCACCAGCGGTTCGGTGTCGCCTTCGCTGCGCGGTGCGAGCAGCGCCGTGTGCCAGGCGATTTCCTCGGGCGTGTAGCGCAGGAAATAGCCTTCCGACCAATGCGACCACACCTCGTCGATGCGCGCCGGCTCGCACTCGATCAGCTGCGCGCGCGCGGCGGCCTGCGTTTCGCGGATCAACTCTTCCTGATCCAGCGGCGCCTCCAGGCCGCGCCGCAACGCACGCTTGGTCCGCTCGTAGAATTCCTCGAACAGCTTCGCTTTCCAGGTGTTCCACAGTTTGGGATTGGTGCCGCGCACGTCGGCGACCGTGAGCACGTACAGGTAATCCAGATGCGATTGATCGCCAACGCGTTTGGCGAACTCGTGAATGATTTCCGGATCGCTGATGTCCTTTTTCTGCGCGGTGATGGACAAGGTCAGGTGATTGCGCACCAGCCAGGCCACCAGGCGCGCCTCGTAGCGGCCCAGTCCCTGCTCCAGACAAAAGGCTTCGGCATCGACCGCGCCCAGTTCTGAATGGTCCCCGCCGCGGCCCTTGGCGATGTCATGGAACAACGCCGCCAGATACGCGACTTCCTGCTTCGGCAGCGCCTGCATGATCTGGCTCAAATTGGGCAGTTCCCGATTGTATTTCGGGATCGCCAGCCGGCGCAGATTGCTGACCACGAACAGCGTGTGCGCATCCACGGTGTAGGCGTGAAACAAATCGTACTGCATGCGTCCGACCACCCGGCCGAACGCGGGGATATAGCGGCCGAGAACACCGTACAGGTTCATACGGCGCAACTCGTGCGTCACGCCCACGGGCGCCCGCAGGATCTCGATGAACAGCCGGTGATGCCGCGGGTTCTGGCGGAATTCCTCGTCGATGAGATTGATGTGGGCGCCGATCAGACGGATGGTCTCGGCCCGTACGCCCAGCACCTGCGGATTCTGCTGCAGCACCACGAACAGTTCGAGCAGCGCGGATGGATTGCGTGCAAACACGTCCGGATGCGCCACTTCCAGATAGTCGTTGCGGATTTGAAAGCGAGGATTGATGGGCTCGGGCGGTGCGTGCTGCGTAAGAATCGCCTCGCGAAACAGCTGCAGCAGCATTTCGTTGAGCAGGCTGACGTCCATCACCGTGCGGTAATACTTCTGCATCAGCTGCTCCACCGCCAGGGTGAAACTCGCATCCTCGTAGCCAAACAGCTTCGCCAGCTTGATCTGGTGATCGAACAGCAGGCGGTCCTCGCGCCGGTCGGTGAGCATGTGCAGACCGAAGCGCACCTTCCACAGGAAGGACTGACCGGCTTTCAACTTGCGCAATTCCTCGCGGGTCAGAAAGCCGTGCGCCACCAACTCATCGAGCGTGTCGGTGCCGAAATGCCGCTTCGCCACCCAGCCGATGGTCTGTATGTCGCGCAAGCCGCCGGGGCTTGCCTTGACGTTGGGTTCCAGATTGTAGGCGGTGTCGAAGTAGCGGTGATGACGCTCGGTCTGTTCCTTGACCTTGGCTTCGAAGAACGACTGCGAGGACCACAGCCGGTCCGGCCCGAGCGCACGCCGCATGCCGGCGAACAGCGCCTCGGGGCCTGCCAGCAGGCGCGCTTCGAACAGCGTGGTCGCGACGCTGATGTCGGCCAGACTTTCGCGCTGGCAGTCATCGATGGAACGCACGCTGTGGCCCACTTCCAGGCCGATATCCCACAAAAAGGTGAGGAATTTTTCGATATCCGGCTGCCAGTCTGCTGAATCGCTCTTGGGCAGCAGCACCATGATGTCGATGTCCGAGCACGGGTGCAGTTCGCCGCGGCCGTAGCCGCCGACGGCGATCAGGGCCAGATCGCCCGCATGTGCGCGCACGTGCCGCTTCCAGGCGGCGCGCAGCACGATGTCCACGAGCAGGGCGCGATCGTGGATCAGATCTTCGATGACATCGTCTTCGACAAAGCGCTGCTTGATCTGTTCGGCGCCGGCTTCCAGCACCTGGCGGAAGGCCTGCGCAGAGTAGTTGCTGGCTTCGAGCGCCTGCGGCGCCGTCGCAAGGTAAGGCCAGTTGCTGGGACTGTCGATTTCCTTGCCCAGGGCGATCATGAAGCGATGGCCGTGACGGGCATGCGCGCGCGTTCGCCCAGCGTCATCAACTCGAAGCCGTTGTCGGTGACCAGCAAGGTGTGCTCCCACTGCGCCGACAGCGAGCGGTCCTTGGTGACCACGGTCCAGCCGTCGGGAAGCAGGCGGACATCGCGCCGGCCCGCGTTGATCATGGGTTCCACGGTGAAGGTCATGCCGGGCACCAGCTCGATGCCTGTGCCGGGACGGCCATAGTGCAGAACCTGGGGGTCTTCGTGATAGACCCGGCCGATGCCATGACCGCAATACTCGCGAACCACGGAAAAGCCGTTGCTTTCGGCGTGGGTTTGGATGGCGTGGCCTACATCGCCCAGATGCGCCCCGGCCTTGACGGCGCGGATGCCCTTCCACATGGCCTCATGGCATACGTCCACCAGGCGCCGCGCCAGCACCGTCGGCGCGCCCACGTAGTACATGCGGCTGGTGTCGCCGTGGAAGCCATCGCGGATCACCGTCACGTCGATGTTGACGATGTCTCCCGCCTTGAGCCGCTTGTCGTTTGGAATGCCGTGGCACACGACGTTGTTGATCGAGGTGCAGATGGTCTTGGGAAAGCCCCGATAATTGACATTCGCGGGTATGGATTGCAGCTGGTGGATGATGAAATCGTTGCAACGCTGGTCCAGTTCCTCGGTTGTGACCCCCGGCTGGACGAATGGCTCGATCATGTCCAGCACGCTGGCCGCCAGGCGCCCGGCCACCCGCATTTTTTCCTGTTCGGCGAGGCTCTTGATGGTAACGGTCATAAAAGATGCTGGTGCGTTGTTTCGAGGAGGGCTTCATGGTATAAAGCGCGGCTATTTTTAACAACCCCACACGCACATCGTCACGATCGGTTGGGTGCCTTTAGGCCGCTACGGAGCAGCTTACGGGTTTCCGGTCGGGATGTGCGGAGGCACAACCCAACAAGGAGCTTTGTATGACCAGCGTGTCCATGCGACAGATGCTGGAAGCGGGAGTCCATTTTGGACATCAAACCCGTTTCTGGAACCCGAAAATGGCCCCCTTCATTTTCGGTGAGCGTAACAAGATTCACATCATCAACCTTGAAAAGACGCAGCCGCTCTACGCGGACGCGGCCAACTTCATCAAGGGTGTGGCGGCCGAAGGCGGCAAGGTGTTGTTCGTGGGCACCAAGCGCTCGGCGCGCGAAGCGGTACAAAAAGAAGCCACCCGCTGCAGCATGCCTTACGTCAACCAGCGCTGGCTGGGCGGCATGCTCACCAACTTCAAGACCATTCGTCAGTCCATCAAGCGGTTGAACGACCTGGACGAAATGGCGCAGAGCGGCGCGCTCGACCGCCGTGGCAAGAAGGAAGCGCAGATGCTGCGCCGCGAAATGGACAAGTTGCTCAGGAGCCTGGGTGGCATCCGCCACATGACTGCGTTGCCGGACGCGCTGTTCGTGATCGATGTCGGCCACGAGGAGATCGCCATTCTCGAAGCCCGCAAACTGGGCATTCCTGTGGTGGCCGTGGTCGACACAAATTGCTCGCCCGATGGCATCGACTACGTGATTCCCGGTAACGATGACGCCATGCGCGCCATCGGCCTGTACGCCGGCGGCATTTCCGAGTCCATTCTCGAAGGCAAGTCGGCATTGCCTGAAGTGCCGGTCGGCGAAGACGATTTTGTCGAGCTCGATGAGGATGGCAACCCGAAGAAGCGCAGTGTGGGCGCGGGCAAGCGCCGGCCGACGACGACGGCGCCGGTGCGCGGCAAGCGCCCCACAACGGCGCGCGTTGCGCATGTCGCAGCGCCGCTGCCGTCGGTCGCGCCGGCGCTTGCCGAGGACGAGCTGGAAGCGGATGAGATCGTGCCGAACCTGGCGGCCGGTGAGGTGCGTGCAACGCCCGCCAGCGCGCCGCGTCGCCGTCCCGTCGCGCGCCGCGCCACGCCGCGTTAGTCTTTGAGTTCGAGGGCTTTATGAACATTACTGCCGATGCGGTCAAACAACTGCGCGAGCGAACCGGCGCGGGAATGATGGAGTGCAAACGCGCACTCGTGGAAACCCAGGGCGATCTGGACGCCGCTGCGGAACTGATGCGCAAGAACGGGCTTGCCAAGGCTGACAAGAAGGCGGCGCGCATCGCGGCCGAAGGGACGCTGGTGATCGAGCGTGCCGGCAATATGGCGGTGCTCCTCGAAGTCAACTGCGAGACGGACTTCGTCGCGCGCGGCGATGACTTTCAAGCATTCGCGCGTGATGTCGCCAAGGTGGCGCTCGCCTCCAAGAGTGGGGAGCTCGATGCGCTGATGGCCAGTGCCAACGGCGCCAGCACGCTTGAGGAACAGCGCCGTGTCCTGATCGCCAAGATCGGCGAGAACATCACGGTGCGCCGTTTTGCGCGCGTGCTGTCGCCGGGCACCTTGGGCGCCTACCTGCACGGCAGCCGCATCGGTGCGCTGGTCGCCCTGCAGGGTGGGGATGACCCTCTGGCGCGCGACCTTGCCATGCATGTCGCTGCGGCGAATCCGGCCTACGTGGCCGCGGCCAACGTGCCGGGCGATGTGCTCAACAAGGAACGCGAGATTCTCGCCGAGCAGACCAAGACGGAGAAGAAGCCGCCGGAGATTCTGGCGAAAATGATCGAAGGCCGGCTGCGAAAGTACCTGGCGGAGATCACGCTTGTGGGCCAGCCCTTCGTCAAGGACCCGGACATCACTGTCGAGGCTTTGCTCAAGAAGTCCAACGCCAGCGTGGTGCAGTTCGTGCGCTACGAGGTTGGCGCCGGCATCGAGAAGAAGCACGATGACTTCGTCGGCGAAGTCATGGCCCAGGTGAAGGGCGCCGGTTGATCGAAGCCTTCAAGCAAAGAACCCCGCCGAAAGCGGGGTTCTCTATAATGGCGGTCTGGTAAGTGCGAAGCAACGGATTCGAGCATGACTGAAAACACGCCAAAGCCGGTTTATCACCGTATCCTCGTCAAGCTGTCGGGGGAGGCGCTGCTGGGAACCGAAGACTACGGCATCGATCCGGTCATCCTTAAACGCATTGCTTCGGAAATCTACGACGTCATGAAAATGGGCGTGCAGGTGGCGGTAGTGCTCGGCGGCGGCAACATATTCCGCGGCGCAGGCCTCGCCCGGGCCGGCATGGACCGCGTCACCGGCGATCACATGGGCATGCTCGCCACGGTCATCAACGCGCTTGCGATGCAGGATGCCATCGAGGGCCTGGGCGCTTACGCCCGCGTGATGTCCGCGCTGCGCATCAACGAGGTGTGCGAGGACTACATTCGCCGCCGCGCCATTCGCCACCTGGAAAAGGGGCGCGTGGTGATTTTCGGCGCTGGCACCGGCAATCCGTTTTTTACCACCGATACGGCGGCGTCCTTGCGCGCCATCGAGATCGATGCGCAGATTCTGCTCAAGGCGACCAAGGTCAACGGCATCTACGACGCCGACCCGGTAACGCATCCCGGCGCCAGGCGTTACTCGCGCCTGACGTTCGACAAGGTGCTGGCCGATCGGCTGAACGTAATGGATGCCACGGCCATCGTCATGTGCCGGGAGAACAATCTGCCGCTGCAGGTTTTCAACATGTTCAACGCCGGCGACCTGATCCGCATCGTGCAGGGCGAGGACGTCGGCACCGTGGTTTCGAACTAGCCTTCAATTCGAGGGAGTATTCATGCTCGAGGATGTCAAGAAAGATGCCACGCAACGCATGCAAAAGTGTGTGGTGGCGTTCCGCGAAAAATTGAAAAAACTGCGCACCGGCCGCGCCCACACCAGCTTGATCGAACACATCAAGGTCGATTATTACGGCACCGAGACGCCGCTGTCGCAGGTGGCGAACATCGCGACCGAGGATTCGCGAACGCTGACGGTGACTCCATGGGAAAAATCCATGGTGCAGCCCATCGAAAAGGCGATATTGAAATCCGATCTGGGTCTGAATCCCAATACCGCTGGCACCATCATCCGCATCAACATGCCGGCCATGACCGAAGAGCGGCGCCGCGACATCACCAAGATCGTGCGCTCCGAAGCCGAAGATGCGCGCGTCGCCGTGCGCAACGTGCGCCGCGAGGTCATGAACGAGCTGAAGGAAATGCTCAAAGAAAAGCTGATCGCCCAGGACGATGACCGGCGAGCGCAGGAAGACGTGCAGAAGCTCACCGATAAACATGTGGCTGAGATCGATCACGCGATGGCCGAGAAAGAAAAAGAATTGATGCACGTCTGAGCACGCAGCGTGAGCCAATCCATGACCGCGGTGCCTGTACATGTTGCAATCATCATGGACGGCAACGGCCGCTGGGCGCGCGCCAAAGGCCTGCCTCGTCCGGCGGGCCATCGCGCCAGCGTCAAGGTGGTGCGCAAGGTGGTCGAGGAATGCGCCGCGCGCAAGGTCGGCTATCTGACCTTGTTCGCCTTCAGCAGCGAGAACTGGCAGCGCCCGCCCGATGAGGTGGGCGTGCTCATGAGCCTGTTCCTGGATGCGCTGGAGCGTGAAGTGGCGGACCTGCATCGCAATCAGGTGCGGCTGCGCTTCATCGGCGACCGTCAATCCCTCGGCGCAGAATTGAACGAGCGCATGACGGCCTCGGAACGCTTGACCGAACATAACACCGGGCTGAATCTGCTGGTGGCCGTGGCCTATGGCGGCCGCTGGGATATCACGCAGGCCGTGCGTTTGCTGGCAGCGGACGTCCAGGCCGGCACGCTCAGCGTGCAACAGATCGACGAACACAGTGTCGCCTCGCGGCTGGTGCTGGCCGGCGTGCCCGATCCGGATCTTCTGATCCGCACCGGCGGAGAAAAGCGCATCAGCAATTTTCTGCTGTGGAACCTGGCCTATAGCGAGCTTTTCTTCTGCGACGTCCTCTGGCCGGCATTCACTGTCGAGCATCTCGACGCGGCATTCGCTCATTTCGCCGCGCGCGAGCGGCGCTATGGCAAGACATCCGCGCAAGTCCAGGCCGGTGCGAGTGCTTAAGCAGCGCGTCATCACGGCGCTCATCCTGGCTGCGTGTCTGCTGGCGGTGCTGTTCGTGCTGCCGACCGCTGCCGCAATCCTCGTGCTGGGCGCGGTGATCACTCTGGGTGCCTGGGAATGGGCCGCGTTGGGCGGTCTGCGCGACGCGCGCTGGCGCTTGATGTACGCGCTGGGGGTGGCTGCGTTGCTGGTTGGGGCCTCGCTCTGGGGAGCAGATCCGCGGCACCGCGTGCTCCTCTACGCCATCGCCTGCATTTGGTGGTTCGTGGCGTTTGTGTGGCTGGTGTATGCGCCGCAATTTCGCCGGCCACTGCTGGTGCTGGGCTGCGGCGCGCTGGTGCTGGTGCCGTGTTTCGTCGCCATTGCCGATGTGCACGGTGCGGTGACTGGCCGCGTCCATGGGCCGCAGGCGGTTCTGTGGCTGCTGGCTTGGGTTTTTTCCGCCGATATCGGCGCCTATTTCGCGGGCCGCGCCTTCGGCCGGCTCAAGCTTGCACCGCACATCAGTCCAGGCAAGACCTGGGAGGGTGCGATTGGCGGTGTGCTGTTCGCCACGTTGGTGGCGGTGGCGGGCGCACGCTGGTTTGGTTTGCCGGTGCTGCCGTCCATGAGTTTTGGCCTCGCCCTGATCGCCGTGTCCATCGTGGGCGATCTGACCGAGAGCATGTTCAAGCGCGGCGCGGGACTCAAGGACAGCGGCAGCTTGTTGCCGGGGCACGGCGGCGTGCTGGATCGCATCGACAGCGTCACTGCCGCAGCGCCCTTGTTTGCGCTGGGCATGCACGCCTGCGCAGCGCTGCCATGAGCACACCCGCGCTGCAAGGCGTGGCAGTCCTTGGCTCCACCGGCAGCATCGGCTGCAGCACGCTGGACGTGATCGAGCGGCACCCGGATCGATTCAAGCTGGTGGTGCTGGCGGCCAACCGCAGCTGGAAAAAAATGGTCGAGCAGGCCGCGGCGCACCGTCCGCAGCTGATCGTGCTGATGGATGAGCAGGCGGTGTTGCATGCCCGCGCGGCATTGCGCGATCGAGGGCTGGCCATCCCGGTGCAGAGTGGCGCGGAAGCATTGGCGGCGGCGGTGAGCATGTCCGAGGTGAAGATCGTGATGGCGGCCATTGTCGGCGCCGCCGGTCTTGCTTCCACGCTGGCGGCGGTGCGCGCCGGCAAGCGGGTGCTGCTCGCGAACAAGGAAGCGTTGGTGATGACCGGGCCGCTGCTGATGGAGGAAATCCGCATCCGCGGCGCGGAACTCATCCCCATCGACAGCGAACACAATGCGATGTTTCAGTGCATGCCGGCGCACTTCCGGCCCGGCACCGAACCGCATGGATTGACGCGGCTGATTCTCACCGCCTCGGGCGGACCGTTCCGCACCACGCCTGCCGCGGAACTCGAATCAGTGACGCCGGCGCAGGCCTGCGCGCATCCCAAATGGAGCATGGGACGCAAGATTTCGGTGGATTCCGCGACGCTGATGAACAAGGGCCTGGAGATCATCGAGGCGGCCTGGCTGTTCGGCGTACCCGAATCGCGCATCGAGGTCGTGGTGCACCCGCAAAGCGTGGTCCATTCGCTGGTCGAATATGCCGATGGATCGATTCTGGCGCAGCTGGGTGCGCCGGACATGCGCACGCCCATCGCGCAGGCGCTGGCATGGCCGGAGCGAATCGGTTCCGGTGTACAATCGCTCAAGTTGGCGGCCGTCAGACACCTAGAATTCGAACCGCCGGATCTGGAACGGTTTCCGAGCCTGGAGCTGGCGCGGGCCGCGGCGCGAGCCGGCGGCACGGCGCCGGCCTTGTTGAATGCGGCCAACGAGATCGCGGTGCAGGCGTTTCTCGAGCGGCGCTTGAACTTTACCGGCATCGCGGCGGTCATTGACAAGGTGTTGCAACGGCTCGCATCGCGTCCCGCCGACAGTTTGAACGACGTGCTGGAAGCCGATGCACAGGCGCGCCGGCTGGCGACCGCCTTCATTGAGCCTGCGCGTGGAGCGTATTCATGAATGTTCTGATTTTGATTGCAGCGTTTTTATTGGCCATCGGCATCCTCGTGGCCGTGCATGAGTTCGGACACTACTGGGTGGCCAAGAAGCTCGGCTTCAAGGTGCTGCGCTTCAGCATCGGGTTCGGCCGGCCGCTGCTTATGCGCGTAGGCAAGGACGCGGACCGCACCGAATACTGCATTGCCGCCATTCCTCTGGGCGGTTACGTCAAGCTGTTGGATGAGCGCGAAGGCGAGGTGCTGGCCACCGAACTGCATCGCTCCTTCACCCGCCGCCCTGTCGCTCATCGCATCGCCGTGCTGCTGGCGGGCCCCGCCATGAATCTGCTCTTTGCAGCGCTGATCTACGCCGTGCTGGCGATGGTCGGCACCGAAACCATCAAGCCCGTGGTCGGGCAGGTTCGCCTGGAAAGCCCGGCTGCCCTGGCCGGCATGCAGCGCGGGGATCAGATCGTGCAGGTCGGAGATCGTGCCGTTGGCGACACCGAAGAGCTGCAGATCGCCATATTCAAGCAGGTCGTTGCCGACAGCGCGGTGTCGCTGCGGGTGCGGCGTGGTGCGGTTGAAAAGACACTCAACTTGCGCTTGAGCGGTGATTCACACGCGCTCACTGAACCGGGGAAACTGCTTCCTGGCCTGGGCTTCGATCTGGCGGCGTGGAATGCGCAGGTGCTGGTGCACGATGCCCCGGCCGGCAGCGCCGGCGCCAGGGCGGGACTTAAGTCCGGCGATCGCATCATCGCGGTCGATGGCCAGAGCGTCGCCAATGCATCGGAATTCAAAGGCCTCATCAGCGCCGCCGGCGGTACGCGCGTCGTGCTCGACGTGCAGCGCGGCGCCGATCGGCGGCAGCTGCAAGCCGATGTGCCTGCCGTGCTGGATCAGGGCACGCGGATTGGCCGGCTGGGAATCGCGCTGCAGGAAGGCCCGCATTCCTGGCCTGAAGGGTTGGTGCAGCGGCACCGGTCCGGCCCGCTCGAGGCGCTGGCCGACGGCGTGAGCAAGACCTACGGCATGTCGGTCTTCACGGTGCAGATGCTGGGCCGCATCGTCACCGGTCAGGTGTCTGCCAAGAACATCAGCGGCCCCATCAGCATTGCCGAATTTGCAGGCGTCAGCGCGCTGCTGGGCGTGACGGCGTTCATGGGGTTTCTGGCCATCATCAGCGTCAGTCTCGGGGTGCTGAACTTGCTGCCCGTGCCGTTGCTCGACGGCGGGCAAGTGGTCTACCAATTGGTTGAAGCCGTGAAGGGCACGCCCTTGTCGGAGCGAGCGCAGCTGTTCGGACAGCAGCTCGGCATAGCCTTGCTCGTCGTCTTGATGAGCCTGGCTTTTTATAACGATATTTCCCGACATCTGAACTGACAGGTCTTCATGCTTAACATGTTTCGCGCTCTGGCGGCCCTCGCCTTGGGCCAAGCCTTGGTAGGTTTTTCATCCGCCCAGTCGCCTGTGACTGCGTCTGAACCCGTGCCCGTGCCCGTGACCGTGCCTGCCGCGCAGCAGCCTGCGGCCGCGCAGGGTCCGTTCACCGTCGGTGATATCCGTGTCGAGGGCCTGCAGCGGATCTCCGAGGGCACTGTGTTCAATTACCTGCCGGTCAATATCGGCGATAAGCTCGATTCGCAGCGTATCGGCGAGGCTCTGCGCGCGCTGTACTCGACCGGATTCTTCCGCGACGTGGAGCTGCGCCGTGAGGGCAACACGCTGCTCGTCGTGGTCATCGAGCGGCCCTCCATCGCCAGCTTCGAATTGAAGGGCAACAAGGACATCAAGACCGAAGACTTGCAAAAGAGTCTGCGCAACGTCGGACTCGCGCAGGGCAAGACCTTCGACCGGTCGGTGCTGGAGGAGGTCAAGCAGTATCTGACCGATCAATACTTCAGCCGCGGCAAGTATGCGGTTCGCGTCGACACAAAAGTCTCGGATTTGCCGGGGAACAAAGTCAGCATCGTGGTCGACATCAAGGAAGGCAAGCGGGCGCGCATCCGCCAGATCAACCTGGTCGGGGACACCAAGTTCAAGGAAAAGGACGTGCTGTCGGGCTTCGAGCTCAAAACCCCGAACTGGCTTTCCTGGTACAAGCAGGACGACCGCTATTCGCGCGAGTCGCTCACCGGCGATCTTGAAAAATTGCGCTCCTACTACATGGATCGCGGCTATGCCAATTTCCAGATCGAATCCACGCAGGTCGCGATTGCGCCGGACAAGGAGGACATGTTCATCACGGTGAACGTGAACGAAGGCGATGTGTTCAAGGTGTCTGAGGTGAAGCTCGCCGGCAACATGGTGGTGCCGGAATCGACGCTGAAACAGTTGATCCTGGTGAAGCCGGGCGATACGTTCTCACGCAAGGCCGTCACCAACACCCAGGAATTGATCAGCTATCGGCTCGGTGAGGACGGCTACGCCTTTGCCAAGATCGACCCGGTGCCGACGCCCGACAATGCCAAGAAAACGGTATCGCTGACGTTCTTCATCGAGCCCGGCAGCCGTGTCTATGTGCGGCACATCAACTTTCTCAACACCAGTGCAATCAATGACGAAACCCTGCGGCGCGAAATGCGCCAGCTGGAAGGCGGGTGGCTGTCGAACCGCGCTGTCGAGCGCTCCAAGGAACGCTTGCAGCGTCTGCCTTTCGTGGAGAAGGTCGAGTTCGAAACCAAGCCCGTCAGCGGCAGCACCGACCTGGTTGACGTGAATTTCGACATCAAGGAAGGCCTTCCCGGGCAGTTTGGCGGCGGCATCGGCTATTCGGAATCGCAGTCCTTCAGCCTCAACGGCAACTTCGTGCACAGCAATTTTCTAGGACGCGGCGAACGCATCGCGGTGGAACTCAACAGCGGCCGCTACAGCAAGAACTACAGTTTTTCGCACACCAATCCGTACACCACCATCGACGGCGTGGCGCGCACTGCGTCCCTGTCCTACCGGGACATCACCCAGTACGTGTCCGCCTCGTCGCGATTTTCCACCAAGCAGATCACCGGCGCGGTTCAATACGGCTACCCGATCAGCGAGTATCAGGGCGTGCAATGGGGCATCGCCGCCAATCAATCCGAGTTGGTGACCTCCCAGGGCAACAGCGCAAGACAGGCCATCGACTGGGTGCGCAACAACGGCAACCCGTATGAGAGGGTCATCGGCGACACCAATGGCGATGGTTATGTCAATTCGCTGGACACGCCGTATTCGGTGATCGGCAGCAAGTTCAAGACATTCGAGTTGACCGCGGGCTGGTCCTACGACACCCGCAACCGTGCGCTATTTGCCGATCGCGGCATGCGCAACGCCTTGTCGATCCGCTATGCACTGCCCTTCAGCGACGTGCGCTACTACGTCGCCAGCTGGGATTTCGTCAAATATGTGCCGGTATGGCGCAGCTGGACGGTTGTCATCAATCTCCAATACAACTACGGGTCTGCGCTGAGCAACACGACTGCATTGCCTCCCTACCTGAATTTCTTCGCCGGCGGGCCGGACAGCGTGCGCGGCTATCGCGAAAGCCGCTTGGGCCCCAAGGACAACATCGGTCAGGGCAATCCTTACGGCGGCAATTTCCTGGTCGTCAACCGGGCCGAGCTGATCTTCCCGGTGCCCGAAAAGTGGCGCAGTGCGGCGCGGGTCAGCTGGTTCTACGACGTCGGCAACGTGTTCGAGACGGGCAATGCCGTCACTTTCTACGGTCCCGATGGCAGAACGCCCGTCAACTATCATTTCGGGTATGATAAATTGAAGCGCTCGACGGGTCTGGCGGTGCAGTGGCTGGCGCCGTTGGGTTTGTTCCGCTTCTCGTATGGCATCCCATTGAATGCCACATCGGGCAGTGCGACCACGTTCGAAAATGAACAAGAACGTTTCCAGTTTTCCATCGGTCAGGCTTTCTGATCAGTCAAGCGAGGGTTTGGTAATCAACATGTCGACTTTCAAACGTAATTTTTCCCTGTTCGCCGTGACCCTGTGCGGCATTTTCCTCGCCCAGGCGGCGAGCGCAGAGGCCAAGATCGGCGTCGTTAACTTCCAGAAGTTGCTGGAAGAGGCCCCGCAGACGAAGACCATCATGCAGGCCCTGGAAAACGAGTTTGCGCCGCGCCGCCGGGAGCTACTCTCCATGCAGAACGATCTGAAGGCGCGCGACGAGAAGCTGCAGAAGGAAGGCGCCGTCATGTCCGAGGCTGACCGCGCCAAGGCGGAAAAGACCCTGCGCGACAGCCAGCGCGAATTTTCGCGCAAGGCCGGGGAGTTCCAGGACGATGCCTCGACGCGCCGCAACGAGGAACTGGGCAAGGTGCAGAAATATCTGGTGACGGAAATCCAGGCGTTTTCCGCTTCGCAAAGTTACGACCTGGTCATTGGCGAGGGCGTGTTCTATGCGAAGTCACAGCTCGATATGACGGCTGCCGTGTTGGCATTGCTTGCAACCAAGCCTGCAACCCTGCCGCCCTCTGCGCCTGCGCCGGCCGCTTCCAAGCCGGCTGCCACACCCAAGTAGGCCGTGTTGCGGCGGTGATTCAACAAGCCGCTTCATCGACCGGCCGGGGCGATCCCCGGCCTGAGTTCACGCTGGGGGAACTGGCAGTGCGGTTTGGCCTCGCCCTGCAGGGCGAGCCGGATTTGCAGGTCTCGCATGTCGCGGGTCTGGAAAGCGCCGATGCGGGAGCGCTGAGTTTTCTCGCCAATTCCAAGTTTCGCAAACACCTGGGATCCACGCGGGCGACCGCGGTGGTGGTGTCGCCGGCGGATGCGGCCGAAACCCCGGTGGCAGCCCTTGTGTCCGCCAATCCTTATGCCGCCTATGCACGCATCGCCACGGTCTTGCATCCGCAAGGCTCCGTTGCGCCTGGCGTGCATGCGTCCGCCGTGGTTGCACCTCGCGCACATATCGCCTCGTCCGCATCGGTGGGGCCGCTGTGCGTGATCGAGGACGATGTCGAGTTGCAGGAGGGCGTCGAGATCGGCCCTGGCTGCATCGTGCAGCAAGGCGCGCGCATTGGCGCCCACACCCGCCTGATGGCGCGGGTGACGATCTGCGCGCAGGTGGTGATCGGTCAACGCTGCGTCCTGCATCCCGGGTCGGTCATCGGTGCCGACGGCTTTGGTTTCGCGGCGGATGCTCCAGGTTGGGTCAAAGTCCCGCAGATCGGCAGCGTGCGCCTGGGCGATGATGTGGACATCGGCTGCAATACAACGGTGGACCGCGGCACCATCGAGGACACCGAGATTGGCGATGGCGTCAAGCTCGACAATCAGATTCAAATCGGCCACAACGTCAAGGTGGGCGAGCACACCATCATGGCCGCGTGCAGCGGAATTTCCGGCAGCACCATCATCGGCAAGCGCTGCGTTCTGGGCGGCATGATCGGCATGGCCGGACACATCGTGATCGCCGATGACATCGTCATCACCGGCGGCACGGCCGTGACCGGTTCATTGACCGAAGCCGGCGTCTACTCCGGCGCCATTCCGGCGGAGCCGAGCAGGCGCTGGCGCCGCATCGTGGCACGGATTCGCCGCCTGCAGCCTTCCACAAGAACCCACAGTTCGAACCCCAGGAGTGAGGATGACTGACCCAACGCGGGCCGCGGCGTCAATGGCCCCGGTGATGGACATACAGCGCGTGATGCGCCATCTGCCCCATCGCTATCCATTCCTGCTCATCGATCGCGTGCTCGAACTGGTGAAGGCAGAACGCATACTGGCGCTGAAGAACGTGACGGTTAACGAACCGTTCTTTCCGGGGCATTTTCCGACCCGCCCGGTGATGCCCGGGGTTCTCATCATCGAGGCCATGGCACAGGCGGCGGGGATTCTGACTTTCGAAACCGCGGGCATTCTGCCTGAGCCGGATGACCGCTTCTTTTTCGTCGGCATCGACAAGGCGCGCTTCCGCAAGCCGGTCGAACCGGGCGATCAGCTGCTGCTGGAGGTGAAGCTGGTGCGCTCGCTCAAGGGCATCTGGAAATTCGATGCGGCCGCGAGCGTCGATGGGCGCGAAGTGGCTTCCGCCGAACTCATGGTGGCGCCGGAGAACAAGGGAGAGGCGCAATGATCGATGCGCGCGCCGTCGTCTCACCGCAAGCGCAGCTGGCGGACGGAGTTCACGTCGGGCCCTTCAGTGTCATCGGCCCGGACGTGGTCATCGGCGCCAACACCTGGGTCGGTCCGCACGCCGTCATCAACGGCCCGACCCGGATCGGCGAGGACAACAAGATCTTTCAGTTCGCCTCCATCGGTGATGCGCCGCAGGACAAGAAGTACAAAGGAGAACCGACGCGTCTGGAAATCGGCGACCGCAACGTGTTTCGCGAGTTTTGCAGCGTCAACCGCGGCACGACGCATGACAAGGGCGTGACGCGCATCGGCAACGACAATCTGCTGCTGGCCTATACGCACGTGGCGCACGACTGCGTGCTGGGCGACCAGATCGTGATGTCCAATTGCGTCTCACTCGGCGGACATGTTCAGCTGGGCGATTGGGTCATCCTCGGCGGCTATTCCGGCGTGCATCAGTTCACCAGGGTGGGCGCGCATTGCTTCATCGCCAACAATGCCGCGGTCACCCGCGATGTGCCGCCCTACATTCTGGCGGCCGGTCAGCCGGCCGAGCCGCACAGCGTCAACTCCGAGGGGCTGAAGCGCCGCGGTTTCACCCCCGAGCAGATCCGCAACATCAAGAACGCCTACCGGGTTCTGTACCGTCAGGGTTTGAAACTTGCGGACGCGTTGATCGAATTGGAGCGCCGGGCGCCCGATCAGCCGGAACTGATTCCCTTCATCGACTTCATCAAGCTAAGCTCGCGCAGCATCGTCCGGTAGCGCGGGCGTGAACACTGCGCAACCCATCGATCCGTTGCGAGTGGGTCTTGTGGCTGGCGAGGCATCGGGCGACACGCTCGGCGCGCATCTGATCCAAGCGATGCATGCCATCGATCCGAGCATCCGGTTCTTCGGCGTCGCCGGACCGAAAATGCAGCAGGCGGGCTGCGAAACCTGGGAGCCTGCGGAAAGCCTGGCGGTGATGGGCCTGATCGAAGTGCTGCCGCATCTGCCGCGCTTGCTGCGCTTGCGCAAGCGCATCGAACAGCGATTCATTGCCGCCAAGCCCGACGTGTTCGTGGGCATCGATGCCAAAGAGTTCAATCTCAGTCTGGCGCGGCGTCTGCGCGCCGCGGGCCTCACCACCGTTCAATACGTGAGTCCGCAGGTGTGGGCCTGGCGACCGGGGCGCGTGCGCCGCATGCACGAGGCCGTGGATTTGGTGTTGTGCCTGCTGCCGTTTGAAAAGAAATTCTACGATGAGCAGGGCTTGCCGGCCGAGTTCGTCGGTCATCCGCTGGCGGACGATGTGCCCTTGCGGGTGGACCGCGCAGCGGCGCGCGGCGAATTGGGCATCGCGCCGGATGCGCAGCTGGTGGCGCTGCTGCCAGGCAGCCGCCGCGCCGAGGTGGCGCTGCTGTCGCCCGCGTTCGCCGCCACCGCGCGCCGCTTGCTGGCATTGCGGCCGGCGCTGCAGTTTGTTGCGCCGATGGCCAGCCCCAGGGCGCGACAGCAATTCGAGCAGGTGCTGCATGAACAGGCGCCTGAAGTTTCCGTCAGGCTGCTGGAAGGTTCTGCCCAGCGCGCGCTGATCGCCTGCGACGCGGCGCTGGTGGCTTCGGGCACGGCGACGCTGGAGGCGGCCTTGTGCAAGCGGCCGATGGTGGTGGTCTATCGCATGGGCGCATTGACCGCGTGGATCATCCGTCGCTTCGATCTGGTCAAGTCCGCGTTCTTTGCCCAGCCGAATCTGCTTGCGGGACGGCGCATCGTCAACGAGTATTTCCAGGAGGCGATCGACCCGGAGAAGATTGCCGCGGAAATTCTGGCGTGGCTGGATGATGAGCCGCGCCGCACTGAACTCGAGCGCACCTTCATGGACATTCACTTGCAGCTGAGACGGCATGCCAGCGAGCGGGCGGCTCAGGCGATTCTGGCGTTGGTGCGGGCGCGGCGCGCACACGCGACCGCCCCATGATTGCCGGCCTGGATGAAGCGGGGCGAGGCCCGCTGGCGGGCCCTGTGGTCGCGGCCGCCGTCATCCTGCCGCGCGGACACGGGATTCGCGGCATTGGTGATTCCAAGGCCTTGGATTCGGGCACCCGCTTCCGACTGGCGATTCAAATCCGAAGCCGCTGCGTGGCGTACGGAGTGGGCTGGGCCGATGCGGCGGAAATCGATGCGCTGAACATTCTGCAGGCAACGTTTCTGGCCATGCGCCGGGCCATTCTTTCCCTCCCGGTCGGCTGCGCCGATTTTCTGGTGGACGGCAATCGCCTGCCGGACTTTGCCGGTTTCGGCACGCACTCCGCTCGCGCCATCGTGCGCGGCGATGCCAGTGAAACCTGCATCGGCGCGGCGTCGATACTGGCGAAGACTGTGCGTGATACTTATATGGATCATGTACATAGCATCTATCCTTCATATAGATTCGCAGATCATAAAGGCTATCCGACGCCCGTCCACCGGGAATTGCTGTTGCGGCACGGACCCTGCCCGCTGCATCGGCGATCCTTTGCCCCAGTGCGCGAAGTTCTGTCGCTACAATCCGCGCCATGAGTTCCTTCGTCCACCTGCGGCTGCACACGCAATATTCCCTGGTCGATGGCGTCGTGCGAATTCCGGCGCTCATGGACGCGGTGAGTGCCGCACGAATGCCCGCCGTCGCGCTGACCGACCAGAGCAATCTGTTCGGCATGGTCAAGTTCTACAAGGAGGCGCAGTCGCGCGGGGTCAAGCCCATCATCGGTGTGGACGCCTGGATCCGTGAGCAGGGTGAACGCGCGGTTGCCTCACGCATCGTGCTGTTGTGCCAGAACCTGGCCGGCTATCGCCGCCTCACGCAACTCGTGTCGCGTTCCTATCTGGAAGGCCAGCAGCAGGGCGTGCCGATGCTGGAGCGCGCATGGCTGGATCAAGAATCGCTCACAGGACTCATCGTGCTGTGCGGTGGTTCCGAAGGCGATGTGGGCCGCGCCATCGCGCGCGGCCGCGATGACGAGGCGGCGCGCGCCTTGCAGCGCTGGCAGGCGATGTGCGGCAACCGTTTCTACCTGGAGGTACAGCGCACGGGCCACGCCGGCGAACAGATCTATGTCGATGCGGCGCTGGATCTGGCCTCGCGCCATGGCGTCGCCGCGGTGGCCACCAACAATGTGCGCTTCCTGGCGCGCGAGGATTTCGAAGCGCACGAGGCGCGCGTGTGTATTCGCGAAGGTGCATTGCTGGCCGACCCGGGACGCGCGCGGCGCTACACCGAAGAGCAATACCTGAAGACGCCCGCTGAGATGGCGGCGCTGTTCGCCGACACGCCGGAGTTGCTCGCCAACAGCGTCGAGATCGCCAAACGCTGCTCGCTGGAGATCAAGCTGGGCGAGTCGAAGCTGCCGGCCTATCCGGTGCCCGGCGGCGTCAGCACTGAAGATCACCTGCGAGCCGAAGCCCGCATCGGCTTGAGCGCACGCCTGAAGGAGTTGGGCGCGCGCCATGCGGCAGGTGCCGTGGCTGCGCCGGCACCGGTCCAGGAATACGACGGGCGGCTGCTGCTGGAGCTCGATGTGATCTGCAACATGGGCTTTGCAGGTTACTTTCTGATCGTGGCCGATTTCATCCGCTGGGCGCGGGCGAACGGCGTGCCGGTCGGTCCGGGCCGCGGCTCGGGCGCAGGCTCGCTGGTGGCCTGGGTGCTGGGCATCACTGACCTTGATCCCATTGAACACGAGCTGCTGTTCGAGCGGTTCTTGAATCCTGAACGCGTGTCGATGCCGGACTTCGACATCGATTTTTGCATGGACGGCCGCGACCGGGTCATCGACTACGTGGCGGAAAAATACGGCCGCGCGCGCGTGTCGCAGATCATCACCTACGGCACGCTCGCCGCCAAAGCCGTGGTGCGCGACGTGGGCCGGGTACTCGGACACCCGTACGGCTACGTCGACAAGATCGCCAAGCTCATCCCCTTTGAGATCGGCATGACGCTGGACAAGGCGCTGGAGCAGGAAGAGGAACTGCGCGGCCTGTACGCCAAGGATGCCGAGGTCAAGGAACTGATCGACCTGGCTCGATCGCTGGAAGGACTGGCGCGCAACGCCGGCACGCATGCCGGCGGCGTGGTCATTGCGCCGTCGGTGCTGACGGACTTCACGCCGCTGTACTGCGAAGAGGGCAGCAGCACCACGGTCACGCAATTCGACAAGGACGACGTCGAGGCCGCGGGCCTGGTCAAATTCGACTTCCTGGGCCTGCGCACCCTCACCATCATCGACTGGGCAGTGCGCGACATCAATGCCGGACGCGCGCTCAAGGGCGAGCCGCCGCTGCTCATGAATGAACTGCCGATGGACGATGCGGCCACCTTCGCGTTGCTCAAGAGCTGCAAGACCACCGCGGTTTTCCAGCTCGAATCGCGTGGCATGAAGGACCTGATCCGGCGCCTGCAGCCGGATCGCTTCGGTGACATCGTGGCGCTGGTGGCGCTGTTCCGTCCCGGCCCGCTGCAATCGGGCATGGTGGAGGACTTCATCGCGCGCAAGCACGATAAGAGCGGTGCGACCATCGACTATCTGCATCCGGATCTGAAGCAGGTTTTGGCCGCGACTTACGGCGTGATCCTGTATCAGGAGCAGGTCATGCAGATTGCGCAGATTCTCGCCGGCTACACGCTCGGCGGCGCCGACCTGCTGCGCCGGGCCATGGGCAAGAAAAAGGCCGAGGAAATGGCCAAGCAGCGCAGCGTGTTCGTTTCCGGCGCCGTGGCCCGCGGCGTGGCGCAGTCCACCGCCACGCACATCTTCGACCTGATGGAAAAGTTTGCCGGCTACGGATTCAACAAGTCGCATTCCGCCGCTTACGCGATGCTCTCCTATCAGACCGCCTGGCTCAAGGCGCACCACCCGGCGGCATTCATGGCGGCAGGACTGTCCTCGGACATGGACAAGACCGACAAGGTCGTCGTGCTCATCGACGAATGCGTATCGATGAAGCTTCAGGTGCTTCCGCCGGACGTGAACGAATCGGTTTACGCGTTCCAGGTGGCCAGTCAAAGCAGCATCCGCTACGGCATGGGCGCCATCAAGGGTGTGGGTGCGGCCGCGGTGGAATCGATGATCGCCGAGCGTGCCGTACGCGGCCCGTTCAAGAGCCTTGCTGATGTATGCAGGCGCATCGATCTGCAGCGCGTCAACCGGCGGGTGCTGGAGGCCATGATCCGTTCGGGGTGTTTTGATCGCATCGGTCCGAACCGGGCCACGCTGATGGCGCAGCTGGATCGGGCCATGCAGATGGGGGAGCAGAGCTCGCGCGCGCAGAGCACGGGCCAGGTGGATTTCTTCGGCATCAACATTGCAGCCCAGAGCGAGGACATGGCCGGCCCCGAAGTGGTCCTGGAGGATTGGAGTGAGGCGGTGCGGCTCGCCGGCGAGCGCGAAACGCTGGGATTGTTTCTCACCGGCCACCCGATTTCCACCTACGAGCCGGATCTGAAGTTTCTGGTCAGCTCGCGCCTGGTCGATGCCGGGGGTCCGCGGCCGCCTGCAGCCGCGGAAGGCGGGCGTAGCTGGGGTGGCAAGCCGGCCACGGTTGCCGGTCTGGTTCTGGAGATCCGCCGCCGCCCGAACCGGGTCATTCTGATTCTCGACGATCGCACCGGCCGGCTCGAAGTGTCGCTGTACGATGAGGTGTTCCAGCAGCACCGCGATATCATCGTCAAGGATGCCGTTTTGGTGGTGGAGGGCACGCTGCGCTTTGATGACTTCATCGAGGCCTGGCGGCTGCAGGCCAAATCGATGATGGACATCGATCGGGCGCGTGAACGATTCGCGCGCCGCCTGTGGGTGCGCTGGCCGGCCGAGTTCGACACACCCAAAGGCATGGCGCGGTTCGAGGAATTGCTCAAGCCGTATTTGCGCGGCTCCTGCTCGGTGAGCATCGTCATCAACCGTCCGCAGTATTCGGGCCGGCTGAATCTGGGGGAGAACTGGTGCATCCGGCCATGCCGCGAATTCTTGGATAGACTGACCCGTGTGGTGGGGCGCGAGGGCTGGTATCTGGCGTATGCTCCGCGTAATGATGTTCGAGTTGAGGAATCATCTTCATGGCAATGAATTTTCTGGAGTTTGAGCAGCCGATTGCGGAGCTTGAAGCGAAAATCGAGGAATTGAAGTTTCTCGGTTCGGACGCGGGTGCCAAGATCACGGACGAGGTGAAAAAGCTGCAGTCCAAGAGCCGTGCGCTGACCACCAGCATTTTCTCCAATCTCACCCCCTGGCAGATCACTCAGCTTGCCCGCCACCCGCAGCGTCCTTATGCGCTGGACTATGTGTCCATGATATTCAGCGACTGGAACGAACTTCACGGCGATCGCATGTATGGCGATGATCTGGCCATCATCGGCGGGCTGGCGCGTCTGGAGGGCATGCCGGTGATGGTGATCGGCCACCAGAAGGGCCGCGACACCAAGGAACGCGTGCGGCGCAACTACGGCATGCCCAAGCCAGAAGGCTATCGCAAAGCACTGCGTCTGATGAAAATGGCCGAGCGCTTCCGGCTGCCCATCGTCACGCTGATCGATACGCCGGGTGCATACCCGGGCATCGGTTCCGAGGAGCGCGGACAGAGCGAAGCCATCGCGCGCAACCTGTTTGAGATGTCCAATCTGGCAGCCCCCATCTTGAGCATCGTCATCGGCGAGGGCGGATCGGGCGGCGCATTGGCCATCGGCGTATGCGACCGTCTGGTCATGTTGCAGTTTTCAGTCTACTCCGTCATTTCTCCCGAAGGCTGCGCCTCGATTCTATGGAAAAGCGCCGACAAGAAAGAAATCGCGGCCGATGCGATGAGCATCACCGCCGACCGGCTGAGCAAGCTGGGTCTCGTGGATGAAATCATCAAGGAGCCGTTGGGCGCAGCGCATCGCGATCCGCAGGCGACGGCCGACGCGCTCAAGGCCAGCATCATCAAGAATCTGGCGGAACTGTGCGCTCAGCCTATTACCTCGCTGTTGGATAACCGTCAGAAGCGCTTGAGTTCCTTTGGTGTTTTCCGCGAATGACCTGCATCGGGCGTTGCTTGCTCTCAGGCCTGCGAACGCACTCGGATACGTCGTTGGCTTAAGCGGCGGCGCGGATTCCTCCGCCTTGCTGGTCGCGCTCGCCGAACTGCGCCCGCGGCTGGGTGCACAGGGCGTGCGCGCCGTCCATGTCGACCACGGATTGCAAGATGCCGCCGGCGATTTCACCGCCTGCTGTGAGCGATTGTGCCGCCGCTTCCAGGTGCCACTGACGGTGTTGAGGCTTCACATCCCTGCAGCCCCCGGACGCTCGGTCGAGGAGCTGGCGCGTGAGGCGCGCTATGCGGCCCTGGCGCGGGAGTTGCGCGGCGGCGAATCGCTGCTTACCGCGCATCATGCGCAGGATCAGGCCGAGACGTTTCTGCTGCAGGCGCTGCGCGGCGCCGGGCCTGCCGGATTGTCGGCGATGCCTGCGGTGCGGACGCTGGGATGCGGCTGGCATGTCCGGCCGCTGCTGGAGGTGGGGCGCGCGGACATTCGCTCCTATCTGGCCTCGCAGGGCGTCGAGGCGGCCGCCGATGCCATGAACGAGGATGCGCGATTTGACCGCTCCTACCTGCGGCATGCCGTCTGGCCTGCGCTGGAGCATCGCTGGCCCGCGGCCGCCATCGTGCTGTCGCGCTCGGCGGCGCATGTTGCGCAGTCGCAGCGCTCCTGTGATGCCGGCGCGCGCGCAGACTTGGATGCGATTCGCGATGGCGATGCCATCTGCGCCTCCGGGCTGCGGCATTTGAGCCATGCGCGGCAGATCGCAGTGCTGCGCGCGTTCATCGAATCGGCGCGGCTGCGCGCTCCTTCCCAGGTGCGATTGGAGGAGGCTCTGCGGCAGATGCTCGATGCCCGTGGTGATCGCATGCCGGCGGTTCGTTGGGCAGCGCATGCCGTGCGCCGCTATCGGGACCGCATCTATCTGACGCCGGGTTCAATCCCGACACTGGCCAGGGGCGAGTGGCAGTGGCGCGCAACGCCGGTGTGCGAATTGGGCGCCGGACTTGGCCGTTTGCGCGTGCGCGCGCGCAACGGCGGTCTGGATGCGGCCGTGCTGCCTGGCGTCTTGCAAGTGCGGGCGCGCGCCGGCGCCGCGATCCACGGTGTCCGGCATTTGTTTCAGGAACGCGGGATCGTGCCGTGGATGCGCGCTGCGATTCCCTGTGTATTCGCGGCCGATTCCTTGCTCGCCATCGCCGATCTGTGGACCGGTGCGCGCCATCGTGCCGCAGCCGGCGCGCCGGGAATCGGATTTGTCTGGGAGGATGCGCCGCCCATTCACTGATTCGGTTAATTTCATTGTCGCCCGGTGACCGATCTGCTAACCTGAACTCCCGTCGAATTCTCAATTTAATTCGTAACTTTCAAACGGTCCCGTGTGCCGCTTCCTTGGTGGCACGACTGATCTTTTTTTAATCGGCGGTGGCTCATCATGACTCGATTCGTATTCGTCACCGGTGGTGTCGTTTCATCCCTTGGCAAGGGAATCGCGGCCGCCTCTCTGGGTGCCATTCTCGAAGCGCGCGGGCTCAAAGTGAGCATGGTCAAGCTCGACCCCTACATCAATGTGGATCCGGGCACGATGAGCCCGTTTCAACACGGCGAGGTGTTCGTCACCGCCGACGGAACCGAAACCGACTTAGACCTTGGACATTACGAACGCTTCATTCATACCACCACCGGGCGGCACAGCAATTTCACCACGGGGCGCATCTACGAACGGGTGATCGCCAAGGAGCGCCGCGGCGATTACCTTGGCGCCACCGTGCAGGTCATCCCGCACATCACCGATGAAATCAAACACAGCATCCGCCTTGGCGCAGGAAACGCCGATGTGTGCATGGTGGAAATCGGCGGCACTGTGGGCGACATCGAATCGCTGCCGTTCCTGGAAGCCATTCGCCAGATGGGCGTGGAACTGGGCCGCAACCGCTGCCTGTACATGCACCTGACGCTGGTGCCCGTGGTCGGCGGATCGCACGAAATCAAGACCAAGCCCACGCAGCATTCGGTCAAGGAGCTGCGCAGCATCGGCATTCAGCCCGACGTGCTGCTGTGCCGCTGTCAGCAGTCGCTGCCCGATGAGCAGCGCCGCAAGATCGCCTTGTTCACGAACGTGGAGGAGCGCGCGGTGATTTCCGCCGTGGACTCCGATGACATCTACAAGATTCCGCTGCTGCTGCGCGAACAGTTCCTCGATGACATCGTTGTGGAAAAATTGGGTCTTACGGCCCCGCCGGCGGACTTGTCGGACTGGCGTGCGGTGGTTGCGGCCAAGCAGAACCCGGAAGCCACGGTGGACATCGCCATGGTCGGCAAGTATGTGCAGATCCGCGATTCCTACATTTCGCTCAACGAAGCGCTGATGCACGGCGGCATCAAGACGCGCACGCGCGTCAACATTCACTACATCGAATCTCAGGACATCGAGCGATCGGGCACCGCGTGCCTTGCGCGCATGGATGCGATTCTGGTCCCCGGCGGCTTCGGCGACCGCGGCATCGAGGGCAAGATCCAGGCGGTTCGCTACGCGCGCGAGAACCGGATTCCGTACCTGGGAATCTGCCTGGGGATGCAGCTGGCCATCATCGAGTACGCGCGCCATGTGATGGCGCTGAAGGACGCCAACAGCACTGAGTTCGATCGCGCCACGCACCACCCGGTCATCGGCCTGATCACCGAGTGGCAGGACCTGGCACGCGGTCAACAGGTCCGCGACGAGAAGTCCAGCATGGGCGGTTCCATGCGGCTCGGCGAGCAGGAAGTGCGCCTGCAGCCCACTTCCCTGGCGCGCGCGGTGTACGGCAAGGATGCGATCTTCGAACGGCACCGCCATCGCTACGAGTTCAACAACCACTATCTCGATGAAATGAGCGCCGGCGGGATGCGCTTCAGCGGATTTTCCGGCGATGGTCTGGTGGAGTTCATCGAACTGCCCACGCATCCGTGGTTTCTGGCCAGCCAGTTCCACCCCGAATTCACCTCGACGCCGCGCGACGGCCATCCGCTGTTCACCGGTTTCATTCGCGCGGCGCGCGAATACCGCGCGGCGTTGCAACCGGGGCGCGCCACGGCATGAAGTTGACCGGATTCGACGTCGGCGTCGATCGGCCGCTGTTTCTGATCGCCGGTCCCTGCGTGATCGAAAGCGAGGCGCTGATCCTGGACGTAGCGGGCAAGCTCAAGGAAATCACCGACGCGCTGCATGTGCCGTTCATTTTCAAAGCCTCCTTCGACAAGGCCAACCGTTCCTCGCGCGCAAGCTTCCGCGGCCCCGGCATCGATGCGGGCTTGAAGTCCCTGCAGCGGGTTCGCGAGCAGATCGGCGTGCCGGTGCTGACCGATGTTCACGAGGACACGCCGCTGGATGCGGTGGCGAGCGTCGTGGATGTGCTGCAGACGCCGGCTTTTCTGTGCCGCCAGACCAATTTCATCATCGCGGCCGCCTCGCAGGGCAAACCCGTCAACATCAAGAAGGGTCAGTTTCTCTCGCCCTGGGAGATGCAGAACGTGGTCGACAAGGCACGCTCGACCGGCAACGACCGGATCCTCGTCTGCGAGCGCGGCTTTTCGTTCGGCTACAACAACCTCGTGGCCGACATGCGCTCGCTCGCGGTCATGCGCGCCACCGGCTGCCCGGTGGTGTTCG
>JANXOV010000057.1 GCA_025357635.1 Pseudomonadota bacterium
GACGCTTGCGGCCAAAGCTGCGTCGAGTGCTCCGCAGCGGCGCTTTGAGTAGAGGCTTCCAGTGCTAGACTCATTTCAGGTGTAAGTCCTCGTCGGAACGCGTCTGTGCGGCAAACCCTGATCGCGTGGCCAAGCCATCAGCGATAGGCGGCATTAGATCATGGTAGAAACCCCCAAGAGTGACTTTTTCGACGAGCGGATGGCAATGCGCAGTCTGCTGCAGACCGTGGTTGGGCAGATCGATCGTGCCGGCGGGACGCTGCTGCGGTCTGTGCTGTCCGATGAACAGGTCCACGCCGCTCGCAAGGACCTGAAACGGGGCCGTGCCACCTTGAGGCTGCTGCGCCGGTCACTGGGTTGCGCAGCCTATCGGCGCGAAAACCGCCAACTTCGCGATACGGCCCGCTGCCTGTCCGCATTGCGGGATCCTGCCGTGCTGCTAGGAACGATGCAGCGCCTGCGTGCTTTGCCAGACGGGGGCATTGCCTCGCCCGCACTGCGGCAGATTGCAGTCATGCTGCGGCAAGAGCGCGAATCGGTCCGGCGACGGTTGTCTCTGCCTTTGCGTCGCCGCGCCGTGGCGCGTTTGGAGAGCGTCAAAGGCCGGCTGCTGTCCATCGAACCGGTCGTCTTGGAAACCGGCGACCTGGCAGAGCGGCTCGCGCACGCCTATCAGAAGGCACGGCGGGCTTTTGCGGCCGCGCGGGCGCGGCCGGACGATGAGCGTTTGCACGAGTGGCGCAAGCAGGTGAAGTATTGGACCGATCAATTGCAGATCGTGTTGGGCGCTTGCAAAGCGGGCGAGAAGTTGGCGGATCACCTGGGGAATGATCATGATCTTGCGCTGTTGGCCGTCCGAATTCGCGAGCTCAATCTCGCGGTCCCGGCGGTTCTGAGCGAGGACACGGGGCGCGCGATCGATCTGCTGCTGGTCAAGCGCCGCACTTTCTGGCAGCGTAAGGCGTTCAAGTTGGCGGCAGCACTGTTTGCAGATTCACCCCGAGCGGTGGAAAGGCGGCTGCGAAAAAGAATGCGAAGGAAGACTCTGCGGCGCTGTTGAGTGGGATCTCATTTGCATACTCAAGGAGTTAAACGTGGCCCTATCGATTTACGACCTGTCGATTCCGGCGCTGGTGCGCGGACTGAACAATCTGTCGGCTTTGTTGGACAAGGCAGCCGCGTACGCGGAGGCGAAGAAATTCGATCCGGCGGTCCTGGTTCAGTCACGGCTGTTCCCGGACATGCATCCGCTGGCCAGGCAAGTGCAGATTGCGTGCGATACGGCGAAAGGCGCGGCGGCGCGTCTTGCGGGAATTGACCCGCCGGCGCACGCGGACACCGAAGTGAGCATTGCTGATCTGAAGGCGCGAATCGCCAAGACGCTGGATTTCGTGAATAGCATCAAAGCCGAGCAACTGCGTGGCGCCGAAAGCCGCGCCATCGAATTAAAGACGCCGCGTGTGACGCTTCAGTTCACCGGGCTGTCCTATCTGAGCGGCTTCGTGCTGCCGAACCTGAACTTCCACATCAGCATGGTTTACGCGCTGCTGCGCCACAACGGCGTGGAGATCGGCAAGATGGACTATCTGGGGCCGATTCAATAAAAGCTACGTGCCCTGGCCATGCTTGGATGCCGCCCCGACCGGCTCCAGCCATACACGGTGCTGGGAATAGTCCGTGGTGATCAAGAAGTGCTGCAGTATCGACACCCCGATGTTCAGATCCGAGGCGCTGGATTGCGGGTCGATGGCGGCATCAACCTGGGTGAATCGCCGCCCTGCGACCTGGATCGATTTCAGCCGCACCAGCTGACGCGCCGTTGCGCCCCCTAATCCGCCGCCTTGCTCGGTCCCCACCACGCGTCCCTCCGACAGCAGTTTCAGGCGCTCAGCCAGGGCTTTGCTGATCAGAACGTGAGCGCCATTGCCAAGATCGAATGTGGCGCGTACCGCAACGCCATCTCCGACGGTTGCCGGGATGGTTTCGATACCATTCTCGGTCAGCAATTCCAGAGCAACGCCGCGAGGTTGCACAGCGCGCGACACGACGACGATACGCCTGGCGTGGATATCAATCTGCAATCGCGCCGCATCGAATACTTCGCGGCCCAGGATGACATCCAGTCGTGCACCCAGCAACCGCTGCCCGACATCGTCCAAGTCGGTGACCGCCACTGTCTGGTCCGCAAGCGTCAATCCCAACGCTTGGATGGTGACTCCCTTAACGAGCGAGGCCTGAAAGGCTTCCTTGCCCGAACCGCTGCCTTTGACCTGTTCGCCGTTCGCGAGCTGCAGGTCTTGCGCGAAGCGGCGGTTGAGCAGCGTGGCTTCGGCCGCGGAATCCAGCAAGGCATGCACGGGGTGACCATTGATCCTCGCCTCAATCATCAGACGTGAGCCTTGCGTCAGCGTCACTGCATAGGCTGTTGGCGGCGTGGAATCGCCGTGAGCCACGCCCATCGCGGCCAGACACAGCAGCAGGACGGCCGTCGTTTTGGATATTTTCGTCATCAGCGTCCCCACCCCCGTTGTTGCAATTGAGCATGATACGCCGTGTCGCCGTCTGCACGATTGAACCTGGCAGCGCGAGATCGTATCGTGACCTCCTTGAAGTGCAGGAGATTCACTTGGACATCGACGAGTTCCGCGTGCATGCGCACACCTTTGCCGACTGGATGGCCGACTATCTGACCAGCGTGGAGCAGTATCCGGTGCGCTCGCAGGTGAAGCCGGGCGAGGTGCTGGCTCAGCTGCCCGTCAGCTGTCCGGAAGCTTCAGAGTCCATGGATGCCATTTTCGCGGATTTCAAATCAACGATCATGCCCGGCATCACCCACTGGCAGCATCCGAAGTTTTTCGCCTACTTCACCGCCAATTCCAGTCCGCCGTCCGTGCTCGCCGAAATGCTGACGGCGACGCTCGGCGCGCAATGCATGTTGTGGGAGACATCACCGGCGGCGACCGAGCTGGAAGCGCGGGTCACCGACTGGCTGCGAACGCTGCTGGACCTTCCGGCCGAGTTTGTCGGATCCATTCAGGACTCCGCATCCGCCGCCACGCTGTGCGCCCTGATCGCGGCCTGCAACAAGGCCACCGCCGGGCGGTTCGCGCGCGCAGGTCTGGCGGGCGGACCGCCGTTGATCGTCTACGCATCCACCGAAGCGCATTCCTCGGTGGAGAAAGGCGCGCGCATCGCCGGCATCGGCGCCGACAATGTGCGCAAGATTCCCACGCGCGATGACGATGGCATGGACCCGGATGCGTTGCTCGAAGCGATCCGGCAGGATCGCGCTGCGGGCCGGGTTCCGGCCTGCATCGTCACCTGCTTCGGCACCACCGGCGTGGGAGCGTGCGATCCGCTGCGGCAGATCGGAACGATCGCGCACGAGCAAGACATACACCTGCATGTGGATGCCGCGTGGGCGGGCAGCGCGCTGATTGTGCCGGAGGTGCGCGCGCAACTGACGGGCATCGAGCATGCCGACAGCTTCGTGTTCAATCCGCACAAGTGGCTGTTCACGAATTTCGACTGCTCGGTGTTCTACATGCGAGATCCCAGCGCCCTGACCGGTGCGCTGTCGCTGACGCCCGTGTATCTGGAATCGAAGAACTCCAAGCAGGCCCCGGAGTATCGCGACTGGAGCGTTGCGCTGGGGCGCCGATTCCGCGCCCTGAAGCTGTGGTTCGTGTTGCGGTCCTACGGTGCGGAAGGGTTGCGGCAGAAAATTCGCGACCACCTTGCCTGGACTGAAGGGCTGGCGGATCTGATTCGCCGGACGCCGGGGTTCGAACTGACGACGCCGCCACGCTTTGCCATGCTGAGCTTTCGATACGCACCCGATCCGCGGATGGAGGCGACGGCGATCAACGACTTGAACGAACGCCTGCTGCGGCAGCTCAACGACGGCGGCACGCTGTATTTGACCAAGACCCACTATCGCGGAGGCGTGGTAATCCGATTTGTGATCGGCCAGACCTATACGACCTGGCGGCATGTACAGGAGGGCTGGGAGTTGATCAGAACGACTGCCGGCGCGCTGCAGCAACCCGCCTCGTGAAGAATCCGCTCAATGCGCGGGATGAATCAATCCGGGGTCATCCGGCGCCGTGGAGTTGATCCGTGGGCTCACCGGGTAGGCCTGCATCCAGTCCGGCTGATACGACTGCAGCGCGGCCTGCGCCTGTACTGGCGTTCCGTGCAGCCAGGTTTGATAATCCTTGCGCCGCAGAATGGCGGGCATGCGCTGGGTGGGATTGCCAATGTCGCAGAGAAGCTCGTTGGGCGGTACGCAGATGACTGAGCAGCTCTCGATGACGTCGTCCTGCTCGCTCACCGAGCGGTCCCAGATCGCCGCAACGCCGAATACGGACCGCGTGGTCAAGTGAACGAAGTAAGGCTGTCGGTACTTATCAGCGTGCAGTTGCCACACATAAAAGCCGGCAATGGGCAGGATGCAGCGCCGCCCGTGCAACCAGGGTTCCTGATGCGCGATCGAGTCCTGGATTTGCTCAACGTCGACGCAGATGGGCGGATCACCCACCGGCTTGCCCTCGGCCCACGAGGGGATCAGTCCCCAGCGCATCATGATGGCTTCGGATTGACGTTCGTGGACGCGGATGGCAGGCACATACTGGTGGGCCGCCACGTTGAAGCGGGGTTCAAACTGCCACCAGGCCTGGGTGGGGAGGAATTCCCGCTCGGCGGCCAGCTGATCGGGCAGGACATAGCGTTTGAACATATCGGGGGGAGGTTACCTGTCTGCGGGCGCGAAAAATGTGACGGCGATTGTGTCCTGATGAAGAGAGCAGATTATTTGCAGTGACGGGGGAGGGGGATTCTCATGAACGTTGACGTCGACACGCTGGAGCGCGCACGCAGTACGCTGCTCGAACTGGCCATCCGGTTTGGGCCAAAGTTGATCACTGCGATACTGATCCTGGTGGCGGGCGTGTTCATCAGCCGGGCGATATCGCGCCGCGTCGGCGCCGCTTTGCAGCGGTTCGATCTGGAGAGC
>JANXOV010000062.1 GCA_025357635.1 Pseudomonadota bacterium
TGACACCCTTTCGTATCCAGGTCTCGCAAATTGAAGAGCCAGAACATTCGGACCCGCTTACAACGCCATCGTAGGACAAGCGAATCCGATCCTTTGGATCGAGGCCCCGCCGCCTAAAGCCGTGGGGTTTACGGATCCCCAACGGGGGACTCTAAAAGCGGGCCCCGCAGGGCCCGCTGGATTTTATTCAACCCGACGCCGAATGCTCAGTACTTGAAATTGAAATCAAGTTGCAGACGATCGTAATTGCGGTTCTGTGGATTGTTCGAGTTTGGCTTGCCAGCATCCACATTCAGCTGGTTGATGAAGTAAGTCAGGTTCACCGCCGTGTTCTTGAACGGCGCATAGCCGGCCTTGATCACGTGTCCCTTGGAGTCGGTGCTGCCGTTGCCAAAATCCGAATCGATCCATTGACCGAACAGCGCGTTCTTCTCGGTCTTCTGGTACATGTAGGCCACTTCCCAGGTGCCCGGCGCCGCCGCCTTGCCCAGCGAGATGCCGGCGGCATACGCCGTGTCCAGCGTATCGCCGTTCTTTTCCGTACCCGCGCCGCTGTTCTTCGCATACTCGGCAAACAGGCTCAGAGGCAGGTCGCCGAACATTGAGGTCGACATGTTATGCGTGTACTCCGCATAGGCCTCGGCAATCTTGAACTCATCGCGCAGCACGCTGTCGGGCGCGGTGCCGACGGTTGAATTGCCGTTGGAGCCGCCGGTGCCGTTGACGTCGCCGCCGATAAGCGTAAGCACGTTTCGCCCCTGGACCGAGCCGTTTTTCTGGTAACTGACCGCGGCGGTGAGGCTCGAACTGGCGGATATCGGATACTTGATGCCGATCTGGCCGCCAGTCATGTTCGCATCCGCGCGGTCCGTCTTTGCGGAAGTGACTTCGTTCAGCCAGAAATAGAAGGCGTTGACGAAGAAATAGCCGTGATTGATATTGACCGCGATGCCTTCCGGATTGATGTCGTTGTCGAAGAAAAAGCTCTGAGCCGGCCGCGCCCAGGGATAGGCCATTTTGCCCGCGGTGACCTTGAAGTCGGCCGAGGGCATCCATTCGACGAATGCCTGATCGAAGGCGACCGTCTTCTTGGCCGAATAGTTACTCAAAGTCACGTTCGGTGAGCGCGCATCGAGCCCGCGTTCGCTGGTGGAAAGCCGCAGACCGACGTTGATCGTATCGTTGACCTTCGCCGTGATGGCCAGGCGGGCGCGCAGCCGTTCTCGTTCTCGGTCAAAGGTTTGCCCGTTGTTGGCAATGGCCTCGGCATCCGAGCCGCTGTTGATGTCTTCATGGCGGTAGCGAAAATCACCCTTCACGCTGAATCGCGACACCCACTCGGGCAGCGCCGAGCGCGTCTTCGCCAATTGGTCGATGGTGGCATCCGTGTCAGCCTGCACCTGTTTGACCTGCTTGGTCGCATCGTCGGCGGACTTCTTCAGTTCGGCATTCTGGGTTTCCAGCGCCTGATTGGTCTGCTCCAGCTTTTGCAGCCGGTCGGACAGCGCCTGCATCTGCGTGCGGATGGCGGCAATTTCCTCCGCATTGATCTGCGCCGCGGTGGGTGCTTTTGCGGCTGGCGCGGCCGCGATGGCAATCGCGGGAATGGCGATCGGCGCCGTCAAGGCCAAGGCCACCGCTAACTTCAAAACCTGATTCATCGTTGACTCCATTTTTATAATTGAATTAAAGCTTCAACGACTTCAGGTCCGCGGCGTCTTTGCGCGCCCCGGCCAGTTCGCTCTTATGCAAGGGGATGAGTCCCTTGGCCGCCAGATAACCCTCATCACCGAGCGCCTTGGGGCTCATGAATTCGGCGACGAATTCCTTGATGCCGGGAATGACGCCGACGTGGGCCTTCTTGACGTAAAAGTACAGCGAGCGGGAAACCGGATAGCGGGCGCTGGTGATGTCATCGAACGCAGGCGCGACGCCTTCAATGTACGAGCCCTGCAGTACGTTCTGGTTTTCTTCCAGGAAGCTGTAGCCGAAAATACCCAGCGAGCTTTTGGTCGCCTGCAATTTCTGCACGATCAGGTTGTCGTTCTCGCCGGCTTCGATGTAGGCGCCGTCTTCGCGGATCGCATCGCACGCCTGCTTGAAACGCCGCTCGTTCACTTCCTTCAGCGACTTGAGCCAGGGATAGGTCTGGCAGCCGGCCTCCATGACCAGTTCGACGAACGCGTCGCGAGTGCCCGAGGTGGGCGGCGGGCCCAGCACTTCGATCTTCACCTTGGGGAGCGAGGAATTGATCTGATCCCAGGTGGTGTAGGAGTTGTTTTCAAGGACGTTGGGATCGGCCTTGCTGGGCACCTGCTTGGCCAAGGCCAGATAGAGCTCACGCCGGGTCAGCTTGTACAGCGGCGCGGATTTGGAATTCGCGAGCACGATGCCGTCGTAGCCGAACTTGATCTCGCTGATGTCCTTGACGCCCTTGGCAGCGCAATCCTGGAACTCGCCGGCCTTCATGCGGCGTGAGGCATTGGCGATGTCCGGATACTGCACACCCACGCCACTGCAAAACAGCTTGATGCCACCGCCCGTGCCGGTGCTCTCGACCTTGGGGGTCTTGAATTGCGGCTGACTCTTGCCGAACTGCTCGGCCACTGTGGATGAAAACGGGAAAACCGTCGAGGAGCCGACGATGCTGATGTAGTCGCGCGCCGATTGGGCCTGCGCCACGCTTGAAAGTCCGGCAACCAGGGCGGTTGCGAAAACGATGGATCGTTTGATCACTGAAGCCTCCGCGAAACCAGGCGCTGGGGTCGGCCCGGATTGGCGTGAAGGCTATTGCAGAATTGTTACAGAATTATTGCACGCCTCAAATCAGGGCGCCTTTGCGCCGGAATCGGCTAGACCAGCAAGGATTCGAGCAGGTCCTGGTAGATCGCGTGCAATGCATCGATGTCGGCGACGCGGACATGCTCATTGACCTTGTGGATGGTGTCGTTCACCACGCCCAGTTCCACCACCTGGGCCCCCATGGGCGCGATGAAGCGGCCGTCGGAGGTGCCGCCGCCGGTGGACAGCTTGGGCCGGCGGCCCAACCGGCGTTCGACCGCATCACAGGCCGCCGCCGACAGCGCGCCCGGCTTGGTCAGGAACGGGTACCCGGATATGAACCACTCCAGCGTGTAGCGCACGCCATGGCGCTTCAAGATCTCCTCCACGATCGCCTGCAGCGACGGCACCGTTTGCTGGGTGGAAAACCGCAGATTGAAGCGCGCCTTGAGTTCACCGGGAATCACGTTGGGCGCGCCGGTGCCGGCGTTCAGATTGGACACCTGAAAGCTCGTGGGCTGGAAGTGTTCATTGCCCTCGTCCCACTGGCGGGCCACCAGCTCCGCCAGTGCAGGCGCCAGCGCATGGACGGGATTGTCGGCCAACTGCGGATAGGCAATGTGTCCTTGCACGCCATGCACGGTGAGCCGCCCGCTGAGGCTGCCGCGGCGGCCGATTTTGATCGTATCGCCCAGCACCCGCTCGCTGGAAGGCTCACCGATCAGGCACCAGTCGATGGTCGCGCCGCGCGCCTGCAAGACCTCGACCACCCGGCGGGTGCCGTCCACGGAGGGGCCCTCTTCATCGCTGGTGATCAGGAAGGCGATCGTGCCGCGATGCGCGGCATGCGCACCGATGAACTGTTCGCAGGCCGTGACCATCGCCGCCAGCCCGCTTTTCATATCCGCCGCGCCGCGTCCATACAGAAGCCCGTCGCGGATGACGGGCTCGAAGGGATCCGTGCTCCACTGCTCCAGCGGCCCCGTCGGTACGACATCGGTGTGGCCGGCAAAACAAAACACGGGGCCTGCGGTCCCGCGCGTCGCCCAGAAATTCTCGACGGGGCCAAAGGGCAGCGATTCGATCTGAAAACCGATGGCTTGCAGCCGCTCGATCATGAGCTGCTGGCATCCGCCATCCGCAGGGCTTACCGACGGGCGCGCGATGAGCTGGCGCGTCAACTCGAGCGTGGGAGACATCAGAAGCGCAACACCGGCCTGAGTCTGCGCAGGTTGGCCCAGATGCCGAAGCCGCCGGTCACCGCGGCGCTGATCAGCACCCAGGCGGGCATGGACAGGCCCAGGAAGCGCCAGGTGATCTTGGCGCACTCTCCCGAACCATTGAGAACCTTGGACAGCACGTTGCTCAAGGGTAGCACTTTGAGCATGAACTTGAGCGAGGCTCCGCACACCGGCACCGATCCGGGCGGCAGGCTTTGAATCCACAGGTGCCGCACGGCCACGGCGATGGTGGCGCCTGCCGCCAGCGCCATCAGCAGCGCATACACGCGCCGCGCCGCGCCACGCGGGTCGTGCGCTGCCGCGGCGAGGAACACCGCGCCCATCGCCAGCACGCCGACGCGCTGAAAAATACACAGCGGACAGGGATCCAGGTGCAACACGTATTGCGAGAAGTACGCGTAAGCAAGCATCGCCACGCAGGCGAACAGGCCCAGCAGATTGGCGCCGCGTGAGCTCAGGTTGGACAGGGCCTGCACGATCTTGGACCTTGGCTCTTCAGCGCCGGGTGATCGGCTCTGCGGATTCCAGTTGCTTGGCGACATCCTCCAGAGAGGTGTGCCGCACGTCGGTGCCGTGCACCATGTAGATGACGTATTCGCAGATGTTCTTGGCGTGATCACCGATGCGCTCCAGGGCGCGCACCACCCACATGATTTCCATGACGCGGCGGATGCTGCGCGGGTCTTCCATCATGAAGGTCATGCACTGACGCTGGATGGACTCGTATTCCTCGTCCACCAATTTGTCTTCCTGCACGGTCTTGAGCGCGGCTTTGGAATCCATGCGCGCGAACGCATCGAGTGAATCGTGCACCATCTGCGCCACGGCACGGCCCAGGTGCTTGACCGAGCGGTACTTGTCGGGCGGGCGCTCCATGGTCGCGAGGCGCGAGGCGATATAGCCGATTTTCTCGCCTTCATCGCCGATGCGCTCCAGATCGGTGATGGTCTTGATGATGGCGACCACCACGCGAAGGTCCCCGGCGGCGGGTGAGCGCGTGGCCAGGATGCGGCTGCATTCCTCGTCGATGGCCACTTCCATGCCATTGACCTTGTAGTCGTCCTTGGCCACCGATTCGCCCAGCTCGCTGTCGCCCTCCACCAGTGCGGTGATGGCCTTGTGCAGCTGCTGCTCGACGAACCCGCCCATCTGCAACACCTGGCTGCGCAGCTTTTCCAGATCCTCGTTGAAGCGCCGGGATATGTGGTGCGTGAGATCGGCGGTTTCCATGCTGGCATCACCTGTAAAAAATGTTGAACAGTCGTTTACATCCGATTGCGTCCTGCGTCAACCGATACGCGCCGCAAACGTGATCGGAGCGCCGGGCCCGTTTGACTCAGCCCGCCAGCAGCGCTTCGCGCCGCCAGACCCGGCCCGGCGGGAAATGACAGGTGAACGTGCTGCCCTTGTCCTCGACACTGTCCACCTCCAGCCGGCCGCCGTGCAATTGCAGCGCATGCTTGACGATGGCGAGGCCGAGTCCGGATCCACCCTGCTCGCGTGAGCGGCCTGCGTCGACGCGGTAAAAACGCTCCGTGATGCGCGGCAGATGCTCGGGTGCGATGCCGATGCCGGTGTCGATGACGGAAAAATGCGCGCCCTCGCCGTCGCTCCGCCAGCGCATGCGCACCGAGCCGCCAGGCGGCGTGTACTTCAACGCATTGACCAGCAGATTCGTGAAGGCCGACTCGATGTCGCGCGCCGAGCCGAACAGGCCGTCTTCCGTGTCAACCTGAAGGCCGACATCGGCGGGCCGCTCCGATCGCGCGAGCGCGTCGCGATACAGGCGCTCGAGCATGGCGCGCACATCGATGGCCTCGCCCATGGCCTCGCCATCGGTGGATTCCAGGCGCGACAGCTCCAGCAGGTCGGCGATGATCGAGTTCATGCGCTGCGCCTGTGAGCGCATGTCACGAATCGGACCCGCCCACACCGGGCCCAGTCCGGGGTCATTGGCCAGCGTGTCCAGGTAGCCGGAAATCACCGTCAAGGGCGTGCGCAACTCGTGCGAGGCATTGGCGACGAAGTCCTTGCGCATCGCCTCGATCTGCATCTGCCGGGTTACGTCCCGCACCAGCAACAAGAGCTGTCCGGCGCCATACGGGACGGCCTGCACTGACAAATAGGCTTCGATCTGCAGCGGCGGACGGATCACCAGCGGACCCGGAAACTTGTCGCTGTGCAGGTACTTGACGAACTCCGGGGCGCGGATCAGGTTGTCGATGCGCAGGCCGATGTCGACGCCGCGCTTGAGTCCGAACAGCCGCCCCGCCGGGGGATTGAACCAGAGAATTTCGCGGTGCGGACTCAGGATGATGACGCCGTCGGGCAACGCGGCAGTGGAGCGGCGCAACTCGCGCAGAATTTGCAGCACGCGCTGCTTATGGTAGCGCTTGCGGCGATTCAGTCGCTCGATTTGCGCCACGACATTGCCCCACACCCCGCCCAAATCCGGCGGATCGGTCTTGGGGCGGGTGGACAGCCATCGGTCGAGCCGGTACAGATCGATCAGCTGCCAGATGGCATAGCCGCACACCAGCACGACCAGCCACAGCCAGGGGTGGCCGAAGATCAGGCCCAGGACCGCCGCCAGAGCGAGAATTCCGGCCAGCCGCGCAAGCGCAAACGACCACATGGAAAGCATGGTTGGGAAGTTTACGCGTCGCGCGTGGAAAACCGATACCCCGCGCCGCGAACCGTCTGCACATGACCGTCAAGCAAATACGGTTCCAGCGCCCGGCGCAACCGGCGGATGTGGACATCCACCGTTCGCTCTTCGACGTAGGTATTGCCGCCCCACACCCGATCCAGCAATTGCCCGCGGGAAAAAACCCGCTCCGGATGCGTCATGAAAAAATGCAGCAGCCGGTATTCGGTCGGGCCGAGCGATATCTCACGCTCCCCGGCGCTGACTCGGTGGCTGGAGTCGTCGATTTTCAGACCGGGAACTTCCACCACGTCCTCACCGCCGCCGGGACCTGCGCGCCGCAACACCGCCTGAATTCGCGCCAGCAGCTCGCGTGGACTGAAGGGCTTGGTGATGTAGTCATCCGCCCCGCCCTCAAGTCCGCTGATCTTGTCCTGCTCCTCGGCCTTGGCGGTGAGCATGATGCTGGGAATCTCATCGCTGTCCTTGGACTTCTTGAGCGCGCGGATCAGCTCCAGACCGCTCATGTCGGGCAGCATCCAATCGACCAGCAGCAGATCCGGCCTGACATCGACGATGCTGGCGCGCGCTGTGCGGCAGTCCTGCGCCTCGCTCACCTCATAGCCGGCGCGCCGCAATCCGAATGCGATCATGTCGCGGATCGCTTTCTCGTCTTCAACCACCAAAATGCGCTTGGCCGTCATGGTCCCTTGTCTAGAGTCTTGATTTAAATGGCATCGTATTACAGCCGGGGCGTGTGACGTTTCGATGACACGGACAATCGATGCGCCCGCATCAACGCGCGCCCGCGGCGCGCTCGGACTCGGTGAATGCCACTTTGTCCCGCAGATACAGGGGTTGCAGATCCGCAGGATCCAGACCCTTTTCATGCGCCAGCCGCAGCAGCGCAAGCCGCGCCATGTGTTCAGCCCGCGGCAACGCATCCGCCTCGCAAGGTCCGTTCCACAGATTCAGTCCCTGCAGCACATGCATGCCCCGGCCGATGCCGAACAGATCGCGCTGTGCGAACGCCAGGCTCGCCCGCGGCGGCTTGTCGACGCGCGCCTCGTCCACGGCAATCACGCCGCGCGCCGGATCGGCGCGCAAGGAACTCCAGTAGATTTCACCCATGCGTGCATCCAGGCAGGCCAGCACTTCTCTGCCGGCCCGTTGCGGGTTGTCCAGCGCCTGCATGGCCAGCGCCTCCAGGGTGTTCACCGGCACGACGCGCAGCCCTGCGCCGAATGCCAGCCCCTGAGCCACGCAGACGCCGATGCGCACGCCGGTGAACGCACCTGGTCCGATTCCTGCGGCCAGCGCGTCCAGTTGATCCAGCCGCAACCCGGCCTCGGCCAACACCGCATGCACCAGGGGCAGAATGCGCAACGCGTGACCGCGTCCGGGCTCCTCGAAACGCAAGATCATCTCCTGCCCCGTCCAAAGGGCAACGGAACAAGCTTCCGTTGCGGTATCCAATGCAAGTACGCGCATGCGCTAATTCTGCCGCAAACCGGCGAGCCGGCTGATTAAGAACTGAGCGCCCTGCGCAGGATCGGTGATGACCGGACTGGGAGGCAGCGAGTCCAGGAATATGCGCCCGTAACCCTTGGTCCTCAGGCGCGGATCGCCGATCACGATCACGCCGAAATCATCCGCGTCGCGAATCAACCGGCCCACCCCCTGCTTCAGCGCCAGCACCGCCTGCGGCACCTGATAGTCGAAAAACGGATTGCCGCCGCGCCGCCGGATGCCTTCCAGCCTCGCCTTGAGCAGCGGATCGTCGGGCGATGCAAACGGCAGCTTGTCGATGGCCACGATGCACAGCGCATCACCCTTGACATCGACGCCCTCCCAAAAACTGCCCGTGCCCAACAGCACCGCATTGCCGAGCGCGCGGAATTGTTTCAACAAGGCATCGCGCGGCGCCTGGCCCTGCACCAGCACAGGAAACGGCGGAGTCGCAAAGCGTTTTGTCAGCGCCTGCAGTCCTTCGTTCAATCCGCGGTAGCTGGTGAACAACAAGAATGCGCGCCCGCCGCTGGCCGCCAGCAAGGGCGCGCAGGCGTCGATGAAGCACTGCGTATAGCCCGGATCCTGCGGCTCCGGCATGTTCAGCGGCAGATACACGCGCGCCTGATCGCGGTAATCGAAGGGTGAATCGATGCGAAAGGAACGCGCATCGCAAAGGCCTATGCGGCTTGCAAAATGCGTGAAGTCATCGCCCAGCGCCAGTGTTGCGGAGGTGAAGATCCACGCACAGGGGCGCGCCTCGACATAGGCGCGCAGCCGTTCGGCGATCTCAAAGGGAGTGAAATGCAACTGCAGACCCAGCGTGCCGCCGTCCGCCCAGCGCAGGCCGGCATGCTCCTCAAGGCCGCGCAGGGTGGCAAGGTTAGCGGCCAACTGCCGCGCGCGCCGCGCGCACATCGCCGTGCCCGGCCCGCTGCCCAGGGCTTCCAGATGGTGGCCCACCTCCTGCAGGCAGTTCTGCAGGTCGGTGAGCGCGTCAAAGAAAGAATCCGGCAGCCGCTCCCAGTCGATGCGTCCGGACTTGGGCGGCACATCGCGGTACAGGGCCGCAATCCGCGCCTCCAGATCCTGCAGCAAGGTGTTGATGGAGGAACCGCCGGCCTGCGCCTTGAGCAGCTCGACGGCCGCGTCGCGCGCCACCAGCTGCACCTGGCGCGAGGACCAGGTCAGACCGAAAAATTGCGCGGCAATGTCGGGCACCTGATGCGCTTCATCGAGGATCACGGCCTCGACTCCGGGCAGCAGATCGCCGAAGCCTTCGTCCTTCAAAGCCAGATCGGCCAGCAGCAGATGGTGATTGACGACCACGATCTGCGCGGCCTGAGCCGCACGCCGCGCATCGTAGACATGGCAGCTCGAGATCTGCGGGCATTCCTGGCCCAGACAATTCTCGCGTGTCGATGTGACCAAAGGCCACACCGGCGAGTTTTCGGGTATGTCCGCAAGTTCCGCCAGATCGCCGCTCTTGGTCGTCGCCGACCAGCGCAGGATTTTAGCCAGATGACGCGAACTGCCTTTGGCCGTCCCAAACAGCGCGCGCTGCTGCGGCAGCTGCTCCAGGTGATGACGGCACAGATAATTGGAGCGTCCCTTGAGCAGCGCAATCTTCACCGGCATGCCAATGGCGCGCGCCAGCATCGGCACATCGCGGTGGAACAGCTGATCCTGCAAAGTGCGCGTACCGGTGGAAATGATGACGCTGCGGCCGGACAGCAGCGCCGGCACCAGATAGGCAAAGGTCTTGCCGGTGCCCGTACCGGCCTCGACGATCAACGGTTCGCCCAGTGCCAGTGCAGCGCCCACGGCTTTCGCCATCGCCGCCTGTTCGGGACGATAGGCATAGCCGGGAATGGCGCGCGCCAGCGGTCCATGCTCGCTGAAGATGTCCTTGTAATCCATGCTCGAGCGGCGCGGCGTTACTTCAGCGCCGCGCGGAAGCGCGCGAATGCGGTGGCGTTGCCGCTCAACGGGTACTTGAGCTTCCAGCGAATATGCGTGTAGTCCGCCGCGGTAGCCGGCCGCGTCTGTCCGGCCGCCAGTAGAATCAGCAGCACTGCAGGCTTGGCAAAACTGACGCCGCCGTCGACGGAAAAATCGGTATCGCAGCCCGGACCGACGGCCGAGTCAGCGATGTAGCCCATCCGCTCAGGAATCGGGTTGGTGACCAGCACCCCGTCCAGCGGATGCATCGTGGTGTTGTGGATCTCAACCGTATAGACGAGCTGATCGCCCGCGACGACATGGTCGGCCGGGCTCAACTGAAAGCGCTCCACCGCAGTATCGGTGCGTCGGGTTTGCACTTCGGCCACGGTTTTGAGCGTGATGCCAGCCGGTTGAGCGGATTGCGCCAGACAGGTCCCAAAACCGGACAGGCCCAATGCAAGAACGAAAGCCCCTCGCCGGCTATTCAAACGCGCGCCTCAGCACCGGACCAGGTCTCGATTGACAGGCAATAATTGTAGAATACTCAGCAAGTTGTGAGGAAAATCACACGTAATGGACGAGCTTGCGGAACCGGCTCACGGTTGCCGCCGGGGGCCGATCATAGCTCACTTGGCGTCCCTACCACGCATCTGTCATTCTTGCGGGTCTGTACAGTTACCGAACAAGGCCAACGGTCCATGGCAACAGCGGCGCAGCAACCCTTCGATCTTTCCTCGCTGAGCCGGGATGTGACCACCTGGGTCCGCGAGGTTGCGGCGCAGACTCAGCCTGCCGCCATCCATTGGTGTGACGGAAGCGATGCCGAGTTCGGCGCGCTCGAGCGCGCCTTGGTTCAGAACAAAGAATTGCTGCCCTTGAATCAGTCCACCAATCCGGGCTGCTATCTGTATCGCTCGCATCCTTCGGACGTCGCCCGCGTTGAGCACCTCACCTTCGTCTGCACCCAGCATGAAATCGACGCGGGACCGAACAATCACTGGATGGCGCCCGCGCCGGCGCATCGCAAGATGGACGAGTTGTTCCGCGGCTGCATGCGGGGCCGGACGCTCTACGTTGTGCCCTATTGCATGGGCCCCATCGACTCGCCCTTCTCCCGCTGCGGCGTGGAGATCACCGACAGCGCCTATGTCGTGCTCAACATGAAGATCATGACGCGCATGGGACGCGCTGCGCTGGAACGCATCGCGCGCGAGAGCACCTTCGTCAAAGGCCTGCATTCCACAGGCGATCTGAATCCGGAGCGCCGTTTCATCATGCACTTCCCCGAGGAACTGTCGATCAAGAGCTTCGGCTCCGGCTATGGCGGCAACGCGCTGCTGGGCAAGAAGTGCCACGCGCTGCGCATCGCCAGCTGGCAGGCGCGCGCCGAGGGCTGGCTGGCCGAACACATGCTGATCGTGGGCATCCAAAACCCGCAGGGAGAGATTCACTACCTGGCCTGCGCCTTCCCTTCCGCCTGTGGCAAGACCAATCTGGCCATGCTGATTCCGCCGGCAACCTTCCCGGGGTGGAAAATCTGGACAGTGGGCGATGACATCGCCTGGCTGCATCCCGGCGCCGACGGCCGCCTGTACGCCATCAATCCCGAGTCCGGCTATTTCGGCGTGGTGCCCGGCACCAACGCCAAGACCAATCGCAATGCCTTTGAGACGATTCAGCGCGACACCATTTTCACCAACGTGGCCGTGACCGCCGACAATCAACCCTGGTGGGAAGGATTGCCCGCGGGCGTTCCGGTGGCTGATTGGCAGGGCCGGCCCTACGATGCGAAAAACGGTCCGGCCGCGCAACCCAACTCCCGCTTTACCGTTGCCGCGCGCCAGAACCCCAGCTATTCGACTCTGGCCGATGCGCCCGGCGGCGTCCCGATTTCCGCCATCGTGTTCGGCGGACGCCGCCGTTCAGTGGCCCCTCTGGTGTATCAGGCGCGCTCGTGGGCGCATGGCGTGCTGGTGGGCGCCGGCGTGGCCTCCGAAACCACCGCCGCCGCCGTCGGCGAGGTGGGCGTGGTGCGCCGCGACCCGATGGCGATGAAACCCTTCGCCGGCTACAACTTCGGCGACTACTGGTCGCACTGGCTCAACGTGGGCAGGAAGTTGAGCGCGCCACCGCAGATTTTCCATGTCAATTGGTTCCGTCAGGACGCGGCCGGCAAGTTCCTGTGGCCGGGGTTCGGCGACAACCTGCGCGTGCTGAGCTGGATCATCGATCGCTGCAAAGGCAAGGCCGCCGCGCGCGACACCGCCATCGGCTACCTGCCCGCGCCGGACGATCTGGACACGCATGCGCTGGACATCGCGCCGGGGGCCATCGAAGAACTGCTGACGGTGAATGCGGATTTGTGGCGCGATGAAATGAACGGCATCGGCGCCTATCTGCAGCAGTTTGGCGCGCGGCTCCCCAAGGCGCTTCAGGATGAGCATCAAGCCGCGATCGACCGATTGAAAAAGGTTTAGAGCCCGAGGCGGTTCAGTCCGGCGGCGTGTGGCTGTCCGCCGGCGCCAGGCTCATTCTTCGCAAACGAAACGGATGACCAGCAAGGAATTGCTGTCCGGCGCCTTGCCCAGGCCGATCAAGCCTTCGGCGCGTATCTGCATGGAGTCGCGACGCACGAAGGCCTCCTCGCCATCCTTGCCCTGCACAAAGGTGCCGTTGGTGCTCTGATCGATCAGCATGAACTTGTTGCGGTTGATCTCGATGCGCGCATGCAGACGCGAAATGAGGTTGCCCTTGATCACCAGATCGTTCTCCTCGGCACGGCCCATGCTGATGTTGTTGCGCCGTTCATCGACGATCACTTCCTGACCCTGATAGCGCAACCGCAGCCGGTGCGGCTTGTCCTTGGCGCCATTGCGTGAGGACATGGCGATCGTCGGCACCATGCTGGTAATGTCCTCGGTCTGCCACAGCACCTCGAACAGCGCCAGTTCGCTGCTGCGGCCCTTGACCGTGGCAATGTCGATCTGCCTTACGCAGGCGCGCCATTCGGGCGACAGTCGTTCCACCATGGCCGCCGTGGTCATGATCTGGCCGGCCTTGGCCTGGCTGGTCATGCGATTGGCTGTATGCACAGCGGACCCGAAAATGTCTCTATTTTCAATAACTACCGGGCCAAAGTTACAGCCGATTCGAATTGCAACCGCATGATCGTCGACCTTCAAGGCGGGATGCGCCGCGATCTGTTTTTGCATCTGTGCAGCGGCATTGAGCGCATCGTCCGCCGTGGGGAACGTGGACATGACTTCATCGCCCATGGTCTTGATGACCATGCCTTCGTGCTGATCGGTGGCTGCGCGCATGACGTCGATGCAAACCGCCACCATTTCCCGTGCGCGCAGATCACCCAGCTGCTCGTACAGCTTCATGCTGCCCACGACGTCGGCGAAGACAATGGCCAGTTCGGTTTCGTTACCCATAGCGCGAACTGATTATACTTAATGTGGCACGTGATGCTGTACTGGCGCAGCGTTGCGCGTTCATTCAGGCCGCTCGCCGCAGGATGTCGGCGGCACCGAGCAGAGTCTCGGCCGGCGCATCCGGCCGCCCCGCCACCTCGGACAAGAACCGCCGCCAGGCGCGAGCGCCGCTGGCACCGGCAAGCAGGCCGTGCAAGTGCCGGGCGATCGAATGCAGCCGGACATTGTCGCGAAGCTGATCCCGCGCATACACAACCACCTGCTCGAGCACCTGCATCGGATCAGGGACCACCCAGTCAGGATCAATCAGTGTCCGCTCGAGTTCCCCGAGCAACGCGGGCCGCTGGCACACGGCGCGCCCCAGCATGACGCCGTCGGCTCCCGCTTGAATATGCGCCGCGGCGGCCGCGCAATCCTGGACGCCGCCGTTGAGAATGATCTGCAAGTCGGGGCGTTCGCGTTTGATGCGGTACACGTACGCGTACTTCAGCGGTGGGATCTCGCGGTTCTCGCGCGGGGACAGGCCCTTGAGAATCGCGTTGCGGGCGTGCACGGCGAAGCAGCGCACGCCGGCGGCGGCCACCGTGTCTATGAAACCGGCGAAGAATTCGTAGTCTTCACGCGCGTCGATGCCGATGCGGCACTTGACCGTCACCGGGATCGAAACCGCGTCCGACATCGCGGCGACGCATTGCGCCACCAGCGGCGGGTTCAGCATCAGGCAGGCGCCGAAGGCGCCGCTCTTCACCCGGTCGCTCGGGCAGCCCACATTCAGGTTGATCTCATCGTAGCCCATGGACGCGCCGATCTTCGCCGCCGCCGCCAGTTCCCGCGGATCGCACCCACCCAATTGCAGCGCCAGCGGATGCTCGCTCTGCCCGTACGCCAGCAATCGCCTCGCATCTCCGCGCACGACCGCCGCCGCGACGATCATCTCGGTGTAGAGCAGGGCATGCGGCGAATACAAACGATGGATGAACCGGCAGTGCCGGTCGGTGTAGTCCATCATGGGCGCTACCGATAAAATATTTCGTTGCATATTCAATAAGTTATCATATACTTCAATCAGTTACGATACAGCGTGTGCACGCTCGTGTGCACTGCGTTTCGCTCCATTACGCCGCTCTACGCCACCTCACTGCACACGGACAGCACACGAAATGGCAACCTTCAAGCAGCTTCCCTCAAATAATTGGAGAGTCCAAGTCCGACGTAAGGGCCGCTATGTTAGCGAGACGTTCCGTCGACGACGGGACGGCGAAGAATGGGCGCTGGACATCGAGCGCCGAATCGATCGTGGCGAGGCGCCGACCACACGCTCACATAGCGATCCCACCCTTTTTGAGCATCTGGTGGAGATGCACTTGGCAGACATGCTCGAGGTAGGCAAGCCACCGCGACGGTCGAAGGCGTTCTCCATGGAACGTCTCAGGGTTCGCCTGGGAAAGGTCCAGATCCGCGACATTTCTCGTGAACGCCTTATCCAATTTGCCAAAGACCGCGCGAAAGAAGGCGCAGGTCCGACGACAGTCAGCATGGATTTGGGGCATATCAAAACGCTAATTTCGCATGCGGCTGCAGTCCACGGCGTTCAGTTGACCACCGCGTCAGTGGATTTGGCGCGAATTGCGTTGAAGCGGCTTGGACTAGTTGGAAAATCCAATGAGCGCGATCGAAGACCCACGCAGGATGAGATAGATCGAATCGTCGCATACGCCGATGCCAATCTGCGGCAAAGTATTCCACTCGGGCGAATCGTGCGCTTTGCGATTGCGACGGCAATGCGCGAAGAAGAGATTTGCAAAATTCGGATTTCAGACATCAACGAAGTAACACGCATCGTCATAGTGCGAGACCGTAAGGATCCCCGAAATAAGGACGGCAACGATCAAAAGGTACCGTTGCTAAACTCTACCGGTTACGACGCATGGTCACTCCTTCAGGAACAACGACGTCATCGAAACGGTGCAAGAATTTTCCCGTACAACTCACGCTCTCTTGGAACTGCGTTTCGCCGCACATGCCGCAAACTCAAAATCGAAGATCTTCATTTTCATGATTTACGCCACGAAGCGACCAGCCGCCTTTTCGAAGCGGGATTTGCAATCGAACAAGTCGCGCTCGTCACTGGCCATAAGGATTGGAAGATGCTTAAGCGTTATGCCAATTTGCGCCCGGAAAGCTTGCTGAGGATTTCACGCACAATATCTCCTCTGACACCTTTGAACCAAAACGCAGTACTGCCCCTAGATCGTGTTGGATGATCTGGGTTCCACCGCTGCAATTTTCCTGCTTCAAAGATGATCAGTGAAAAGCAATTCCTCTATTAATCTTCCAGCTTGTTACTCAGATACCTGTACGCGGACTGCAATTGCCGGACTGGCCGCCGCCGCGCTTTGCTTTGCTGTCGGCAGTCGGCAGTCGGCTT
>JANXOV010000077.1 GCA_025357635.1 Pseudomonadota bacterium
GGAATCGCGCTGGTTGCGGACTCGGAAATCTCGCGCATCGAAGGCATCGCCGGCAGCCCGTCCTACATGTCGCCCGAGCAGGTGCAGTCCATCGAACTGACCAACCGCTCGGATCTGTACTCCCTGGGCGCCGTGATGTATGAATTGCTCACCGGTACGCGCCCTTTCCGCGCCGGCAATCTGCAAAAACTGCTGCATCAGATCGTGTTCGCGACGCCGCCGCCCATCCACACGCTGCGCCCCGAGATCCCGGAAGATCTGGAAAACGTCACGGCCATGGCGCTGCAGAAAGACCCGGCCAAGCGGTACAAGACGGGTTTGGATTTCGCCGCCGAATTGACCCGCGTGCACCAGAAGCTGCGCGCGCAATACAAGCGCATCGATCAGCAGGAACAGTTCAGCCTGCTGCGCAAACTAAAATTCTTCCACGAGTTCTCCCACGAGGAAATCTGGGAAGTGCTGCGCGCCAGCAGCTGGCAGGACTACGCCGATGGCGAAGAGATCGTCAAGGAAGGCGAGATGGATGACCGCTTCTACATCATCGTGCAGGGGCGCGTGGCCGTGGAGCGTCATGGACGCGCGCTCGGCTTTCTCGACAGCGGCGATTGCTTCGGTGAGACCAGTTATGTGCGCGGCGCCAAGCGCACCGCCACCATCAAGGCAGCGGATTCCGTGACCGTCATGAAGGTGAGTTCGACCTTGCTTGAGCAGGTGTCGGCGGAATGTCAGCTGCGCTTCAATCAGGTGTTCCTGCGCAACATGATCGGCCGCTTACAGCGCGCGGAAGCTGCCAGCGCCTGATCGATCGCCGGCGCGGCCATGAGGGCCGCGGCTACTCGTCCTTATCGTGCTCGATCAGCGCGTACGCGGAATGATTGTGGATTGACTCGAAGTTTTCGCATTCCACCGTGTAGGCGCGCACGCGCGGCTCGCGATTCAAGGCCATGGCCACATCGCGCACGATGTCCTCGACGAACTTCGGATTGTCGTAGGCGCGCTCGGTGACGAATTTTTCATCGGGGCGCTTCAAGATGCCGAACACCTCGCAGGAGGCCTCGCTTTCGGCGATGTCGATGAGTTCCTCCAGCCACATGTGTTCACCGATCTTTGCCGAAATGGTGATGTGTGAACGCTGGTTGTGCGCGCCGTACTGTGAAATCTTTTTCGAGCAGGGGCACAGGCTGGTGGCGGCCACCACCACTTTGAGCCACACGCTGGTCTTGCCGTTGCGGTGTTCGCCGTGCATGGAGACTTTGTAGTCCATCAGACTTTCGACGCCGGAAACAGGCGCCTTTTTCATGACGAAATACGGAAACGACATTTCGATGTGACCGGCGGTCGCGTCGAGGTGCCCGGTCATGTCGGCCAGCATCTTGCCGAAAGATTCCACCGAGATCTCGCGCTCGCCGCGATGCAGAATCTCCACGAAGCGCGACATGTGCGTGCCCTTGAAGTCGTGCGGCAGGTTCACGTACATGTTGAAATTGGCGACGGTGTGCTGGTCCCCGCCGGAGCGGTCCTTGACGCGCACCGGATGGAAGATGTCCTTGATCCCGACCTTGTTGATCGGTATCTGCCGCAGGTCTGCGTGGCCTTGAACATCCTCGATACCGGCGGTTGCTGGCTTGTTTTTCAACGGTGCGTCGACGCTCATGATTCCTTACCGAAAAGCGGGCAACGAAGTCAGGTGGGGCTCTTCGGAGCGAATTGCAATCCCCACAGCTTAGTACATTTTCAAGTGGCTTCCGCCGTTAGCAGCCGGGCCGGGCGCCACCACGCATCGATCTGGGCGCGAATGCCGGTTAGGTCCAGGCCCGCATCCACCAGGCAGTCTTCGCGGGTTCCATGGGCGATGAACCGGTCCGGAATCCCGATGTGCAGCAGCGGTATCGAAAACCCCGCCGCGCTCAACGCCTGCGCCACCGCGCTGCCGGCGCCGCCTGCCACGGTGTTTTCTTCCAGGGTCACGATGGCGCCGGCTTTGCGCGCGATGCGCTCGATCAGCTCCTCATCCAGCGGTTTGACATAGCGCATGTTCACGACGGTGGCGTCGTATTGCTCAGCCAGCCGCTCCGCGCTGGCGACCAGGCTGCCGAAGGCCAGCAACGCCAACCCTGAGCGCCCTTCGCGGCGCACCAGCGCCTTGCCGATGGGCAGGGCGGTCATCTCTTGCTGCAGCGGCACTCCGGGACCCGTGCCGCGCGGATAGCGCACCGCAACGGGTCCGTCGATGCTGGTGCCGGTGAAGAGCATCTGGCGGCATTCGTTCTCATCGCTGGGCGCCATGATGACCATGTTCGGTATGCAGCGCAGGAAACTCAGATCGTAGTTGCCCTGGTGGGTGGCACCGTCGCCGCCCACAAGGCCGGCGCGGTCGATGGCGAACAGCACGGGCAGCTTTTGCAGGGCGACGTCGTGAATCAATTGATCGTAGGCGCGTTGCAGAAACGTGGAGTAGATGGCCACCACCGGCCGCGCACCTTCGCAGGCCAGGCCCGCGGCGAAGGTGACCGCGTGCTGCTCGGCGATGCCGACGTCGAAATAGCGCTCAGGGAAGCGCTTGTCGAACTCCACCATCCCGGAGCCTTCGCGCATGGCAGGCGTGATTCCCATGATGCGCGGATCGCGTTCGGCCATGTCGCACAGCCATTGACCGAAAACTTGCGAATAGGTGGGCCCGCTCGCCTTTTCTTTGAAAATGGTGGCGCTGGCGGCATCGAAGGGGCCGGGACCATGCCATTTGATCGGATCCGCTTCCGCGGCTGCATAACCCTTGCCCTTGCGAGTGACGACGTGCAGAAATTGAGGGCCTTTCAGATCGCGCATATTCTCCAGCGTGTGCACGACCGCATTCAGATCGTGGCCATCGATCGGGCCGATATAGTTCAGGCCCATTTCCTCAAAGATTGTGCCGGGCAGGACCATGCCCTTGATGTGCGATTCAGAGCGACGCGCCAATTCCCAGACCGTGGGCATGCGGTGCAGAACCTTCTTGCCGCCTTCGCGCAAGGTTGAATAGAGCTTGCCGGACAGTACTTTGGCGAAGTAGTTGGACATCGCGCCGACGTTTTCGGATATCGACATGTCGTTGTCGTTGAGAATCACCAGCAGATCCACATCCAGGCTGCCGGCGTGATTCAGCGCCTCGAAGGCCATGCCGGCACTCATGGCGCCATCGCCGATCACGGCGACCACCCGGCGCTTCTCGCCCTTGGCGGCGGCGCCGATCGCCATGCCCAGGGCGGCGCTGATGGAGGTGCTGGAGTGCCCGACGCCAAAGGTGTCGAAAATGCTTTCCTCGCGCAGCGGGAAGGGCGCCAACCCCTTGGCCTGTTTGATGGTTCGCAGGCGGTCGCGGCGGCCCGTCAGTACCTTGTGCGGGTAGGCTTGATGGCCGACGTCCCACACCAGGCGATCTTCGGGTGTATTGAATACATAGTGCAGCGCGACCGTGAGTTCGACGGTGCCGAGGCCGGCGGCAAAATGCCCGCCCATTTCGCTCACCGTCGTGATCAGGTAGCGCCGCAGCTCATCGTTCAGCGATTGAAGTTCGGAACGCGACAGGCCGCGCAGGTCGCCAGGCGACTCGATGTGCGACAGCAGGGGAAAGGTCTCATCGGCACGTGTCATTGTATGGATTCATTCTAGTCCGAAGGGGCATTAAACTCGACGATCCACGGCATAACAAGCCAGCCAGTGCAGCAGCTCGGCGTCGCCCCGCAGCACCTTGAGGCGGTCGGAGGCGCGCAATTTGAGCTCCTGGGCGCGCGCTTTGGCGGTTTGCAGGCCAATCAGGCTCGGATAGGTTGGTTTGGAGCGGGCCGCATCGGCGCCGGTCTGCTTGCCCAGGTCGGCCACTTCGCCTTCGACGTCCAGGATGTCGTCCTGAATCTGAAACGCAAGACCGATATCCTGGGCGTAGCCATCCAGCGAATCCCACAGTTCCGCCGGAAGATCCTGCGAACAAGCCGCCGCCAGCAGGACGCTGGCACGGATCAGCGCGCCGGTTTTGAGCCGGTGCATGGTTTCCAGCTCTTGCAGCGTCAGGGTACGTCCGACCGCGGCCAGATCCAGCGCCTGTCCGCCGGCCATTCCGCCCGTGCCGCTCGCGCTGGCCAGTATCTGGATCATCTTCAGCCGGGCAGCGCAGCTGGGCGCATGCGGTCCGTCGGCAGCCAGCAGCGAAAAGGCCAACACCTGCAGAGCATCGCCGGCGAGGATGGCCGTGGCCTCATCGAAGGCGCGATGCGTGGTCGGGCGGCCGCGCCGAAGATCGTCATCGTCCATGGCCGGCAGGTCATCGTGCACCAGAGAATAGGCGTGGATGAGTTCTACCGCAGCGGCCGGCGCATCGAGCCTCTCCAGGGGGATCGACAAGAAAGAACCGGCGGCATACACCAGCAGTGGACGCAACCGCTTGCCGCTGCCCAGCACCGAATACCGCTGCGCGGCATGCAGCCGCTGCGGGGACTGGTGCTCTGTGGGAAGCGCGTCCGACAAGACCCGTTCGATGCGCTCCAGAAGCTGTTGAACCCGCTGAGTCGCGGGTTCATGCGGGTGGTTCATTGCGTGGGCGGCAAGCCGTGGGTCATGGCTCGCCGGCGTCCGGTTCTTCGAATTCTTGTACGACGGGCTGGCCGGCTTTTTTCAACAGGACTTCGACTTTTTGCTCCGCATCCTTCAGCGCAGACTGACACGAGCGCGTCAATGCGACGCCGCGCTCGAAGGCCTTCAATGATTCCTCCAACGGCAGATCGCCCAACTCCAGGCGCTCCACCAGAGCCTCAAGTTCCGTCATGGCGGCTTCGAAATCGATGGCGTGCGCAGCGGCGTGCGCAGCGGCGTGCGCAGCGGCGTGCGCAGTTTGGGAGGCGCTGGGTTTGGGCATGGGGGCAAACGGTACACAGGCGTTCGACCGCGGTCAAACCCGCGCTGGCTCCGCCGACCCTGCGAGATTGACTTTGAGTCGCGCCCAGGAAAAGCGTTACCATTGGTGTTCCCCCGTACCCCTGTTAGGAGTGATGCATGAATCTCAAAGGCAGCAAGACCGAAAAGAATTTGAAGGACGCGTTCGCCGGTGAATCCATGGCGAACCGCCGCTATCTGTACTTCGCCGCCAAAGCCGACGTCGAAGGGTTCAACGACGTATCCAGCGTGTTTCGTTCGACGGCCGAAGGCGAAACCGGCCATGCGCATGGTCACCTGGAGTATCTGGAAGCCGTGGGCGACCCGGCCACCGGTCTGCCGATCGGACCGACGGCGGCCAATCTGAAAGCGGCCATCGCCGGTGAAACGCACGAGTACACCGACATGTACCCAGGCATGGCCAAGACCGCTCGGGATGAGAATTTCAGCGAGATCGCCGACTGGTTCGAGACCCTGGCCAAGGCCGAGCGTTCACATGCCAACCGGTTTCAGAAAGCGCTCGATAGTCTGTGATTTCCGAGGGCAGCCTGCAGGCGCCCACGCGCCATCGGATCGATTGGCAAAAGCCTGAGTTCTACGACGAGGCCGCGCTCCATAAGGAAATGGAGCGCGTCTTCGACATCTGCCACGGCTGCCGGCGATGTTTCAGTCTCTGCAATTCCTTTCCAACGCTTTTCGATGCGGTCGACGGCTCACCGACGGGCGAGGTCGACGGCGTGGAAAAGCCCGTGTACTGGCAGGTGGTGGACCACTGCTACCTGTGCGACATGTGCTACATGACCAAGTGTCCCTACGTGCCGCCGCATCCTTGGAACATCGACTTTCCGCATCTGATGCTGCGGGGCAAGGCGGTCAAGCACGCGCAGGGCAAGCTGCGCCTGCGCGACAAGATCCTCAGCGCAACGGACGCCGTGGGCAGCATCGCCGGCATTCCGGTGGTGGTGGAGATCGTCAACGCGGTGAATAAGACCGTCATCGGCCGCAAGCTCTTGGATGCGGCCTTGGGAGTGCACCCGCAGGCTCCTGTGCCGGAGTATCACTCCGATACGCTGCGCAAACGCGCGGCGCGGCGTAATGCCGTGTCGGTAACGCCTTCCGCCACGCCGGAGACGACCGGAAAGGTTGTGCTGTTCGCAACCTGCTACGGCAATCGCAACGAACCCGAATTGGGCGAAGATCTGATCGCCATCCTCGAACACAACGGCATCCAGGTCGAGCTGACGGTGCGAGAGAAGTGCTGCGGAATGCCCAAGCTGGAACTGGGCGATCTGCAAGCTGTCGCAACGCTCAAGGAGCACAACGTACCGGTGCTGTGCGATGCCATCGACCGCGGCTTCGACATCCTCGCACCCATTCCTTCCTGCGTGCTCATGTTCAAGCAGGAACTGCCGTTGCTGTTTGCCGACGATGCGCAGGTGCTGAAGATCAAACCGAGGATCTTCGATCCGTTCGAATATCTGATGCTGCGTCACAAGGCGGGCCTGTTGAGGACCGATTTCAAGAAAGAGCTCGGCAAGATTTCCTATCATGTCGCCTGTCATCTGCGCGTGCAGAACATCGGCCTGAAGACACGCGACATTTTGCGGTTGATTCCCGGCACCAGCGTCGAGCCCATCGAGCGCTGCTCCGGTCATAACGGCACCTACGGCGTGAAGAGTGAGTTTCGTGAGGTGTCGATGAAGATTGCGAAACCCGTCATCCAGCGCGTGCAGGCCAGCGGTGCGCAATACTACGCGAGCGATTGTCCGATGGCCGGGCATCAGATCCACAGCGGATTGGCGGGCAATGCCGAGCCGACGCACCCGCTCAGGCTGCTGCGCATGGCCTACGGGTTGTAACGGTTCCGAGGTCTGATATGCAAAAAGTTTCACGCAGCGATTTGTTGAGCCTGGAGCAGTACTCGCAGCAGCGCAAAAAAATGCGCGAGGATGTCATCGCGCACAAGCGCGTGCGCAACGTGCAGGTCGGACCGAACATGACCTGGTGTTTCGAGGACCGGCAGACCATCCGCTACCAGATTCAAGAAATGCTGCGCATCGAGCGCATATTTGAGTCCGAGGGCATCCAATCGGAGCTGGATGCCTACAATCCTCTGGTCCCCGACGGCAACAATTGGAAGGTGACGCTGCTGATCGAATATCCGGATCCGGCGCAACGCGCGCGCGAACTGGCACAGTTGAAGTCGGTGGAGGACCGGTGCTGGGTCCGCGTCAGCGAGCTGGCCCGCGTGTTCGCCATTGCTGATGAGGACATCGAGCGCGAGAACGCGGAGAAAACTTCGTCGGTTCACTTCCTGCGTTTTGAACTGCAGCCGGGCATGATCCAGGCGCTGAAAAGTGGGGCGGCATTGAGCCTCGGGGTGGATCATCCACATTACCGACACGACGTGAGCCCGGTTTCCGCCGCCAGCCGCGATTCGCTGCTCTGCGATCTGGCGTAAGTCCGCTCATGCCGGTGATCAGCTCAAAACCGCCGTCGATCCGATAGGTTCGCAACCAAGTTTCCAAGACGTGAGGCAGGTCACACTGCCGGCGCTGTCTGGGCGCTGATTTTGGGTACTATTTCGACCCAAGACGCCTATGACAAAACTTCAACTAAAAGTCGTGATTGCCGCAGTTTGCTGTGTTGCCGCAGGGGCATTGAGCGCCTGCAAGCCGGTGCCCGTTGCCTCGACTTCGGTTGAGGACTTGATGAGCGATCCGGTCAACCTGGATGGCTTGCTGATGAAGTGCAATGGCGGCAAATCACCGCAACGCTCCAGTGCTGAGTGCCGCAACGCACGTATCGCCGTGGAGCGCATGGCCTTGCAGCGCGAGAAGCTTGAACTGGCGCAGCGCGAAGCGGCCTTCGAGAGCAATCGTGAGCGCCTGCGTTTGCAGCAAGAAGCGCTGCAGCGTCAGCAGGAAGATTCCAGGAAAGTGGACCCTTACAAGTTGCCGTTGATTCCGCCGCCCGAGGCGCCCCAATCGGCGCCGCCGACGACCGCGAACAACTGACGCCTTGAAACTGTCGATGCCCGGCTACACACTGTAGCCATGGCATTTGGCAAAAAACCTCTCGACACCCCCACTCGCGATCAGGCTCTACCCGGGCGCTCCACGCCCATGCTGGTGCCCACCGCGCATTTCGTTTCCGGCCACCGGATTATGCCGCCGTTCCCGGACGGCATGCAGCTGGCGCTGTTCGGCGCGGGTTGTTTCTGGGGAGTGGAGCGCAAGTTCTGGCAGATCCGTGGCGTGCATTCGACCGCCGTGGGTTACGCCGGCGGCTTCACGCCCAATCCGACATACGAAGAAGTCTGTTCGGGTCTGACGGGCCACAACGAAGTGGTCCGCGTGGCGTTCGATCCGGCCGTCATCGATTACACCGATTTGCTGCGATCATTTTGGGAAATGCACGATCCCACGCAGGGCATGCGTCAGGGGAATGATCGCGGAACGCAGTACCGATCCGGCATCTATACCTCCGGCACCGAACAGATGCACGAATCGATCGCTTCGCGCGATGTGTACGCCGCGAACCTGAAGCAGGCGGGGCGTGGTGCGATCACCACCGAAATTCTTGCAGCGCCGGTGTTCTATTATGCGGAAGACTACCACCAGCAGTATTTGGCGAAGAATCCGAACGGGTACTGCGGGATTGGCGGCTGTGGTGTTTCCTTCAAACTCTCGGAGATACCGGTGGGTGAGAAGGCGTAGTCGCCGGGCGGCGCAGGGTTATCGCGTGTAACCAGAGGGCTAAGCGGAGTCGCTATGACTTCGCTTCCCGAACGATCCAATCCATAAAGCTGATGACTTCGGGCCTTGTCCTGGCTCTTTCCGTTGTCACCAGATCATATCCGATGTCGGTCGTGACCTTTTCGGGGAACGGATTGATGAGCAGGCGAGCCTCGACAAGGCGCCGAAAGACAGGCGTGCTACCGAGAATGACACCCTGACCTGCAATTGCGGCCTGCACGGCGAGATTGTAGTCGCTGAACCGAAGGCCAGGACCCGGGATGATGTGGCCGGCGCCAATGTGCTTCAGCCACGGCTTCCAGCCCATCCACTTCTTCGTGGACGAAGCCCAACTCAGCTGCGACAGATCCCAATGCAAGAGCGTCACCCGCTGAAGATCTTCAAGCCGCCTGATTGCAGAACGACCCGTTGTCAGGGTCGGGCTGCAAAATGCGCACAATTCCTCATCGAAAAGACGCTCCGTCACCAGACCATCCGTGTGTCTGCTGCCAAAACGGATGGCAACGTCCGCCGCTCCTCGATCCAAGTCGACCAGCTGCAGCGAGGAGTCAATCAGAACGTCGATATCGGTGTTTCGAGTCCGAAACAGATCCAGGCGTGGTACCAGCCATGCGGTTGCGAAAGACGGTTCAACGGAAACAATAAGCCGCTTACGCTCTGTCAGCGTGCGCATCTTCTCGACCGAGGCGACGATCTGCCGAAATCCCTGCGCAAGGTCGTCGCGGCCGGCAGTTCCTTGAGCGGTTAGAGCAAGGCCGCGACCACTTCTTTGCAACAGCGGCGATCCTAGCGTGGCCTCCAGTTTACTCACGAGCTGCTTTACAGCCGCCGGTGACACACACAGTTCCTCGGCAGCAAGGCGGTAATTCAAGTGCCGGGAAACGGCCTCGAATGCTCTCAGTGCGTTCAGTGATGGCAGCCAGTCGCTCATTCAATTGTTAAAATAAACTTACTTCTGGGTTCAGATCAAATGGCTTGTGACAGAGCTAAAATCGCTAATATTATCAAGGAAGATGATATTCATGCCAAGAACAGAGCCTGCGCCGTTGGTAGACAAACTAAACAACCCGCAGAAACCGCCCATTCGGCACAGCGTTCCCACAAGGAAATGACCCATTGAATAACTCCATCCATGCCGACGCCAGAAAAACCGTGCGCGTTAGTTCCCGTCGATTCGAGGCATCGCCGTTTTTCGACTGCTATGTCAATGCCGACACGGTGATGGGCGTCTACGCGGGGCGTTACTACTCGGTCTTCAATTGGGGAAAATGCCGCCGAAACCTATTGGGCGCTGCGGCGCAAGGCGGTCCTTTATGACGTGCCGGAACGCCCCGTCCAGATCGAAGGACCCGGCGCCGTTGCATTGATGGAGCGAGTTTTCGCGCGGCGGATTTCCAACCTGAAGGAAGGCCGCGGCCGATACGCCATCGCGTGTACGCCGAAGGGTGGCGTGTTCATCGACGGCGTGTTGTTCAATCTGTCGAAGGACCGGTACTGGTATGTGCAGCCCGATGGCGCGCTCGAAGCCTGGCTGCTTGCGCACAGTGAAGGATTCAATGTAACGATCTCCGATCCTCATTCGCGGGTACTTCAGATACAAGGACCTGCCTCGCTTGCCATCATGAGTGCAGCGTCCGGCGGCGCCATTGCCGATGGCATGGGTTACTTCCATTCCGGCTTCTTCAATCTCGGCGGGCAGGAACTTTACGTGTCCCGCACGGGTTGGACCGGCGAACTGGGCTTTGAGATTTACACGCAGGGGAGCAAGACTGACTGCAATCGACTGTGGAAGCATCTGTTCGACGTCGGTGCTCCCCACGGCATGGTGTTCGGAAGCATCACGTCGATGGAAATTCGGCGTATTGAAGCCGCGATTCTGGATAACGGTACGGATATGGATGCCACCATGACGCCGTACCAGGCGGGCCTCGGCGCGTTCGTCGATTTGGATAAGCAGGGCTTTGTAGGGCGTGCCGCGCTTGAGTCGGCAGACCGGCGGACTCTGCTCTACGGACTGAAGTGCGCGGCCACAGCCCCCTCGATGAACGACACGGTCGTTGACGGGTCCCGCGTAGTCGGGCGGGTTACGGCCGGTGCGCAGTCACCATACCTGAATACTGGCATCGGTTACGTCCGATTCAATGAACCTTCGGACTGGGCCGGGCGGACGCTGTCCTTAAAACGCGCAACCGGTGAGTCGCATTCGTGCGAGATCGTGGAACTGCCGTTTTACGACAAGGACAAGCGCATTCCTCGGGGCATAGACAAGGCAATCCCGTAGATTCAAGCCACGCATCGCCGAATGCTATGCTAGCCGGGAAGGTCGTGCGACCAATTCCCGGAGGCCCAGTGAAAGGAATATCAGCTCATTCATTCGCGTTAACCCTGGCGCTTGCCGCCATGAGCTTGAGCACCGCCGCAAATGCGCAAGGGTCCGCCGTCAGCCGCATCCCCGCGTCGGGTGGAGAAGTGGCGTTCGCGCCCAAGCGCAACAAATGATTCTCTGACACTCTCCGGTTGGTAGAAGATTGGGGTACGCAATGGGGGTTTCCATGGAAGCAATAGCAGCAAACGGCTCTGACGTGCGCTCCGATTCGAGGCGCTTCCACCTGTGGATGGCGGGCGTGTTCATCTTGATCGCATTTGGCGGCTTTACGCCGTCCTATTGGGCAAGGCTTGCCAGCGGTGGTTTCCATCCGCCGCCGATCATGCACATTCACGGCATCCTGCTGTTCAGTTGGGTCGTCTTCTATTTCCTGCAAACGGCATGGGTGGCTGCGGGGCGAACACCGACGCACCGCGCCTGGGGGCTGGCTGGAATCGCGCTGTTCAGTGTCATGATCTGCTCGATCATCGTCCTGAGAGTCACCCTCATCCGGCTGGACGATGCCCGCGGTTTTGGCGACGCAAGCCGGCGGTTCTCCGCGGTGGCGTTTTGCGCGCTGCCGGTGATGATCGGCCTTTTCGCTCTGGCCATCGCCAACGTGCGCAAGCCTGACGTCCACAAGCGGCTCATGTTCGTCTTGATGACGGGCCTGATGATTCCGGCCATCGCGCGGGTGTTTATTGCGGTATTGGCGCCGCCCGGTGCCCAGGACGGCGCGCCACCGCCGGCCTGGGTATCGATCCCGCCGGGCCTTGTTGCCTATGTGTTGATCGTCGCGGCCATGCTGTACGACTGGCGCACGCGCGGCCGGCCGCACAAGGTGTATGTCTACGGCGGTCTGGCTGTCGTGTCTGCCAACATCGCGGCAGTCTTGATTTCGGGCACCCCGGCCTGGATGAACACGGCAAAATTTTTGCAGAGCCTCGGCGGTTGAGCGACCTCCCAGCATCGCCCCGCCGGCGTGATCGCAGCCGCGCGGCCCGATCCATCGGCCCGTCACTGGCGCCGCTGCCGCGGCTTACCAACCACTGGGCGCCGCTGGAAATTCTTGACGCCGAGCAGGTCGAGCGCATTCTCACCGCGGCCTTTCGGGTTCTGGAAGAGGCGGGCCTGGAGATCCGCAGCGCTGCGGCGCGCGCTGCATTTCGTCACGGCGGGGCAATGGTCGATGAGGATACGCAGATGGTCCGTCTTGGGCGCGAGGTCGTCGAGGCGCATCTGGCCCACGCGCCGGAACGGTTCGTGCTTCATGCCAGAAATCCGCTACGGGATCTGCACGTCGGCGGCAACGTGGTCAATTTCGGTCCGGTCAACGGCGCGCCTAACATCAGCGATCTGGAAGGCGGACGCCGTTACGGGGATCTGGAAGCGTTCCGCAATATTCTCAAACTCACGCACACGCTGGGGATTCTGCATTGGCAGGGCGGCATCGTGGTCGAGCCGGTCGATGTGCCGGTGGCTACCCGGCATCTGGCCACCTACCAGGCCCACGTCGAGTGCGCAGACATCGTATGGGCCGCGCGCGGCGTTGGTGGCGTGCAGGCGCAGGATGCGATAGCGATATCGGCCATTGAACACCGCTGCACGATCGAAGAGCTGGCCGTGCGCCCGACATTGATGACCGTCACGAACGTCAATTCCCCGCGCCGTGTCGACGAAGAGATACTCGACAACATCATGATCATGGCCCGTCATGGCCAGTGTGTGGTCATCACGCCGTTCACGCTGATGGGGGCCATGGCGCCGATCACGCTGGCCGGAGCGCTGGTACAGCAGACGGCTGAAAGTCTGGCCATCATCACCTTGTGTCAGATGCTGCGGCCCGGCACGCCTTGCGTGATGGGTGGTTTTACCTCGAACGTCGATATGCGCACCGGCTCCCCGGCGTTCGGTACGCCGGAGTATGTCAATGCGGTGCTGGCGGGTGCGCAGATCGGGCGCCGGCTCAAGATCCCGGTCCGCACGAGCGCGGTGAACGCATCGCCGGTCGTGGATGCGCAGTCCACCTATGAGACTGCGTTTTCATTGCAGGCGGCGATCCTCAGTCACAGTCACCTGATCAACCATGCCGCAGGCTGGCTGGAAGGCGGCCTGTCCGCTTCGTTGGAAAAAATCGTCGTGGATGCCGAATTGCTGCGCAACTGGGCTGAGATGCTCAAGCCGGTGAGCTTCGATGATGACGATCTTGCGGTCGAGGCGATCTCGGCGGTTGCGGCGGGCGGACATTTTTTCGGCGCGCCGCATACGCTGGCCCGCTACGAATCTGCGTTCTATCGCCCGCTACTGTCGGACTGGTCGAACTTCGAGAACTGGACTGAGGCGGGTGCGCGCAATGCCACGCAACGCGCCACCGGCATCTGGAAGAAGATGCTGGCCGACTATGTGCCGCCGCCGCTCGATCCGGCGATCAAGGAGGCGATCGAGGACTACGTGGCGCGCAGGACGCAGCAGATCGGCGCCGCGTGACCGTGCGGATCATGAACGCCCGCATGTATGCGGTGACGCCCGACATCGAAGCCGGCTGGCGCGAGCTGCTCGAGCAGATCACGCGGGAGGCGGGCGTTGAGCTGTCCTATGTGCCGTATCCGGCGCCGCAGCCGCTCGAGCAGCTCTGGTCGCGGCCGGATCTGGGAGCGGTGTTCATGTGCGGCTTCCCGATCGCCTTGCAACTCGCGCCGGTCATTCCGATCGCGGCGCCGATTCCGCGGGCCGGCTGGGCGGCCGGCCGCGCCGTATACCGCACCGATCTGATCGTGCGCAAGGATGCTCCGTACCAAAGACTGGAGGACACTTTCGGCGCGCGCGCAGGCTTTACCGTCGCGCACTCTCATTCCGGGTTCAACGCGCTGCGGCACCACTTGCTGTCCTTTCGAACCGCGCAGCGGCCGACGCTGTATGCCGAAATGGTCGGCAATCTGGTCACCGCGCGCAATGTGCTGGACAGCATCGCAAGCGGGCGCATCGACGTGGGTCCGCTGGATGCCTATTGGCACCTGCTGATTGCGCGCAGCGCGCCGCAGCTGACGGCAAACATTCGGGTGCTGACATCGACAGACCTGGCGCCCATGCCCGCCTTCGTCGCTGCCGCGGCGACGCCTGCGGACGTGGTGCAAAGGCTGCGTGACGCGTTTTTGAGTGCTGCCGCGCGAGCGTGGTTCGCCTCCGCCGGCGATCTGTTGCAGATCGATGGCTTTGCCGCGGTGAACGAGGCGACCTATGCGCCGCTGCTGGAATGGGACCGGGCTGCGAGGGCGGCCGGCTATGAATTGCCGGCCTGATCGAGCGCTGCGCGCGCATGCGGCCCGCCCGCCGCTTGTGCGGGTACGCGCCCATCCGGATGCTCGATCACATCATGCGGGCGAAACAAAAAGCGCCGCGCCAAATCGAAATACGTGCGATAGACGAGGGCGCCGTTCTCGGCGATGAGCCGGTCGCGCGTGAGGCGATAGCGCGCGTTGTACCGGTACCAAGGAATCATCGGGGCTTCGTGATGCAGCGCGTGCAGGTTGTTGAACAGGAACAGCGGGCCCAGTATCCGCGATCCTTCGACGATTGCCGTGCGCTCACGCGCCGCGGGCCGCGCGCGGTGTTCGGCGAAGGAGCGGATCAGCAGGATGCCGTTCCCCGGAATCACCATGGCGAGCACATACATCCACAGGGGAATGCCGCAAACGAGCGTCACCCACGCCACCACCGGCACACACCACAGCAGGTGTTCGAGCCAGATGGCGCGAAGTTCGCCTTCGTTGCGGATGACGCTGCGCAGATGCTTGTGCAGAAACATGCCGATGCGCCAGAAGCTGCCGATGAGGACGCGTCCGGCGAGGGTCTGCTGAATGCGCAGCATGGCGCGATTGAACGAGCTGCGCCGCGCCCAGTCGGCCGGCGTCCAATAGAAGGATTCCGGATCATCCAGCGGATCGGTGATCCGCGCATCGAGGTGATGCGCGAGATGTTCGTTCCGATACACCATGAAAGGCAGCCATAAGGACAAGGGCACAATGCCCATCAGCCGGTTGGCGCGCGCATTGCGGGTCGGATGTCCGTGGATGATTTCATGCTGCAGCGAACTGTGCAGCGTGAGCAACACCGCGGTGACCGGCGCAACCAGCGCCAACGGCCAGTAGCGATAGGCCCAGGTGATGGCAAGCCACCCCCCATAGGTGGCGAGAACGAGAAACACCGTGGGCGCTTCAATCGGTGCAATGTGCCCGGTGCGCGCGGCGCGGGCGCTGCGTTCGCTTCGATCGGCTGGCGTTGCTGTCATGGATGGGGTGATTGTAACCAAAGTCGCTGCACGAGGTCGTTGAACCGTGAGCCGGCCGTGGCGTGGTTGCCCTGCTCAGTCGATCCGTGCCGCCTTGAACATCCGCCGCTCGATCGCGGACATCGCGTCATACAACAAGATCGCCATCAGCCCGGTCACCAGGCCGCCCTGCAGGATGAACGCCGTGTTGTTGGACAATAGTCCGGCAATGATCACCTCGCCCAGTCCCTTGGCAGCCACGGTGGAGCCGATGGTCGCCGTGCCGACATTGATCACCAGCGACAGCCGTACGCCTTCAAGGATCAGCGGCATCGCCAGTGGCAGCTCGACCGACATCAGGCGCTGGCGGGCGCTCATGCCCATTCCGCTCGCGGCCTCGAGCAGCGCCGGCGGGCAGGTTTGCAGCCCGATGAGGGTGTTCTCGAAAATCGGCAGCAGGCCGTAGGCGAACAGCGCGATCAAGGTCGGCTTCTCACCGAAACCGACCAGCGGCACGGCGAGCGCCAGGATCGCCACGGGCGGGAACGTCTGACCCAGATTCACGAGTGAGCGCGACAACGGTAAAAACTCCGCGCCGCTACCGCGTGTCACCAGGATCCCGAGACTGACGGCGACGAGCGTGCTCGCGGCAGCCGCAAGACAAACTGTCCCCAGATGCGAAAGCGCCAGCGACAGCAGATTGCCCTGATCGTAGATCGGCGGCGCACCGTATTGCGTGAACGGCGCGAAGACCGGTGCGAAACTCTGCGGCGTCAGTAGGAATGCCGTCAGCAGGCCCAATGCGGTCAGTCGCAGGATGACGGCGATTCCCGGCATCAGCGCGAGCGCCCGTGCGACAGAATGGCGGCGACAGTGAGGTGGCCGCGCGGCCGGCCCTCTGTGTCCAGAACGTTCGCTGCATCGGCGCCTCGCCATACCAGATCGGAGAGCACGTCTCGCAACGAGGCAGAAGCCGCGACGCTGATTCCCGCGGTGGCGCCGGGAATCGCCGCCTCGCCTGCGCTGGTCAGCGACAGCAGCCGCAGCGCGCGATCCGCGCTCCCCGTCATGAGCGTCACCAAGGGGTCCGCCGGCTGAGTGAGCAGCGCGGCCGGCCGGTCACATTGCAGCACTTTGCCATGGCTCATCACGGCCACCTGATCCCCGAGCCGGAACGCTTCGTCGATGTCATGCGTCACCAGCACGATGGTCGTGCCGAATCGCCGCTGAATGTCGAGCAGATCATCCTGCGCCTTTGCGCGGATGACCGGGTCGAGCGCGCCGAATGGCTCATCCATCAACAGCACAGCAGGTTCAGCGGCGAGCGCGCGTGCCACACCCACGCGCTGCTGTTGACCGCCCGACAGTTGATGCGGAAACTTGTGCGCGAATACGCCCGGATCGAGCTGGAAGATCTCAAGCAGTTCGGTGACCCGGGCATCGATGCGAGCCTCCGGCCATTCCAACAGACGCGGCACCGTGGCGATGTTCTGCGCGATGCTCCGATGCGGGAACAGTCCGTGTCCCTGGATTGCGTAGCCGATCCGGCGCCGCAGCAGGTGCGCAGGCTCGCTGGCCGTGTCTTTTTCATCGATCAGCACGCGTCCCTGGCTGGGCTCAACCAGGCGGTTGATCATGCGCAGCAGCGTGGATTTCCCAGAGCCTGAAGTGCCGACGATGACGGTGATGGAATTGCGCTCGATGTTCATCGACACGCCGTCGACGACAGCCGAATCGCCGTACCTCTTGGTGATGTTCTCGATGCGGATCATTGGGGTTTCCGGTCCATGACTTCTACGGCCGAGTCGAGCACTACCGCGGCCGAGAAGGCCAGTGCCACCGTCGGAATCGCGCCGAGCAACACCAGATCGATCGCGGTCTGCCCGATGCCTTGAAAAACGAACGTACCCAGCCCGCCGGCGCCGATCAATGCGGCGATGGTCACCAGTCCGATGTTCTGCACCAGCACGATGCGGATGCCGGTGATGATGACCGGCAGGGCGAGCGCCAGCTCGATGGACATCAGGATCTGCCATCGCGTCATTCCCATGCCGCGCGCGGCTTCCACCGCGGCGGGTGAGACGCGTTTCAGGCCCGCGACCGTATTGGCAACGATGGGCAGCAATGAATACAGGAATAGTGCGATCACCGCCGGTGCGGTGCCGATGCCGCGAATCCCGAGGGCCGCGGCCAGCGGCACGGCTGCCGCCAGCGCGCCCAGCGGCGCCATCAGGATGCCGAACAGCGCGATCGCCGGTACGGTCTGCACCATGTTGAGCACACCCAATATCCCGGATCGTAGCCGTGGGATGCGGTGGCACAGGATGCCGACCGGCAGCGCCACCAGGACGGCGGCGGCGAGTGACCCGAATGCCAGCAGGATGTGTTGTCGGACCTCGTGCGCGAAGCGGCTTGCGCTCACGGCGTATTCGCGCATCACGGAAAGATTATCGAAGGTGCCGTGCGCCAGCGTCATGCCGGCGACCGCCGCGAACAGCGCGAGCAACCCGACGCGCAGCGCGGGCCCCGGGCGCAGGCGCGTGATGGCATCGGTTGCCAGCAGCGCCAGAGCGATGAGCAGCAGCCAAAAGCCGGAACCTGGCGCGACGCGCACGATCTTGTTGCCCGCCGGCGTCAACGCGTCGCCGGCGGCCGCCACGGCCAACGCCACGGCGACGATGCCGAGCACTGCGGCGGCCAGCCGGACGCGTGCATCGGCCAGCGTGAGTGCGATGATCGCGGCGATGGCCACGGCTGCGAGACACGCCCACGCCGCCGCCGGCGCCAGGACATTCCACAGACTCTGCGGATCCCCCGGCATGATGCGATTCGTCTTGAAGAGGACGAACGGCAGCAGTGCGATCGCCGCGGCGCCCATCGCAGTGAGCAGCGCGCCGAGCCGGTCAATTTTGAAATTCCCCGGCATTTAGCGCAGCAGTCCTCGTGCTTTCAGATAATCCTCCGCCACGCTCTCCGCGGATTCACCGTCGATCTGCACGCGCGCGTTCAAACGTTGCAGCGTCGGGCCGTCGAAGCTGTCCATGACCGGCTTTACCAGCGCGGATATCTGCGGATGGGCTTTGAGAACCGCTGCGCGGACGATGGGCACAGGTGCGTAGATGGGCTGATCATGCCGGTCGTCCCGCAGGATCACGAGATTGGCGGCGACGATGCCGCCGTCGGTGCCATACACCATCGCGGTGTTGGTGCCGTTGGTGCGCGCCGCTGCCGCCGCGATGGTGGCCGAGGTCTCGCCACCCGCCAGTACGATCAGCTGGTCCGGACGCATTTTGAATCCATAGGTTTTTTCCAGTGAGCGCAGGGTGCCCGCGTTGGCGAACTCGGCCGAACAAGCGAGCATCACGTTGCCTGCATGGGACACCCAGCGGCCGAAGTCGCTCATTGTCGTCAGCCGGTTCGCCGCGGCGACGTCCTGCCGCACCGCCAGCGCCCAGGCGTTGCTGGCGCTGGCGGGCGTGAGCCAGACAATCTGATTGGCGGCGGCGTCGAGTCGGGCGCCCAGCTCGTACCCTTTGCGCAGGTCCTTCCAGGCCGGGTCCGCCGGGATGTTGAAAAAGAAGCCGGCATTGCCCGTGTACTCGACGTACAGATCGATTTCACCGGCCAGGAGCGCCCTGCGAACGACCGGGGTCGCGCCGAGCCGCATCCGGTCCACGGTCTGGATGCCATGCGCGTTGAGCACCAGGCGGATCATCTCGCCGATCATGGCCGATTCGCTCGATAATTTTGAGGAAACGATGACCGCTGCCTGCAGCGGCTGTGACGCAAGCAGCGCCAGTGCCAGCACTAAGCGCAGCGTAGTCAGGATGTGGGTCACGGTCTTCCTCTGGCGCATGGTCAAACTGCGGCCCCGCGCCGCTTCATACACGTTGTCGGTTGTTGTCCTGTGCGTCAAGCCCCATGCAAGGTGTGCGGGCCCGCATGAAGCATTATCATGCCCGTCACAGATGCATCCCGAATCCGAATCCCAACCGCAGACCACCGATGCCGCGCCCAGTTCCAGCGGCCGCTTTTCCGGCTGGCGGCTCTTGGTCGAGGGCCTTACCGGCCAGCGCGGCTGGTCGCGGGCGTGGGCCAAAGCGGCGCCGCGTCCTCGCTACCGTGTCGTGATCGTCGGCGGTGGCGGCCACGGATTGGCAAGCGCCTATTACCTGGCCTCCCGGTACGGCATCACCGATGTGGCCGTGCTGGAGCAGGGCCCGATCGGGCTGGGAAACGTCGGGCGCAACACCACCATCATCCGCTCCAACTACTTTCGCGCCGACAACATCCGCTTCTATGACTATTCGTTGAAGCTGTGGGAGGGGCTGGAGCAGGAATTGAATTTCAATGCCATGGTGAGCCAGCGCGGCACGCTCAATCTGTTTCACACCGAGGCGCAGCGCGACTTGTTTACGCGGCGTGCGAACTTGATGCGTCTACTCGGCGTGGATGCGCAAAGCGTGAGCAGAGAATCAGTCAAGGCGCTCGTGCCGCTGGTCGACCTCGACAACGGCCGATACCCGGTGCTGGGCGGCTTCCTGCAGCGCCGCGGCGGCACCGTGCGCCACGATGCCGTCGCCTGGGGCTACGCGCGGGCGGCGGCGCGCGCCGGCGTCGATATCGTCGAGCATTGTGAGGTCACCGGCATCCGGCGGGAGGGTTCGCGTGTCATCGGCGTTGAGACCACGCGAGGTCCAATCGCCGCGGACACGATCTGCCTGGCCGTCGCGGGACATTCGTCCCGGCTCGCAGCGATGGCGGGGTTGCGTCTTCCGATCGAGAGTCACGTGCTGCAGGCCTTCGTCACCGAAAGCATCAAGCCTGTGCTCGATGTCGTCATGACCTACGGAGCGGGGCATTTTTATGTCAGCCAATCGAACAAGGGCGGCTTGGTCTACGGCGGCGGGATCGACGGCTACAATACCTATGGCCAGCGCGGCACGCTGCCCATGGCGGAGGAAGTGGCGGCCGCGGCCGTGACCCTGATGCCGGGACTCGCACGGCTCAAGGTGCTGCGGCAATGGGGCGGCGTGATGGACATGTCGATGGACGGATCGCCGATCATTTCGAAGACCGCAGTCCAGGGCCTGATCCTCAACGGCGGCTGGTGCTACGGCGGCTTCAAGGCCATACCCGCCGGCGGCATGACCACCGCGCATCTCATCGCGCGCGGCGAGCCGCACCCGCTTGCCGCACATTTCAATCTCGAGCGATTTGCGGCAGGGCGCACCATCGACGAGCGCGGTGCCGGTCCCTTTCCTTTCGCGCACTGACCGGCACATCAATGCTCAGAATCCAATGCCCCTGGTGTGGAGTACGCGATGAAATCGAGTTTCGCTATCGCGGCGATGCCAGCGTCGTGCGGCCTGCGGCCGATGCGGGGATCGATGCGTTCGCGTCCTATGTCTACGAGCGCGGCAATCAATGCGGCTGGCAGGCCGAGTGGTGGCTTCACGTGGGCGGTTGCCGCCAATTGCTGACTGTGGAGCGGCACACGTTGACGCACGAGATTCGATCCATCCGCGGCACGGCGGACGAGCCCGCACAGCCGCTGGATGCGGTGCGTTGATGCAAGGTCCCGGCCGCGTCGCCCAGGGTGCGTTGACTGACGCAGACCGCCCGGTCAGGTTTACCTTCGATGGCATTGCAATGCGAGGTCTTGCGGGCGATACGCTGGCATCGGCGCTTCTGGCCAACGGCATCCGATTGGTGGGACGCAGCTTCAAGTACCATCGGCCGCGCGGGGTGGTCACCGCCGGTCCTGAGGAACCCTGCGCGTTGGTCGATCTGATCGGGGCCGACGGGCGCGAACCCAATCGGCTTGCGACCACGCTTGCGCTGCACGAAGGGCTCAATGTCCGCAGCCAGAATTGCTGGCCGTCGCTGCGCTTCGATGCCGGCGCCGTCAATGATGTTCTCGCGCGCTTTCTGCCCGCAGGCTTTTACTACAAGACCTTCATGTCGCCCGGATGGGCCTGGGAGCGACTGTACGAACCCCTGATCCGCCGCGCCGCCGGGCTCGGCCGTCTGCGGCCGCTCGTCGCTGAGCACGCGGCGCCGGCGCAGACGGTGCACGATCATGCCGATGTTCTCGTGATTGGCGCAGGCTCAGCTGGCCTCGCCGCCGCGCATCGCTTGGGAGCGAGCGGCTTGCGGGTGTTGCTCGCCGAGCAGGACGTCGTTCTGGGCGGTGGTGCGCTGCTCGATGAACGGTGGACTGCCTGGCGTGAGCGCGTCAGCGCCGCGATTTCCGGATTCGCCAACCTGCGATGTCTGCCTGGAACCACTGTGATCGGCGCGTACGGGCATGGCGTTTTTGGTGCGCTCGAGACGCTCACGCCGGCCGAGTCGGCATCATGTGCAGGATTGAGAGAGCGTCTGCGCATCATCCGGGTCAGACGCGTGCTGATGGCCACCGGTGCAATCGAGCGGCTGATCGCCTTCCCCGGCAACGATCGGCCCGGCGTCATGCTCGCCGGCGCGGCGCTCGCTTACCTGCGCCGCTACGGCGTGGCGGTCGGCCGCCGGCCGGCGTTTTTCCTCAACAACGACGAGGCGTACGCGACAGTTTTCGCGATGCACGCTGCCGGTATTGGTTGCGCCGGCGTGGTGGATGTGCGGGCCGCGTCGCTTGCCGCCGATCGGGCTCGCGCGCTCGGCATCGAGATTTTCGCCGGCGCCGTGGTGAATGCAACTTCCGGCCGCAACGGCCTCGATGGCGTGAGCATTGTGGACAGTGATGGACGCCGGCGCCGGGAACTCAGTGCCGATTGCCTGCTGATCTCCGGAGGGTATTCGCCGGCGACTGCGCTTGCAAGCCAGCTCGGCGCAGCCTTGCAGTGGCAGGAGCCGGTCGCGGCCTTCAGTGCGCAGCTTGATGCGGGTACCGGGCGGACCGCCGGTGCGGCGTGCGGCGTGTTCGGGTACGCAGCCGCGGCACGCGACGGCGAGCGGGCGGCGGGCTCGATCTTGCAACAGTTGAATTGTGCCGCCGATGCGCCGGATGCGCGCATCGAGCTTCCGCCGGATCCGCAGAGCACGCCGATCGCGGCGCTGTGGGAAGTGCGTGGCCGCGGCAAGGCATTCGTGGATCTGCAGAACGATGTGACCACGCAGGATGTACGGCTCGCCGTGCGCGAAGGCTATGAGCACGTCGAGCATATGAAGCGCTACACCACTCACGGCATGGCCACCGATCAGGGCCGCATCGGCGGACTGGTCGGCAGCGCGGTGCTGGCGCAGGCGCGCGGCGTACCCCTGTCTGAGGTGGGCCAGTCCAAGCCGCGTCCTTTCGCGCAACCGGTGCCGTTCGCAGCGTTGGCCGGCGGTGAGGTGCGCGAGCATTTCAAACCCAAGCGCCGCGTGCCGCTGCACGACTGGCATGAGCGCGCCGGCGCAACCTTCGCTTTGACCGGCACATTGCTCAGGCCGCTTGTCTATTCGCCGCAGCCAGGCTGGGATCCGGTGCTGCGCGAAGCGCGCGCCGTGCGCAGCTCGATCGGCGTCACCGATGTCTCCACGCTGGGAAAGATCGACGTGCAGGGTCCGGGCGCCGCGCGCTTTCTGGACTTCATTTACGCGAACTCCTTCTCCACGCTTGCGATGGGTCGGGCGCGCTACGGAATCATGCTGCGCGAAGACGGGATGCTGTTCGATGACGGCACGACCTCGCGCCTGGGACCCGAGCACTTTCTTATCACGACCACCACAGCCAACGCAGCGGCGGTACTCGAGCATCTGGAATTCAATCTGCAGAGCTCGTGCCGGCATCTGGATGTGGTGCTTACCGATGTCGGGGATCAGTGGGCGCAGTTCGCGCTCGCCGGGCCGCGCGCTCGCGAGGTTCTGTCGGCCGTGGTTGCGGATCTAGACGTATCCAATGCCGCCTTTCCATTCATGGCCGCCGGCGCCGCGAGCATCGCGGGCATTCCCGGGCGCTTGTTCCGCATTTCATTCTCCGGTGAGCTGGCCTACGAGTTGGCCGTGCCGGCAAGCTGCGCGCTGCAGGCGTGGCTGGCGCTGCTCGATGCGGGCCGCGCCTTTGGCATTGCGCCGTACGGTCTGGATGCGCTCAACACCTTGCGCATCGAAAAAGGCCACGTCACGGGCGCCGAGCTTAACGGCAACACCAATGCCGGTGATCTGGGATTTGCGCGCATGTTGAAGCAAAGCGGCGATTTTATCGGACGCGCGATGGCACAGCGTTCCGGCATGCTTGCGCCGCAGCGGCAGCAGCTGGTCGGCGTCCGGCCGGTCGATCCCACTGCGCGCCTGCGCAATGGCGCGCAGTTGGTATCGGTTGCTGCGCGCACCTCGAGTCTGGGCTTTGTCACCTCCTCGACGCCGTCGGTGGAGCGGGAGGGCTGGGCGGGGCTGGCGCTGGTGGAGGACGGCCGCAACCGCCTGGGCCAGCGCATGCTCGCCGCTTCGCCGATGCACGATGAGCAAACCGAGGTCGAGATCCTCAGTCCGCACCACCTGGATCCGCACAATGTCCGTGTCCGAGCCTGAGTCCATGTCTGATCCTGCGCCGGGCATCCAGATGCACGATTGCGCGTTGGACATCGTGGACATCGCAGCGCTCCGCGGACGCGTGCGCGATCTGACTGGCATCGCAGCTGCACAGGGCTTGCAGCTGCCCGCCTTCGGGCGAGCCACGATGACCCGCGATCAGCTCGCCTTGAGCGTTCGACCCGGCCGCTGGCTGCTGCTCAGTGCGCCCGCCGATGCGGGTTCGACAGCGACGCGCTGGCAGTCCGCCGTCGCAGAATGTGGTGTCGCGGTCGATCTGTCGTCGGGCCTGTCGGGGATTCATCTCACAGGCGCTCCCAGCCGCGACATGCTCGCGTGCGGTTGCCGCCTGGATCTGGATCCTGCGTCATTTGGAGCGGGGTCTGCCGCCGCCACGGTCATGGCGCAGGTTGCGGTGATCCTCGTGGGGCTGCCCTCGGGCATGTTGCTGCTGACGCCTTCGACAACGGCGCGGCATTTTCGTGAGTGGCTGGCATCGGCCGGGTCGGTGTTTGGGCTAGCGCCGCGGACTGAATTCAATGGGTACGATTTGTTCAGGAGTGCATTGCGATGAAGAGTTCTGCAAGAGCCGTGGTCATTGGCGGAGGCGTGGTCGGCGCCAGCGTGCTGTATCACCTGGCCAAGATCGGCTGGACCGACGTGCTGATGCTCGAGAAGAACGAGCTGACCTCAGGCTCGACCTGGCACGCGGCCGGTGGCATGCACACCTTCAACGGCGAGGCCAACATTTCACGGCTGCAGAAGTACACCATCGATCTGTATCGCGAGATCGAAGCCTTGTCAGGCCAGTCCTGCGGACTGCATCCCAATGGCGGGCTCATGCTGGCGGCGACGCAGGGTGAACTGGACAGTCTGAAACTGATCTGCTCGCGCGCGCGCTACCTGGGCATGGAAACGCGGATGATCTCGCTGGAAGAAGCGCGGCAGCTGAATCCGTTGATCGACACGAGTCATTTCATCGGCGCGCTGTGGCGCGCGGACGGCGGTCATTGCGATCCGTCGGGCACCACGCACGCCTATGTCAAATCCGCGCGCATGCTCGGAGCGGCGGTGGAGCGCTTCACCCGCGTGCTGTCGCTCTCGCAACGCCGTGACGGCAGCTGGGACGTGGTGACGGACAAAGGCACGGTGCACGCCGAGCATGTCGTCAACTGCGCAGGCCTGTGGGCGCGCGAGGTCGGCCACATGGTCGGCATCGAACTCCCCGTGCTGGCGATGCAGCATCACTACCTGTTGACGGAAGATATCCCGGAGCTCAAGGGCAGGGGCCAGGAGTTCGTCAATACGACGGACTATGCCGGGGAGATATACCTGCGTCAGGAGCGCGGCGGCGCGCTCATCGGCACCTATGAACCGCACGGCCTCGTGTGGTCCCCATTGAAGACGCCCGATGATTTCGCCATGCAGCTGCTGCCTGATGACTTCGAGCGGCTTGCGCCGTACTTCGAGGTTGGGTTCCAGCATTTTCCGGCGCTCGGGCGCGCAGGGATCCGCAAGGCCATCAATGGTCCGTTCACCTTTGCCCCGGACGGCAATCCGCTGGTCGGGCCGGTGCGCGGCTTGAAAAATTACTGGGTTGCGTGCGCCGTCATGGCCGGATTCAGTCAGGGCGGCGGCATCGGCCTGGTGCTGTCGCGTTGGATGGCGCACAACGATCCAGGCCAGGACATTCTCTCCATGGACGTCGCGCGATTCGGCGCGTTCGCGACACCCAGGTACACCGCCATCAAGGTGCCTGAGAACTACTCCCGGCGTTTCCGCCTTGCGTATCCCAACGAGGAGCTGCCCGCTGCGCGCCCCGTGCGCCGCTCTGCGATATACGACAAGCTGCTGAGCGCCGGGGCTGTCATGGGTGCCAATTTCGGGCTCGAACATGCATTGTGGTTTGCGCCTCCCGGCGTTGCGCCCACCGAGACGCCGACTTACCGCCGCTCGGAGGCATTTGCGATCGTGCGCGAAGAGTGTCTGGCGGTACGCCGGGCCGTGGGCATGTATGAGACGACCAACTACGGCAAGTATGAGATTACCGGAGCGGGCGCGCGTGCCTGGCTCGACCGCGTTTTCGCCTGCCGCATTCCAAGTCCCGGACGGCTGGCGCTTGCGCCCATGCTCAATCCCGCCGGCAGGATCATCGGTGATCTGTCGATCGCGTGCCTCGCCGATGAGCGTTTCATGGTCGTTGGCTCGGGCTTTGCCGAGGAGTTCCACATGCGCTGGTTCTGGGCCTCTGGGCCGGCCCCTGACGTGTTCGTGCGCTCGGCAGCATCCACGCTCGCAGGGCTGTCCATCGCCGGCCCGCGCTCGCGGGAACTGCTGCAGCGCCTGGTGCGCGATGATCTTTCCGCAGCGTCATTCAAACTGTTTCATGTGAAGCAGACGGCAGTCGGTTTCGCGCCGGCAATTCTGACTCGCGCGGGATTCACCGGAGAATTGGGCTACGAGATCTGGACCACGCCGGATTATTTCGCCTCGCTTTACGATGATCTGCGTGAGGCCGGCCGCGACCTTGGCCTGGTGCATTTTGGCGGCCGTGCATTGTCTTCGCTGCGGCTCGAAAAGTGCTATGGCTCATTCAACAAGGATTTTCGCCCTGATTACACGGCCGCTGAAACGGGACTCGACCGCTTCGTCGACTTCGGCAAACCGGAATTTGCCGGACGCTCCGCCGCGCTGGCTGAGCGCGCGGCTGGCCCGAAGCGCCGCTTCGTGGTCATGGAGGTCGCGGACTCGAATGCCGATGCGGTCGGCTATGAGTCGATCCTCAAGGATGGTGCAGCGGTGGGCTATGTGACCTCTGGTGCCTACGGTCATTGCGTGGGCAAGAGTCTCGCCGCCGGCTACGTGCCCACGGGGCTTGCGCGCGACGGCGAGATTCTGGAGATCGATGTTCTGGGTGAGATCCTGGCGGCTACGGTGCGCGTTGCGCCGATTTACGATCCGCAGGGCGCTCGACTGCGCGGATAATGCATGCCTAGCGGATCAGGCCATCCCGGCGCAGACGATCCGCGATCGCGGCGACACTACCGCTGGACGCACTGGCAATGCCGGGCGCGCACGCCGTGCCGAGAATGAGCAGCAGGCTCGCGAGCTTCATCGGTTTCTCCGCTGGTTACTTCGGCGGTTCCTGTCCTGGATTCGCATCTTCCATCGGGAAGGTTTGCGCAGGGGCCGGTGTGGCGGTCGCAGGAGCAGTAGCAGGAGCCGTGTCCGGTGCGGCGCCGGTTGCCGCGGGCACTTCGGCCTGCGGGGCGGGAGAGCTTCGCACCTGGGTGCGCGTGGTCTGGGCCAGCCGGTCCAGGAACCGCTGGCCGGCGGCCGGGGGCGCCGGTGATTGACCGGAAAATATCTCGCTGGCGGTCACGCCGCGCTTTGCGTAAAAGGCTGCGTTTGCCTTCTTGTTGATGGTAATGGCGGAACCATCGAGGGAGGCGCCGGCGAACAAGCCACGCGAGCGTGCATAGGAATAAATCTCGGCATCGAAATTCAAGTCCGTCGCCGCCGAACCGGAACGGCCGACGGGACCTGCGGCGACAGAGGCGTCCGCACCGAGAGTCATTTTGCCGCCGGTGATGCCCTCGATGCCGTTCTTGGTCGTGAACACCAGGACGATATCGGAGGACTGGGCGCCGATCATGAATCCGAAATTGCCCCCGGTCAGCGTGATGAACGATGGGTTGCTCCACGGACCGTTGAGTTTGTCGCGGATCATGAGCACACCATGGCCGCGGCTGCCGCCGATCGGGGTCAACCCGAGTTTGATGACATCGGGAATGATGGCGATGCCGTAGGCGCGAGAGAGCAGCAGGTCCGGAAGGCGTTGATCCGGCATGCCCTGGACGTCTTCCAATACCTCGGTGGCCGTCAACAGCCGCGCTTCTTCACGCGCGCCCGCCCGGGCAGGCGCGGCGCCCAGCGCAAGCGCGGCGCTGAACGCAAGGATGATGGAGACTGATACTGAACGGTTTGGCTTGAACATCGACACTCCCGCTGAAACAACGCGCTTACGACTCTACGGACAGGACTTCGTCGGGCGCCTTTAGTTCCGCAAGCTTAACGCGTGTCGAGGACGGCGAGAACCCGCGCGGCATCCGCCTCGCGTCGATGGGCTCGATAGTACTCCAGCAGATGCTGCGATGCTTGGCGGGTCGCGGGATTCTTCGCGCTCAGGAGTTGCAGCAGCCGCGTCTGCGCCGCCGCAAGCATGGGCGCACCCTGCGCATCGTGGCCTGACTTGATCAGGCACCAGCCTAGGCTTGCTTCTGAGCGCGCCGCGCGCCAGCTGTCCACACCTGCCAGCCGGCGGTTCAGTTCCAGCGCCGCCCGCAGTTCAACCTCCGCCGCCTGATATTGCCCGCGCGTAATGAAGATGTCGCCCAACAATTGACGCGTGGAGGCAATGTACAGATGCTCCGGCGGCAGACTCTTCGCGTAAATGCCCAGCGCCTCACGCGCCGACTTTTCGGCTGCAGGCGCATCGCCGGCCTTCAGGTACAGACTCGCCAGCAAATCCAGGCGATAGCCGGCCAGATAGTGCTCCGGACCCAGTCGTTGACGGGTCAGCGTGACCGCTTCGCTGACGGTGTCGATGGCGCGGCGATATTCGCCGCGGCGCTCATACAGCGTGCCGAGACTCTCCAGCGTCTGCGCGACGCGTTGATTCGAGGCGCCGAAGACGCGGCGCTCGACTTCGAGCGCCTCATTCAACATGGACTCCGCTTCCGCGTACTTGCCGCGTTCGACCAGGATTCTGCCCAGGTTGGCCAGCGCAATGGCGTGGTCGGGGTGATCCCTGCTGAGCGTGGCTTGGAATATCTCGAGCGCGTCGCGCTGGTACTTTTCCGCCAGCGCATAGTTGTCCTGCCAGACGGCGACGTTGGCAAGCTCGTTGAGCGCGCCGGCGACTTCCCGTCGCTCATCGCCCAGGACACTGCGGTAGATGAGCAGAGCCTGGCGATAGTACGCCGAGGCTTGATCCGGACGGCTTCGTCCGTTGTTCTCCATCGCGCCCAGTTGCATGAGAATATCCGCGGTCTGGCGTGTGGCCGGCTGATTTCCGGCGCGCGTCAACGCCAGAGCCTGGTTCAAATAGGCTTCCGCGGAGGTGAGGTTCCCGGCGTCCGAGAGCGCCTCGGCAAGGTTGGCGAGTGCGGCGGCGACGAGTATCGGATTGGGGGGGCGCGCCTGCCGCCTTATCGCCAATGCCTGCTCGAACAAGGGTACGGCGCGCGGACTCAGACCCTGGCGGCGGTACGCGAGGCCGATGCTTTCCAGCAGTTGCGCCCGCACTTCGGGTTGTTCGTCCAGATTTCCCATGATCTTGGCGGCGCCGCGGTCCAGCAGATCCTTGGCCGTGGCTTCATGGCCCTGCGCATTGAAAGGATCCGCCTGCGAAAAGACATCGACCAGGAAGCTGGAAACCTGCTGCGCGCGATCCCGTTCGCGTGCCGTTGCATCGCGTGCCAGCTCGATGCGGTGGTTTTGCCAGAGCGTGATGCCGGCGACGCCGGTCATGCCGATGATCAGCGCCGCCACGAGACTGACGCCCAACAAATGCCGGCGCAGGAATTTCGCGGAGTTGTAGCGCCAGTCGCCGTGCCGCGCCAGCACCGGCTGAGCCTGCAGATGGCGCGCGACGTCCTCGGCCAGCGCCTGCGCCGACGCGTAGCGGCGTTCGGGCTCCTTGCGCATGGCGATTGTCACGATCGCATCCAGGTCTCCCGCCAGCCGTGCGCGCAGGCGCTCCGGCGACAATCCGCGCCGGTCCGAAATGCGCTGCCGGTCCAGATCGCTCTCACCGGTGATCCTGGCCGTGACCGCCTGGCTGGGACGCGCCGGATCGTCCATGCAGATCGCGCGCTCCAGTTGCAGCTGGCTGTAGCTGTTGAGGCGGTACGGGGGGCGGCCGGACAGCAGCTGGTAGAGCAACACGCCCAGCGCGTAGATGTCCGTCGCGGTCGTGATGGGCCGACCCAGCACTTGCTCCGGCGCGGCGTTTTCGGGCGTGAGCACCCGTTCTTGAAGACGGGTCACCGGCAATGTATGCGAAACGCTTTCCGGCGCGAGCATCTTGGCGATTCCAAAGTCCAGCAATTTCGGCGTGCCGTCGTGCGTGACGAGGATGTTTCCCGGTTTGAGGTCGCGGTGCACGATCAGGTTGCGATGCGCGAATTGCACCGCCTCGCAGATCTTGATGAACAATTCCAACCGTTCGCGTATGAACAGCGTGCGGCTGTCGCAGTACGTCAGCACGTCTTCGCCCGCCACGTGCTCCATCACCAGGTAGGGGGTGCCGTCTTCGAGGTCGCCACTGTCGATCAACCGGGCAATCGAGGTGTGCTCGAGCTTGGCGAGAATGTGGCGCTCGCTGTGCAGCCGGTTGCGCATGCGCGGATGCAAGGTTGCATGGTGCAAAACCTTGATGGCCACGATTTGCTCGTATTGCGCGTCGGCACGCTCCGCGGTGTAGACGGTGCTGGTGCCGCCATGGCCGAGAACAGAGAGGATCCGGTAGGCGCCGATGCGCTTGCCTATCAGCCGGTCCGCATGCTGTTCCAAGAGGTCCCCGGCCGCGGCACCGATTGCCCCGAGCAGCGGATCCTCACCCGCCGTGTCGATCGATAGCAGCGACTCCACGGACTTGCGCAATTCGGGGTCCTGCGCGCCGACGCCCTCGAGTCGCTGCGCGCGATCCACCGGATTGGCCTCGCACACTTCTTCGAAGATCGAGCGAATCTGCTGCCAGCGGGCGCGAGTGAGCATCATCTGGGCCGCACCGCCAGTTGATTCAGCAGCCAGGCGCGAGCGAGGCGGATGTCGCGGTGAACGGTGGCTGCGGAGCAGTTCATGGTGAGGGCGATCTGGTCGTAAGTCAGCTCGCCGAAATAGTGCAGCTCAAGCGCCTGTGCCAGCCGTGGCTCCAGTTGCGCCAACTGCTCCAGTGCACTGTCCAGATCAATGATATCGAAGCTCGGCTCGGGACTTGCCGGCAGGTCGTCGACCAGCGGCACTTGTCGCGCCGAACCAAAACGCTTGTCCCGGCCGCGGCTGCGCGCGTGATCTACCAATACACGGCGCATGAGGCGCGATGCGAGCGCGAAGAAATGAGTGCGATCCGCCGTTGGAACTTCCGATTGGATCAGGCGCAGGAAAGCCTCATGGACGACAGCGGTCGCCTGCAGCGTGTGACTGCCGCGTTCGCCGCGCATATAGCGGTGCGCGAGCCGCCGCAATTCGTCGTAAACAAGCGGCGTGAGTTCCACCAGGGCCTGTTCCTGGCCGGTGCGCCAATCGGAAAGCAATTGAGTGAACTTGCCTTTGGCGCCCATCGCTAGCGCTCTGCGCGCCGCGGTTGACCCCTCATCGGTGTCTCCACCTGGCGGATAATGTTAAATGATTGTGGCGTCATGTGAGGGAATTCACAATCTGGCGTCGCTTTACAAAAAGCGCTGCGATTTTCAAAGCGTGAAGCAAAAGCATCAATTCCTATCAAAATTCTGGAGAAAGCCGATGAAACCTACTGTAATGCAACTGTCCCTCGCGACAGCCCTATCTTGCGCAGCATTTGCCTCGGGCGCCAGTGCAAGCGCCACAGCCTTTGACGCCCACCCGGCCAACCCGCCGCGCTTTGCGGTCCAGGACGCCCACCCGGCCAACCCGCCGCGCTTTGCGGTCCAGGACGCGCATCCGGCCAACCCGCCGCGCTTTGCGGTCCAGGACGCGCATCCGGCCAACCCGCCACGTTTTGCGGTCCAGGATGCGCATCCGGCCAACCCGCCACGGGCGTTTTGAATCATAGGGAGACGCCATGAAGCGTCATAAATTGATCATGACCGGCGCAGCCATTCTGGTTTTTGGTGTGGCGTTCGCCGCAAAACGAACCGCTGTGGATGCTGATCGACACCTGGACCGTCCGACGAGTCTGGCCAAGTGGCAGCCGGGCAGCGACATTCCGATGTCCGCCTACGGGCTTACAGAGCTCAGCGCCGGCCGGCCGCGTTGATCGTATGGCAACTTCAACGGGGCCCGACGCGGGTCGGCCCCGTTCTTTTTCCGTGCGGGTGCAGCGCTAAAAGAACATCGACGCGTAGATCTGCAGCACGTTCGCGTTGAATTTGTACAGCGGTTCGGCGCCCGGCGCGAAGCCGTCAGCGATCCCGTAGTCCTTGATGTTGCGGAAGTCGTCGTACTTGAACTGAATGCGGCTGAGGTCCAGCGTCACGGTGCCGCGCTTGAAGAACTTCCAGCCTTCGGGCAGGAACGCATAAGTTACCTTTGCACCAATGGTCGTGTTTTTCGACCCCGCCAGGTCCTTGTCGCGGCCGATGAAATTCTGCGCGTCGCGGCGCGGGAACAAGTCGCTGTAGAAATTAGCCGGGCCTTGCTTGTACAGACGCACACGCCCTTCGAATATCCACCGATTGGAGATCGGGTGGGTGTATCCCAGCTCGAATGTATTGCCGCGGATGCCCCAGGTATCGGTGAAGTACCGGTATGAGACGCTGGCCGCCGCCCGATACTTCAGATAGTACCTGGCCCGCGCAGTCACCGCCGTGCTGGTGCGCGTGCCTGGATACACCTCCGGCTGCTGATTCCAGCCGCGGCCGTCGGTGGGATCCACGTAGCGCGTGAAGCGATACGGGTTGTTCAAAAATCCTTCGTCGGTGATCACTTCGACTGTCAATGAACCGAGCAGGTTCTTGGTGATGACCTGCGACAAACCGGCATCATAACTGCGACGGTCCGCCTGACCCTTGGGCGTGATCGCCGTGCCCGAACGCTGGCTGACCTTGTCCCAGCCGCGCGTATAGCCGAGCGTGACCGTGGTCAAATCGCCGAACATATCCTGGCTCAGCGCAAGGTGCATCGTGTCGGATATGTAGTCGGTCTCCTTGCTGTTGGCGTACGAGACATTGTAGGAAGTCTTGCCGCGAATGTAGTCCAGACTCACGCTCTTTTGCTTGCGTTCGTCTTTGATGACGCTGGCATTGCTGAGCACGTCGATCGAGGCGCCGCTGACGGTGTCGATGAAGTAGTTCGCCTGCACGGAAAAGCTTTCCGCGAACTTCTTGCGCACCAGGATGGATTTGCCGGTGATATCCATGCCGCCGCCCTTGTACGTGCTGTAGAACACGTCCGCGCGGTCATCGGGCAGCACCGCCGAGTGCGCCGCGCCCGTCAGCGCCAGAATCAACAGCCCGCATAGTCGCACGCAGCGCATGGCGATCAGTTGCAGCCGCAGCCGCCGCCGGCCGTGCCGGTGGCGCCCCGCGAGCCTTCGCGCGATTCGTAGATGTGGTCCAGATACGCCCCTGATATCGCATCCCGGTCCCAGGACATGATGGGATCGGCGAGGCGGTCGCGCTCGTAGGGCTTGACCCACGGCTTGATGCTGCTGCACGCGCTTGCGCTCAGCATCAAGGCCGCCAGCAGAGACAGTTTCAGCATCCGGGGTTTCATTCTCTTATCAACTGACGGATCCGGTCCTGGTATTCGTTTTCATCGCCGGGACGGTAGCCGCGATGAATGTAGCGAACGTTGCCCTTGCGATCGATGATGACCGAACTGGGCATGTCGGCCACTTTATAGGCTCGGCTCACGGCATTTTCCGGATCCAGAAGCACTGGGAAGCTGACCGGCTTGCGTGCCAGCAGATCTTTGACGGCCGGTACTTCCTTGTCGACGTTGACGCCCAGCAGCGTGAACCCTGCAGGCTTGTACTTCTTGTACATCTGATCCAGCAGCGGCATTTCCTGTTGGCAGGGGCCGCACCAGGTGGCCCAGAAATTCACCAGCACGACATTGCCCTTGAACTGGCTCAAGGCCACCGACGGGCCGGCCAGCGACGTGAGTGAAAATTCGGTGGCGGGAGCGTTCGCTTCGCCCGCCATCGCCAGGGCCGAGGCCACGGCGACCAGGCCCGCGAGCACACTGCGTTTGATCAGGGAGGAGTTGCGGCTTTTCATGGACACCTCAATCTCAATAGAAGTAAGTGAAGCCCAGCGTGGCTTCGATGTTGTGGACGTTCTTGGTCCGCCCCGTAATGTCGGTCTCGAACACGTGATCCTTGACATCCATGTGCATGGCCAGCCAGTCGGTCAGCAGAATTCGCGTGCCGACGCCGAAGTTCAGGGCGAACTTGTCCTGATCGGCGAACTTGACCGCGCCCATCCCGACGACCGCATACAGTGCTGTGTTGAACGCCCGGCCCCTTCCCAGGAACACCTCGCCCGGCAGTACGTTGTAACCCACGTCCAGATCGTAGTAAGTGAAGCGTCTCCCAGAGTCGCTCAGCACCGTGATATTGGGGAACACGTCCTGCAGGCTGGTGGTGCCGGCCTTGGAGCGGGCCACGTAGCCTTCCAGGAAAATGTCCTCGGTCACGTGATACGCCGCGCGCACACCGTAAAGCGGGTTGGTGCCGAAATCCTGGATGCTGAGTGCGCCGAAAGAGCCGCCCAGTTCGAAGTTCCGGGCCCTGATCTTGGGGGTCTTGATTTCACGGCGTTGCACCTGCGGATCGATGATGGATGGCTCCGCCTCAGGCGCCTCGGCCACGATCTCAGGCACGGGTTTGGGGCCGCGATGAAACCAGCTGCAGCCCGTCAGCAACGCGGCTATTAGAAAAACACTGCCAAGGCGAATTTCCATTCTTCCGGTTCCTTGTTGTCGTTTTCTTTGGTGAAAACTACGTAATTACGCCAGTCGAGGCGCCACATGAATTTCTTGTTGATGAACCCGCGTAACCCCAGGGTCACGTAGGCCACCTGGTTGTTCTTTTCCAGGGGCTGGGGCGGGGTGCCCTTGTCGACATATTGAACGCCGGTGCCCAGCCCTGCGGTCGGTGAGAGCCATTTGTACTCGGGTATGAAGGTATGCCGCAGGCCGATGGTCGCCACGTAACGGTTGTCGATGGTGCCCAGCGCCTGCTGCAGCACGAATTCAGCATCGAGACTGTCGGTGATCGCATAGTCGAGGTAGGCCGTCACCAGGTTCTGATGGTTGTAAACGCCGTAGCCGGCGCCCAGTTCCCACTTGTGCGTCGCGAAATCCGGGTAGGGCGGAATCGGCGCCGGTTCTCCCGAAGCCAATTGCGTTTTCGCCAGCTCCTCGCGCTTCACCCAGCCTTCCTGTCCGCGCGGCGCGCGGACTTTGAACCAATCGGTGCGGCTGTAAAGCACTTGCACGCTGTCGCCCCGGCCGACCACATAGGTGACGGGAAATCCGCGCCCCGGCCCGCTGTGCATCTCCACATAGGCCTCTGCGACGACGACCTCCAGGGGCTTCTTTGGGGTCCGCGCCTCGGTCTGAACCGACATCAGCAACGCCTGCGCCAACAGCAATAACGGGAGCAGACGTCGCATCAGGTCAGTTCGCTGGTGCCACGAATGGATCGTTGTAGTACTGGGCTCCGATGTCTAACCATTCAGCAATCAATCGCAGCTCCGCTGGAGACAAGTAACCCGAGTGACTTCCGCCCGCATCGAAGCGGTTGAAAAACCGCGTCGATGCATTCGCACTGCCTGCGCTCATGCTGCCCGGCAATACGACCGGCACCTGCGTCGGCAGACCAGTCACGGGGTCGACCGGTCCGTTTACCATAACATCTTGCAGCGCGCCCATAATAAGCTCTTGCTGGTTATGCGCAAACAAGAGTTGCTCGTAAGAGGTCACGACATTCGGATCGGCGTTGGAAACTCCGTCCGTCAGATCCAGCTGGCCGGCCGGCACCTGGACCGCGGCGGCCGCATCCTTCGTGTTGTGGCACAGGATGCAGGTATGGTCGCTCAACACCGTCACGCCATCGGCGGCCAGGCTCTGGCGGGGCAGATTCCACAGCGGCTGAAGATGCTGCAGATAGTGAATCGTGATGCGGCAGCGATTGCTCCAGGTGGGCAGGCAATTGCCGTTGATCGGGGCGGGCGTGGTCAGATCTGAATACAGGTAGGAGAAGCTTGCGTCCTTGGCGCGTCCCGCTGCGATCGGATCCGTCCATACATCGTCATAGATCAGATTCGCGCTGGGAATGGTGGAGCATCCGCTGGCGCTTGCGCAGCTGATGCGCGCACGCGTCTCGGCCATGATTTCGCCGAAGTCGGCGAACAAAGCCGGATCGGTGTTGGGAAACGGCTGTCCGGTGGTCGTTGCGCCCTGATTGACGGATACCGACAGATCTGCGCGGCCATGGGCCGTGTTTTTCGCCGAATCGTGGCAGCCGTTGCAGGTGCGAACCTCGCCAGGAAGCAACTGCAGCCAGCTGCCGTGGCGCGCGCCGACGCGGCGGCCATTCTTGTCCAGCACGCTGATGGCAAAGGGCACATTGGCCGGAACCTTGATCTTGATGGAGCCATCCGGCTCCACCGGCGCATAGGCGAGTATCTCGCGCATGCCCAGACCTGCCGGTCCGAAGGCGAACCCGGGCACATTGCGCACCTTCCGGTCCGGAATCGCAACGGGTTTTTCGATGCGCAAGAACCGGTCCGGGCGCTGATTGGCTGTGGTCTGTTTCGGGTCGGCCAGCGTTGCGATGTTCGGCCGCGCCGTGTCGGTGCCGTCGAAATCGTAAACGCTGCGGATCACCAGAAGGCCCGCGCCTTCGGCCGCCAGGTTCTTATCGACGTCGACGCCTGGGACTTTGTCGCGGATCACCGGCGGCGCCGGGGTGCGCTGCTGCAGGATCACCGGATCCACGAGCATCAGTCCCTGTTCGGCGCTGAGCATGGGTCGCAGCGTGTTGGTATCCAGGTCATAGATCCACAGCGTGTACTGCGGCGGCGCCAGCTGCACGGCGGGGTCGGCCGTGTTCGCGTCCGTGCAGACGCGTGTCGCCGTCGGCGTCACGGTGGTGTCGAGCACGAAGCAGGGCGACCAGCTCACCAGCAGCCGGTTGGTGCCATCGAGCAGCGGAAAAGCTGAGGCAAATCGGCCGCCGAGCGAGGGCAGGTCGGCCAGGGTGGAAACGCTCAAGGTCGTCGCCGGCGCCTGGCCTGGACCTGCGGTGCCGGCGGCGCTCAGCGTCGTTTGATTGATCTCGACGAATCTCTCGGCATCGATCAGTGCGATGTCGCCGCCCGATTGCGTGCCGAGGAATGGACGCACGATTGACAGGATCTTGTTGTCGGGACGCATGCGCGCATTCAAGAACTGAACGACGGAATTGTTGGTGCCGGTCGCATGGCTGTACTGACCGTAATACAGCTCGATGGCGGTTCCGTCCGGGTTGGCACGGTACAGGTTGATGCGATCGCTGCCGTTGACCCGCTCCCAGCGTGAAAACACGATCTGCCCGTTGTTCAGAACCGACGGTGAGAAATCGTGATTGGTGTTGAAGGTGATCTGATGAATGTCCGAGCCATCCGGGTTCATCACGTGCAGCACGAAGGCGGATTGCTGCCGGTTGTCGGTCTGACCCGGATACTGCGGGCGGCCTTCATCCAGGAGAATGGCGCGCGAAGTGTTCTGGCGCGTCGAGGAAAACAGGATGCGGCCATCGGGCAGATAGTGCGGGGCGATATCGTGGCCCTTCTCGGCGGTGATATCGTCGGAGATGATTCGACGCAGGCTCTTGGCCTTGCCGTCGTATTCCCAGATGTTCCAGGTTGGCTGTTTGTCCGGGTCCACGTTCGGCAGCAACGGCAGGCGCAGTGAGAACACCACCTTGGTGCCGTCCGGCGAGACGTCCAGATCGCGTACATCGCCCATGCCCTGGGTGATGTCTTTTGTGACGTTGGTCTCAATGCCGCTGGCACTTGCCTTGTCGCGAACGAAGAAATCACCGCCGGCGGTGGAAGTGATCAGATCGCGGACGTCGATGTCTTTCTTCGGCGGCGGCCGCTTCACATAGGCCAGCGGAAAGTCCAGCGTGACCGGGTCCGGGATCTGGCCGCCGGCAAGACCCGGCGCCTTGCCGCTGGTGCCGCTGCTGCATGCGGTTATGACAAGCAGTGGCAGCAATGTGAATACAGTCCTGATGCGCGCCTTGAAAGAGGCGCTGCGTTTGGTGGGAATGTGCGTCAAGTCACACTGATGATGCTTATGCATAAGTAAATGCACCCGTGGGCCGCCTTGGCCGCTGATTGATGAATCGATGGAGCGCTCGGGTGTGTTGCATGCCGACATCTTCGTTTGATGCGCGTATTGATTCTGTTAACACACTCACAGAAGAACTCTCACTGGACGAAGAGCATATAGGCCGTGCGATGCAGGTCGTTACTGTCTCTGAACGCCGACGTCGTTCCCTTGAGACATTTCTACGACAGATTTGGCTGCGTATATTCGCGGCCAGTGGAACTTTTCATACACGCCAATCGGATGAGCATATGAACAATGGGATGCCGACAACGGAGATCGACATGAAGCGACCTGCGCAACGGTGGATGTACTTTACGCGTCGCGCTCTGTGCGCCGCCGTGGCAGCGAGCCTCGCCTTGGCGAGCGCCGGCGAGTCGGCGATCACACGAGATCAAGCGAAGCGCATTCACGACCGCATCGCCGGGGTGCCGCCCTCGGATGCCGTGCTGACCACGATGCAGGGCATGTCCGCCGACGCCGCCGCATTCGAAGCCATGAAGAACAGCAACTTTTATAACGTCACGCTGAAGAACATGGCGATGCCATGGACGAATCGCGAACAGACCGTGTTCGCACCCTTGAACGACTACGTCGCCACCGTGATCGGCATGGTGCGCGATGACGTGGACTTCAGCACGCTGTTGTCGGCCGACCTTGTCTATGTCGCCAAGCCGGGTCTGTCCGGCGTTACGGCCTCGTACTCCCCGGCCAACAATGACATGTACGAGCAGCTCGAGAACACCGGCGCGGATCTGCAGGCAGGATTGCAATCTTCGCCGCAATCCGCGGTGACCGGCGTGCCGGCCGCTGCAACCGCGGGCATCTTCACCACGCGCGCTGCGGCGCAGGCCTTCTTCATCGCCGGCACCAACCGCGCGATGTTCCGCTTCACCATGCTCAATCACCTGTGTCATGACATGGAAACCGTGCATGACATCACCCGTCCACCGGATCGCATCCGTCAGGACGTGAGCCGCTCGCCCGGCGGTGACAGTCGCCTGTTCCTGAACAATTGCGTCGGCTGCCACAGCGGCATGGACCCTCTCGCGCAAGCCTTCGCGTACTACACCTACGATGAGACCGCCGCCAAGATCGTGTACACGGCCGGCCAGGTGCAACCGAAGTACCTGATCAACTCGGACAACTTCAAGACCGGCTATGTCACGCCGGATGACCATTGGGACAATCGCTGGATCGCAGGTCCCAACTACATCCTCGGTTGGGATTCGGCGTCGACCCACACGGGTAATGGCGCCAAGTCCATGGGCATGGAACTGGCCAAGAGCGATGCCTTCGCGCGCTGCCAGGTCGAGAAGGTGTTCAAGAACGTCTGTTATCGCGCGCCGGTTGATCAGACCGATCGTAACAAAGTCGATTCGATGATCAGCACCTTCAAGAGCGGCTACAAGCTCAAACAGGTCTTCGCCGACGCTGCCGTTTATTGCATGGGCA
>JANXOV010000099.1 GCA_025357635.1 Pseudomonadota bacterium
CGAACGATACTGATCACGCGAGGCGTGAATCAGCGCACGCACCGCGCCCGGAATCTGTTCCGGCCGGTTGTGCAGGTCGGTGGGCAAACAGCGCACCTGCAGCTGATCCCAGGCATTGGCGCGGCGCAGTGCCGTGATCTCGTGAGCCAGTGCGCCACAGGCGATGATCAGCATGCCTCGGCCCTTCGGCGATCCGGGCGGCGTGCCATCCTGCGCCATGGCGGGCTCCGCGTTCAGTTTGCCGCCGCGCCGGCTCGCCGCGCCGCGATTAGCCCTTTGGCGGTCTCGACCGCGACCGCAGCATCGCGGCAGTAGGCGTCCGCACCGACGGCCTTGCCGAACTCCTCATTCAGAGGTGCGCCGCCGACGAGCACAATGTAGTCATTACGGATGCCGCGCTCCTTCAACGTATCGATGACCACTTTCATGTACGGCATGGTCGTGGTCAGCAGCGCCGACATGCCCAGGAAGTCGGGCTGATGCTTTTCAAGCGCGTCCAGATATTTTTCCACCGCGTTGTTGATGCCTAAGTCGATGACTTCGAAGCCGGCGCCTTCCAGCATCATCGACACCAGGTTCTTGCCGATGTCGTGAATGTCGCCTTTGACCGTGCCGATGACGATCTTGCCAATCGGTTCCACGCCGGTTTCGGCCAGCAACGGGCGCAGAATCTCCATACCGCCCTTCATGGCATTGGCGGCCAGCAGCACTTCAGGGACGAAGAGGATGCCGTCGCGGAAATCTACGCCCACAATGCGCATGCCCTCCACCAGGGCTTCGTTCAGCGTCTTTTCAGCAGACCAGCCGCGCTCGAGAAAAATGTGCGTCGCTGTTTCGACCTCTTCCTTGAGCCCGTTGTACAGGTCATCGTGCACCTGTTCGATGAGTTCGTCCGTCGCCAGCGTGCGCAGATCAAACTCGCCTTCTGCTTGGTCAGTCATAACCGCCCTTAAAGACCGCGTACGCCTTGCACGCTCCGCCAATTGTATGTCGCAATCGGATACGTGACTAGCGGCTTCGCGACAGCGGCATGCCCAATGACGACTTACTATAAAGACCATGCAATTCGACACCCAGCGCGTTTACATCCTCACCGCCACCTGCGCCAGCCGCATGGGCACAACGGCCGCAGTCACCGGGTTCTTGGCCCAACACCGACTTTACATCATGGAGATGCACCAGTTCGACGACACGATGACCCAGCGCTTCTTCGTGCGCGTCACCTTTTGCGGGGTCCTCGGCGAGCCGCTGGACCTTGCGCGGCTGCGCAAGGATTTCCTGTCCATCGCCGCCGCCGAACAGATGCAATGGGCCATCCATGACGGCGCGCAGCGCAGCCGCGTCATGATCCTGGTGTCCACCATGGACCACTGCCTCGAAGACCTGCTGTACCGCCATCGCACCGGTGAGTTGAAAATGGACATCACCGCCATCGTGTCCAACCACACCAAGATGGAGCCTGTCGCACGGCAGCACGGCATACCCTTCAAGCACATGCCCATCACGCCGGAAACCAAGGCCGGGCAGGAATCGCGCCTGTACGAGCTGATCGAGTCCACCGGCACGGACCTGGTGGTGCTGGCCCGCTACATGCAGATTTTTTCCGATGCCCTGTGCAAGACGCTGCGTGGGCGGGCGGTGAACATCCATCATTCCTTCCTGCCAGGCTTCAAGGGCGCAAAGCCCTATCATCAGGCCCACGCCCGCGGCGTGAAGCTGATCGGCGCGACGGCCCACTACGTCACCGGCGATCTGGACGAGGGTCCGATCATCGAACAAGTGGTGGAGCGCGTCGACCACAGCTTCACCCCGGAAATGCTGACGGCTTCGGGTCGCGATTCGGAACGTCGCGCGCTCTCCACTGCGATCCGGCTGCTGCTCGAACACCGCGTATTCCTGGACGAGAACAAGACCGTCGTCTTCAAATAGCGGCTCTTTAGGTGGCGTTCTGGCGCTCGACGCTGGGCGGATACCCGAACTGGTTGCGGTAGCACTTGGAAAAGTGCGGCGGCGACTGAAAGCCGCAGGCGGTGGTGATGTCCATGATGGGCATGGCGGTCTGCAGCAGCAGTTCGCGCGCACGCCGCAGCCGCATTTCCAGGTAATACCGTTTGGGCACGCAGTTCAGGTGCCGCTTGAACAGCCGCTCGATCTGGCGCCGCGACAAGCCGGTGGCCTTGGCGATGCGGTCCAGCGACATGGGCTTTTCGATGTGTTCTTCCATCAATTGCGCCACCTTGATCAGGCTGCGGTGCGAAGGGCCGACCTGCGCGCGCAGCGGCACGTATTGCCGGTCCTTGTCGCTGCGCACCCGCTCCACCATGAACTGCTCGGACACCAGCTGCGAAATGCGCACCCCCAGCTTCAGGCGGATCAGATTCAGCATCAGATCCAGAGGCGCGGTGCCACCCGAACAGGTGAAGCGGTCGCGGTCGATGGTGAACAGCTGATCGCTGATGCGCACGCGCGGGAATTCCTCGCGCAGCGCGGAGAGATTCTCCCAGTGAATCGTGGCCTGGAAATTATCCAGCAGGCCCGCTTTTGCCAGCGCATAACCGCCCGTACATAACGCGCCCAAAGGCACGCGCCGTTCGGCCAGGCGCCGCAGCGCCGAACCTAGCGCCGGCGATACCGCCTCGCGGACATTCACCCCGCCGCAGACGAACACGATGTCGGCGGCGCCGACCTTGTCCAGCGCGGTGGTCGGCGTCAATTCCAGGCCGCTGCTGGACTTGGCGGCCTGCCCGTCCAGACTCACGATCGACCATTCATACAGGCACTGCCCGGTAATGCGGTTGGCCATCCGCAGCGGTTCCAGGGCGTTGGAGACGGCGATCAACGAGTAGTTTGGCAGCGTCAAAAACGCGTACCGGTGCTTGCGGGTCGCAGCAGTGGGCTCCATCGGCATTAGTATGCCATTGGCGGCCGCGTGGCGCATTTCCGATAGGGTTTGTCGCAAATGGAGTTGTCAGCGCCGGTGCGCTAGCTACACTGCCGTTCATGAAAACACATGCGCGAGTCGTGGTGATCGGTGGCGGTGTCGTGGGCGTCAGCACGCTCTATCACCTGGCAATGAAAGGATGGTCGGATGTGGTGCTGCTGGAGCGCGCCGAATTGACGGCCGGCTCGACCTGGCATGCAGCCGGTCTCCTGCCGCTGTTCAACATGAGCTACACCGTCGGCCAGCTGCACAAGTATTCAGTGGATTTGTACAAGCGTCTGCCGGCGGAAACAGGACAGGACGTGAGTTTCCACGTCACCGGCAATCTGCGCCTGGCCACCTGCAAGGAACGCATGGATGAGTACCAGAAGTACTGTGGCACGGCCAACACCATCGGTGTCCCCTTCCAGGTCATCAGTCCGGCCGAAGTCAAGCGGCTGTGGCCGCTGGTGGACCTGGGCGGCAGCGCGGACACGCCTGCCATCGTTGGCGCCCTGTACCATCCCGACGACGGGCACATTGCCCCGGCCGATCTGACCATGGCGCTGCGCAAGGGCGCGCGCGCGCGTGGCGCGCAAATTTATGAGCAGACCGAGGTCACTGCAGCGCAGCGCACCGCATCCGGCGAATGGAAACTCACCACCACCCAGGGCGAGATCATCGCCGCGCACGTGGTGTGTGCCACCGGCAACTACGCGCGTCAGACCGGCAAGCTGTTCGGCCTGAACATTCCCTCGATTCCGGTGGAACACCAGTACATCGTCTATGACGAGTCCCCGGAACTGGCCGCGTACCGCAAGGCCGGCGGCAAGGAACTGGCGGTGCTGCGCGAATCGGACCAATCCTATTACCTGCGCGAAGAGCGCATGGGCTGGATTCTCGGACCCTACGAAGCCGGTGCGCCTGCGCGGTTCGCGGACGGCGTACCCGAATGGTTCGGCAAGAGCCTGTTCGAAGGCGACCTGGACCGCCTGCTGCCGCATGTCGAAGCGGCCACGCGCCGTGTGCCGGCCCTTGCCACGTGCGGCATCAAAGACATCGTCAACGGCCCCATCGCCTACACGCCCGACGGCTCACCCCTGGTTGGTCCGGCCTGGAACGCGCGCAATGTCTGGCTCAACGAAGGCCACAGTTTCGGCATCACCGCCGCGGGCGGATCGGGCTGGCAATTGGCGCAGTGGATCACCGAAGGTCAGCCCGGCATCGACATGCTGGCCGTGGACCCGCGCCGCTATGGGCCCTACACCAGTAAACGCTACGTGGTGCAGAAGAACGAAGAGACCTACCGCAACGTGTTCGTCATCCATTTCCCGGATGAAGAGCGTGCCGATGCGCGCCCGGCCAAGACCAGCCCCGTGTACGACAAAATCGCAGCAATGGGCGCGGTATTCGGTCAACGCTATGGCTGGGAACGCGCCAACTGGTTCGCGCCAGCCGGTGTTGCGCGCAAGGATGTGTGGAGCTTCCGCCGCTCGAACTACTTCGAGCACGTGGGAAACGAATGCCGGCTGATGCGAGAAAAAGTCGGCGTCATCGACCTCACACCCTTCAGCAAATTCGACGTCTGGGGCCCCGGCGCCTGCGACTGGCTCGACAATCTCGTCGCCAACAAGGTGCCCACCAAGATCGGCCGAATGGCGCTGTGCCATGCGCTCACGCCCAAGGGCGGCATCCGCTCCGAGTTCACGATCACCAAGATCGAGGAACAACGCTTCTACGTGGTGAGCGCAGGCGCCGCCGAACGCTTCGACGGCGACTATCTGCAACGCCATCTGCCCACCGACGGCAGCGTTCATCTGCGCAACATCACCAACAGCCGCGGCTGCTTTGTGGTCGCCGGACCCAGGGCGCGCGAAGTGCTCGCACCGCTGTGCGATGTGCCGCTGGACAATGCCTCCTTCCCATGGCTCTCCGGGCAGATCGCCGAAGTCGGTCTTGCCACCGACGTGTATCTGCTGCGCGTGAATTTTGTCGGCGCGCTGGGCTGGGAACTGCACTTCCCGATCGAGTACGCACACCATCTGTTCGATGCGATTTTCGCCTCAGGCAAAGCGCATGGCATCGGCATGGTCGGCATGCGCGCCATGGAATCCCTGCGGATGGAAAAGTCCTACCGCATGTGGGGCACAGATATGACCCGCGATTACACGCCGTTCGAAACCGGACTCGACCGCTTCGTGCGCATGAGCAAGCCCTCCTTCATCGGCAAGGCCGCGCTGGAAAAGCAGCTCGCTGCGGGCGTACCGAATCGATTCGTGACGCTCGAGGTGCACGGCGTGATGGATGCAGATCCGCTGGGTAATGAACCCCTGTTTAACAGTAGCGGCGCGCTCGTGGGCCGCGCAACCTCAGGCTATTACGGCCATGCCCTGAAAAAGAGCATTGCCATCGGCTACGTCAAACCCGAGTACGCTCCCGTGGGCACGCAATTGCAGATCGAGATCCTGGGCGAACGCAAATCCGCCACGGTGCTCGTCGATTCGCCATTCGACCCCGAAAACAGCGCGCTGAAGGCGTAGACTAGGACCCATGACGCGGCAAAGATTCTCAGCACTCTCGCTTTTCCTGCGAGGGCTGTCCCGTCACCGCAGCTGGCAGATCCAGTGGCGCAAACCCACTCCGAAGCCCGCTTACGATGCAGTGATCGTCGGCGGCGGCGGCCACGGACTCGGTGCGGCCTACTACCTGGCCGCGGAACACGGCATGACCAACATCGCCGTGCTCGAAAAAAGCTGGATCGGCGGCGGCAACACCGGCCGCAACACCACCATCATCCGCTCCAACTATCTGTTTGACGAAAGCGCCGCGCTGTACGACCACTCAGTCAAGCTGTGGGAGGACCTTGCGCAGGTCCTCAACTACAACGTCATGTTCTCCCCGCGCGGCGTGATGATGCTGGCGCACACGGTGCATGACATGCAATCGGCACAGCGCCACATTCATGCCAACCGCTGTAATGGCGTGGACAACGAGTGGCTGACGCCCGAGCAGGCCAAGGAATTCTGTCCTGCGCTGAACATCGGCTCCAACATCCGCTATCCGGTGCTGGGCGCGGCGCTGCAGCGCCGCGGCGGTACCGCCCGGCACGACGCCGTGGCCTGGGGCTATGCGCGCGCCGCTGATGCACTGGGCGTGGACATCATCGAAAACTGTGAAGTCACCGGCATGATCCGCGATCCGAGCGGCGCCATCGCGGGGCTTGAGACTTCGCGCGGCGAGATCCGCACGCGCAAGGTGGGTGTGTCCGCCGCCGGCAACACCAGCGTGGTGATGCGCCTGGCGGGAGTGGATCTGCCGCTGGAGAGCTATCCGCTGCAGGCGCTGGTGTCCGAGCCCATCAAGCCCGTGTTCCCGTGCGTGGTCATGTCCAACACCGTACACGCCTACATCAGCCAGTCAGACAAAGGTGAACTGGTGATCGGCGCGGGCACCGATGCCTATACCTCGTACACGCAGCGCGGCGCGCTGCACATCAACAATCACACGCTGGATGCGATTTGCGAATTGTTCCCGATGTTCCGCCGCATGCGCATGCTGCGCAATTGGGGCGGCATCGTCGATGTCACGCCGGACCGCTCACCCATCATCGCCAAGACACCGGTGCCTGGGCTGTACGTGAACTGCGGCTGGGGAACCGGCGGCTTCAAGGCAACGCCGGGTTCTGCTCATGTGTTCGCGTGGACCATCGCACGCGATGAGCCTCACCCCATCAATGCAGCCTTCAACATCGAGCGCTTCCGCGAAGGCCGCCTGATCGGCGAGGCCGCGGCAGCCGCCGTGGCGCACTGAAGGCAACGGCATGCTGATCATCGACTGTCCCTATTGCGGCAAGCGCCCGGAAATCGAATTCTCCTACGGTGGACAGGCGCATATTGCGCGCCCGGTGCAGCCCGCCGACTACGACGATGAGCAGTGGACGGGGTTCTTGTACATGCGCAGCAACGAGCGCGGCATGCGCGCCGAGCGCTGGCGCCACGTACGCGGCTGCGGCCGGTTCTTCAATGCGCTGCGCGACACGACCACCGATCAATTCCACGGCTCCTACAAAGTCGGCGAACCCAGACCGTGAGCGCATTCCGCACCCAAACCGGCGGCCGCATCGACCGCACGCGCAAGGTTCACTTTACATTCGACGGCAAGACCTACGAGGGCCTGCAGGGCGACACGCTGGCCTCCGCGCTGCTCGCCAATGGCGTGCATCTGCTGGGCCGTTCCTTCAAGTATCACCGGCCTCGCGGCATTCTTGCCGCCGGTTCCGAAGAGCCGAACGCGCTGGTCGCCGTGCGCCGCGATGAGGCGCGCTACACACCGAATCTGCGTGCCACGCAGGTGGAAATCTACGATGGCCTGCAGGCGCAGAGCCAGAACCGCTGGCCCAGCCTGCGCTGGGACGTGGGCCGCATCAACGATCTTCTGTCGCGCTTTTTCCCGGCTGGCTTCTACTACAAGACATTCATGTGGCCGAAGAGCGCATGGAAATCCCTGTATGAGCCGGTGATCCGGCGCGCCGCCGGCATCGGCAAGTCACCCACCCTGCCCGATCCGGACCGCTACGCGCAGCGCTACGCTCATTGTGAGGTGCTCATCGTCGGCGCCGGTCCCGCCGGCATCGCCGCGGCGTTGCAGGCGGCGAAGACCGATGCGCGCGTGATTTTTTGCGATGAGCAGTCGGAGATGGGTGGATCGCTGCTGAGCGAGAGCGCCGTCAGCATCGACGGCTTGAGCGCGGCGGATTGGGTCGCGCAAAGCCTGGTGGCGCTGGCGCGCAATCCGCGCGTGACTCTGCTGCCGCGCACTACGGCGTTCGGCTACTTTCCTCACAACCTCATCGGCTTGAATGAGCGGGTGACCGAGCATCTGGCGCAACTGCCCGAGCATTGCGCGCGCGAGCGCCTGTGGCAGGTTCGCGCCGGCACGGTGCTGCTGGCCACCGGCGCCATCGAACGTCCGCTGGTGTTCGCCGGCAATGACCGCCCCGGGGTGATGCTCGCAGCCGCGGCGCGCACTTATCTGAACCGCTATGGCGTGCGCACCGGGTCGCGCGCCGTGCTGGTCACCGCCAACGATGCGGCCTATCAGGCCGCGCTGGATCTGGGTGCCGCGGGCGTCAGCATTGCGGCCATCGTGGATGTCCGCAAAAACCCTGGCGGTGAATTGCACGCCGCCGCACATCGCGCCGGCATCGAGATCTTTGCCGCCGGCACGGTGCTGGGCACTCGCGGCTCGTTGCGCATCAGCGGCGTTCAAATCGGCCAGGTGGACGGCAGCGGCGCCGTTCACTTCAAGCGCAGCATCGCCTGCGATCTGTTGCTGATGTCGGGCGGGCATACGCCCAGCGTGCACCTGTTCTCGCAGTCGCGCGGCACACTGTCATGGAATGAAGCGCTCGAGTCGTTCCTTCCCGGCACGCCGGCGGAAAACCAGCGCTCGATCGGCGCCTGCCGCGGCGTATATGCGCTCAGCGCGGTGCTCGAAGACGGCGCCGCGGCGATTGCACCACAGCGCTTCACCGTGACCGCCACGGTCACGAGCCCGTCAGGCTGGCTGGGTGCGCTGCCGCGCCCCGTGGATTCTCACGGTGCCAAGGCCTTCGTCGACTGGCAGCACGATGTCACCGTCAAGGACATCCAGCTTGCGACGCGCGAGGGCTTTCACAGCATCGAACACATCAAGCGCTTCACCACCACCGGCATGGCCACGGATCAAGGCAAAACCTCCAACCTGAACGCGCTGGCCATCGCCTCGGATCGGCTGCAAAAGCCGATTCCAGAGATTGGACTGACCACCTTTCGCATGCCGTTCACGCCGACCACCTTCGGCAGCTTCGCAGGTTTGTCACGCGGGGATCTGTTCGACCCGGTGCGCAGGACACCGGTACATCCCTGGGCTGCGCAACGCGGCGCGGTGTTCGAGGACGTGAGTCTGTGGAAGCGCGCACGCTACTTCCCCGTAGGCGATGAGGACATGCACGCCGCCGTCAACCGCGAATGCGTGGCGGTGCGTTCGGGCTGCGGCATCTTCGATGCCTCGACCTTGGGCAAGATCGAAATCGTCGGGCCGGACGCCGCCACGTTTCTGAACCGTCTGTATGTAAACAATTGGTCCACGCTGGCCGTGGGACGCAGCCGCTACGGCATCCTGTTGCGCGACGACGGCTTCATTTATGACGACGGCGTGATCGCGCGCACAGCCACCGACCGCTTTCACGTGACCACCACCACCGGCGGCGCCGCGCGCGTGCTGGGGATGATGGAGGACTATCGCCAGACTGAGTGGACGGACCTGAAAGTGTGGCTAACCTCCACCACCGAGCAATGGTCGGTCATCGCGGTGCAGGGTCCGAATTCACGGCGGGTTCTCGAAGGCCTGGTCACGGGCGTGGATTTGTCGGCCGCGGCCATGCCGCACATGAGCGTGGCGCGCGGCGCAATCGGCGGCGTGCCCGTGCTGCTGTTCCGCGTCAGCTTCACCGGTGAACTGGGATTTGAAGTCAACGTGCCCAGCACCCACGGGCAGGCCGTCTGGGAACAAATTTTTGCGGCGGGACAGGCGCACGGCATCACGCCCTACGGCACTGAGGCCATGCACGTACTGCGCGCGGAAAAAGGCTACATCATCGTCGGCCAGGACACCGATGGAACGGTGACGCCGGACGATGCGGGGTTGAGCTGGGCCATCGGCAAGGCCAAGCCGGACTTCGTCGGCAAGCGCTCCCTGCAGCGGCCCTCGATGCAGGCGCCGGAGCGCAAACAGCTCGTGGGCCTGATCAACGTCGGCTCAAACGTGCCGCTCAACGAAGGCGCCCAGGTCGTCGAAACGCGCGCGCAGGCGGTTCCGATGACAATGATCGGTCACGTGACCTCCTCGTATTACAGCGCCGTGCTGGGCAAGCCCATCGCGCTGGCGCTGATCGCGGGCGGGCGGGCGCGTATGGGCCAGCGCCTGTACATCCCCATGCCCGGCGGCGAATTGGAAGTGCAGGTCACCGCGCCGGTTTTTTACGACCTGGAGGGGGCGCGCATTCATGCTTGAATCCAACGATTGGTTACGGGAGCTGCCCCCGGCGACACGATTGATTCTCCAGGGAGCTCCCGATGCCTTCACTGCAGCGGCCCGCGCCTGGTCGCCCGGATTTTCCGCCACGGCCTGCCGCGCGACCGGCAGCGGCGGGCGAAACAGTCTGTGGCTGGGGCCGGATGAATACCTGCTGATGGCGCCGGCAAACGCCGATTACTCGGATCTGCAGGCCGCGCTGCACGATGTGCCGCATTCGTTGGTGGACGTCAGCCATCGCCAGGTCGGGCTGGAAGTCAGCGGAGCCCACTGCGCCGAACGCTTGAGCGGCGGCTGTCCGCTGGATCTTGACTTGAGCCGGTTTCCCATCGGCATGTGCACGCGCACGGTATTGGCCAAAGCGGACGTGGTCCTGTGGCGCACGCGCAGCGATGCCTTCCATCTGGAAGTGTGGCGCTCCTTCGTCGACTACACCACGCAGCTGCTGCTGGAGATCGCGCGTTGCTGATGCGCGGGCCGAACAATTTCACCGCTGCCGTGTGCGCCAATCCGGCGCCGAATACGCCGCCGCCTCGGCCCGCGGCAGCAGGCCCTGCCCCAGGATATGATCGGCGGCTTTCTCGGCGATCATGATGGTGGGCGCATTCAAATTGCCGTTGGTGATCTGCGGCATGATGGAAGAGTCCACCACCCGCAATCCTTCCACTCCGATCACGCGACCCTGCGGGTCCACCACCGCCATCGGGTCATCAGCCGCTCCCATTTTGCAGGTGCAGGAGGGGTGATACGCGCTCTCCACCTTGGCGCGAATGAACTCGTCAATCGCGGCATCGGTTTGCACGCCGGCGCCGGGCTGAATTTCGCGCCCGCGATACGCATCGAATGATTTCTGCGCGAAGATTTCCCGCGTCAGTCGCACGCAGGCGCGCATTTCCGCCAGATCATCCGGATGATTCATGTAGTTGAACAGAATCTTCGGCTTGTCCGCCGGATCGGCGCTGCTCAGCCGCACCCAGCCGCGGCTTTTGGAGCGCATGGGCCCGACGTGCGCCTGAAAGCCATGTTCCTTCGCCAGGGAATTGCCGTCGTAGGCGACGGCCATGGGCAAGAAATGAAACTGAATGTCCGGGTAGGGAATTCCGGCGGCGCTGCGGATGAAACCACAGCTTTCGAAATGATTGGTGGCGCCGAGACCGTCTTTGCGAAGCAGCCAGCGCATGCCGATCAGCGCCTTGCTGAACGGATTCAACACCGAATACAGGCTCACCGGCTGCGTGCAGGCGACCTGGAAATAAAACTCCAGATGATCCTGCAGATTTTCGCCCACGCCCGGCAGATGCTGAACCACAGGTATGCCGTGAGCGCGCAATTCCTGCTCGGGCCCGAGACCGGACAACTTGAGCAATTGCGGTGAATTGATGGAGCCGCCGCAGATCAGCAGTTCACGCGCCGCGCGCACCGTCCTTTCTTCGGTGCCGCGGCGATACTGCAATCCGACCGCGCGCCGGCCATCGAACAGAATGCGTGTGGCAAGGCACTGAGTGCGCACCGTGACGGTGGGCCGCCGCATCGCCGGACGCAGATAGGCATTCGCAGTGCTGCAGCGCCACCCCGCATCGACTGTCATGTCCATGCGGCCGAAGCCTTCCTGCTGATAGCCGTTGACGTCCGCCGTCTGCGGATAGCCGGCTTCGCGCCCGGCCTCGAGCCATGCCGCGTTCAGCGGATTTTTCAGCGTGCCGTAACAGGTCTTGAGCGGTCCGCTCGCGCCGCGATATTCATCCCCGCCCTCCAGGCGGCCTTCGGCACGCTTGAAATACGGCAGCACGTCGCGATAGCTCCAGCCCGTTGCGCCCTGCCGTTCCCAGCCGTCGAAATCCTGCGCATTGCCGCGGATATAAACGAGTCCGTTGATGGAGGAGGATCCGCCCAGCACTTTGCCGCGCGGCGTGTGCACGCGGCGGCCGTCCAAATGCGGCTCAGGCTCTGTGTGGTAGAACCAGTTGTACTTCGGCATGTTCATGGGAATCGACAACGCCGAGGGCATCTGCACCCAGATGGATCGGTCGGAGCCACCGTATTCAAGCACCAGCACGCTGTGCCTGCCTGATTCGGACAAACGGTTGGCCAGCACGCAGCCGGCGGAGCCTGCGCCGACGATCACGTAATCAAAAGTTTCTTCGCTCAAGCTTGCCGCTCCTTGCACATCAATACGGCGCTTCCACATCGCCCATGGCGACGTAGACGCTTTTCAACTGGGTGTAGTGCTCGATGGCGGCGCGGCCGTTCTCGCGACCCAGTCCCGACATTTTCATTCCGCCGAAAGGCAGCTCGATGGGCGTGACGTTGTAGTGGTTGATCCAGCAGGTGCCCGCCTCAAGCCTCGCAATCACCCGGTGCGCGCGGGTCAGATCATTGGTGAACACGCCGGCCGACAGGCCGAACTCGGTGGCGTTGGCGCGGGCGATGACCTCCTCTTCATGCTCGAATTCGAGCACCGACATCACCGGGCCGAAAATCTCCTCACGCACGATGGCCATGCCGTCCTCGCAGCCATCGAACACCGTCGGCGTCACGAAAAATCCTTTCGCCAGCTTGCCGCGGGTGGCGCGGGCGCCGCCGGTCAGCACGCGCGCGCCTTCAGCGCGGCCGCGTTCGATGTAGCCCAGCACCTTGTGCAGATGCTGCTCGCTCACCAGCGGGCCCACCTGCGTTTCCGGGTCCAGCGGATCGCCCAGCCGCATGCGCGCCACTCGCGCAACCAGTTTCTTCAGAAACGCGGCCTTGATGGATCGATGCACGAACACCCGCGTGGCATTCGAGCACACCTGACCGGTGGAGTAGAAATTCGCCAGCAGGGCGCCGGACACCGCGTTATCCAGGTGAGCATCCGCGAACACGATCAAGGGCGATTTGCCGCCCAATTCCAGCGTGACGTTCTTGAGCGTCGCCGCCGCATCGGCCATCACCGCCTTGCCTGTACCCACCTCGCCGGTGAGCGACACCTTGCGGATGTCCGGGTGACGCATCAACAGCCGGCCGGTGTCGGCGAAGCCCTGCACCACCTGGAAAATTCCGTGCGGCAGTCCGGCTTCGGTGAAAATCTCTGCAAGCTTCACCGCACTCAACGGCGTCAATTCCGCCGGCTTGAAAATCATGGCATTGCCGCAGGCCAACGCCGGCGCGGCCTTCCAGCAGGCGATCTGCAGTGGATAGTTCCACGCGCCGATGCCGGCCACCACGCCCAACGGTTCGCGGCGCGTGTAGCCGAACGCCTGGGGACCCAGATTCAGGTGCTCGCCGCTCAAGCCGTGCACGATGCCGGCGAAGTACTCCAGGCAATCGGCACCCGACAGCACATCGACGACGCGGGTCTCCTGGATGGGTTTGCCCGTGTCGCGGGTTTCAAGCAGGGCCAGTTCATCATTGCGCGCGCGTAGAATCTGCGCGGCCCGGTTCAGAATCTTGGCGCGCGACGCGCCCGTCATGTTTCCCCACGCGGGCTGGGCACTGCGCGCCGCCGACACGGCCGCGTTGACCTCGGCAGGTCCTGCAACCCGCAGCTGCGCGAGAGTCTCGCCGGTGGCGGGATTGATGGAGTCGAAGCGCTCACCGAAGGCCGGCGCGCTCCGTTCAACCGGGAGTGCCGCCACCGGTTTCGTGCGCGCCCCGGTCTTACCAGTTGAGCGGGTAGTTAATCGCCGTTTCTTCGCCATGTTCAATCGCCTTGCGGATCTGTGAGCTTCGCGGCATGCTGGTCACTCGCCGTCAGAATGAATCAGATTTTTTATTATATTTTTCAATAACTTCAAAAATATTTTTCTTAAATCACTTGAACATATTCAACCGCGTACTCAATTGTGATTGAACCCGCCTGGCGATGCAAACCTGCGGTTCACTGACAAGGTGAAAAAGACAGCGCAACGTGTCGGGATTGCCGTGCTAATTGTGTCTATTGTCTTCGCCGGCCTTGCGCACGCCGAGCCCACCTCCTGCCACACCGTGCGAATGTCGGACATTGGTTGGACCGATGTCACCGCCACGACTGCATTGACCAGTCAGCTGCTGCGGCGACTGGGCTATACGCCAACGACCACCGTCTTGTCAGTGCCGGTCACCTTTGCGTCGATGAAAAACAAGGACGTCGATGTGTTCCTGGGGAACTGGATGCCGGCGCAAGAGGCTAACCGCCGGTCGTTCCTCCAGGACGGCTCAATCGAGGTGGTTCGCGCAAACCTGCTGGGAGCCAAGTACACGCTCGCAACACTGTCCACCGCCCACGATGCGGGACTGCGCGACTTTGCCGACATCGCCCGCTTCGGCGCGGCGCTGAAGCACACCCTTTATGGACTCGAAGCCGGCAATGATGGGAATCGTCATGTACTGGGGATGATCAAGCAAAACAGCTTTTCGCTCGGTAAATTCAAACTGCTCGAATCCAGCGAGCAAGGGATGCTGGCCGAGGTTGAACGGGCCGACCGCTACAAGCTGCCCATCGTGTTCCTGGCCTGGGATCCGCACCCGATGAACAAGCGCTTTCCGATCCGCTATCTGAGCGGCGGGGACGCGGTCTTCGGGCCCAACTTCGGCGGCGCCACCATCTACACCAATGTGCGCGCCGGCTATCTGAGTGAATGCCCCAACCTCGGCCGGCTGCTGCGCAATCTGAGTTTTTCGCTGACGGTTGAAAACGAGATCATGGATTCGATACTGAATGACCATCAGCAGCCCGAAGTGGCGGCCGCTGCCTGGCTCGCCGCAAACCCGGCGGCGGTGATTCCCTGGTTTGCAGGCGTCTCAACCGTCGATGGGCGGCCGGCGTTGAATGCCTCCGGACATGCGGCAGCCAGCTCCCCCGCAGACCACGGCGCCTCCGGATTCGAGCAGCGCATCACCCGGCACAAGATTCCGCTGGGCGATTCGGTGGCGCGTGCAATCGAATTTATCAAGAGTCACGGCACCTGGTTGTTCGAGGGCATTTCCGTTGTCATTCGCGGCGGCGTCGACGGCGTCACCGCCGCGCTGCGCGCCGTCCCCAGCTGGTTGCTGATCCTGGGCGCGGCGCTGCTCGCCTGGCTGCTGCGCCGGTCGATCGGGCTGGCTGCGTTCGTACTGCTGGCGCTGCTGTTCATCATGAATCAGGGTTATTGGGACGCGACCATCGAAACCCTGTCGCTGGTGTTGGTCGCCGCGCTGGTATCAACGCTGATCGGCGTGCCGACCGGCATTGCCGCCGCGCATCATCCACGCTTCTACGCATCGCTGCGGCCGATTCTGGATCTGATGCAAACGCTGCCCACTTTCGTGTACTTGATTCCCACGCTGGTGCTGTTCGGATTGGGCGTTGTGCCCGGGCTCATATCCACGGTGATATTCGCCCTGCCCGCCCCCATCCGGCTCACGCATCTGGGCGTATCCTCGGTGCCGCGCCCGCTGCTCGAGGCCGGCGAAGCGTTCGGCGCCACGCGGATGCAACTGCTGTGGAAGGTGGAATTACCCAGCGCCGCGCCAACCATCATCGCCGGCATCACCCAGTGCATCATGTTGAGTCTGTCGATGGTGGTGATCGCCGCATTGGTGGGTGCGGGTGGACTCGGCGCGCCGGTGGTTCGGGCCCTGAATTCGGTGCAGGTGGGCATGGGGTTCGAGGCGGGGTTTGCCATCGTGCTGCTGGCCATCGTGTTGGATCGCATCACGCGTCCACGCGGCAAACGCAAAGCGTGATGAATTCCGCCATCGAGTTTCACGATGTCGACATCCTGTTCCCGCGCCAGGACGGCCGCGCTGGAGCAAAGGCATTGCGCGAAGCTCAGACGCGGCTGGACGCCGGCGCGACGCGCAGCCAGATCGCCGCGCAGCTGGACGTGACCGTCGGCGTCGCCGGCGCCAATCTCAACGTCGCATGCGGCGAAATCTCCGTGATGATGGGACTGTCGGGTTCGGGCAAGTCCACGCTGCTGCGCGCAGCCAATGGATTGAACCGCGTGACCCGCGGCCAGGTGCTGGTCCGCGACGGGGAAAAGATGGTTGACGTCGCCCGCAGCGACGCCGCCACCTTGCGCCACTTGCGCCGGCGCCGTATCGCCATGGTGTTTCAGCAGTTTGCTCTGCTGCCCTGGCGCACCGTACGTGAGAATGTGGGCTTTGGATTGGAGTTGCGCGGCGATTCGCCGGCCGAGCGGCGCCGGGCCGTGGATGCCAAGCTCGAACTGGTCGGACTTGCGCAATGGGCGCAGCGGCACGTGAGCGAACTTTCCGGCGGCATGCAGCAGCGGGTGGGCCTGGCGCGGGCGTTCGCCACGGAGGCCGACATTTTGTTGATGGACGAGCCCTTCTCGGCGCTGGATCCGTTGATCCGCGCCAAACTCCAGGACGAGCTGCTGGCGCTGCAGGATCGGGTCAAGAAGACCATCCTGTTCGTCAGCCACGACCTGGACGAGGCGCTGCGCATCGGCGATACCATTTCCATTCTGCAGAACGGCCGCATCGTACAGACCGGCGCGGCGCGCGACATCATCATGCACCCGGCGGATGATTACGTCGCCGAGTTCGTGCGGCACATGAACCCGCTCAATGTGCTGACCGGCGAAATGATCATGGTCTCGCTGTCCGAGGCGCGCCGGCACTACCGGCTGGACGCGGACGAGGCTGGCCTGCAGGCGCGCCTGGCGGCCGCGCCGGCCTCCAGTTCGCTGCAGGAGATCATCCAGCTGCACCAGACCAGCGGACAGCCGGTGCTGCTGACCCAGGACGGCAGGCTGCTCGGCGTATGCGGCGAGCGGGAGATCATCAAGGCGCTCGCGGGGCGCGGCGCGCAACTGGCCTGATTGCCCTGGCCTAATTGCCTTCGTTTAATTATTATGGACGTTATAATATAACCTCTTTCCCAGGCCGCGAGGACTCCGACCATGAATTACGACGTCATCATCAGCTGCGCCGTCACCGGCGATGACACCAAGGTGACCAAGAGCCCGCATTGCGCGGTGACTCCGGAGCAGATCGCCGCGACCGCCGTCGCGGCCGCCAAGGCGGGTGCCGCGATCGTGCACATCCATGTCCGCAACCCCGAAACCGGCGGATTCAGCATGGAGACCAAGTACTACCGCGAAGTGGTCAAGCTCATCCGCGAAAGCAAGGTCGATGTGATCGTCAATCTCACCTGCGGCATGGGCGGCTACATCGTGATCGGCGATCACGGCCTGAAGGACACGCCGGCGCCGGGCAGCGACTTCTGCACACAGGAAGATCGCATGCGCCACGTCATCGATCTGTGCCAGGAGGGAAAGTATCGGCCGGACATCTGCACGCTGGACTGCGGCAGCCTGAATTTCGGCGATGGCAACCGCGCCTACGTCTCCACGCCCAACTACCTGCGTCAGGGCATGCAGATCGCCAAGGATTTGGGCGTGAAGCCAGAACTGGAGATTTTCGACACCGGCAACCTGTCCTTCGTCAAGCAATGCATCAAGGAGGGCCTGATCGATTCCCCGGCGATGATCCAGCTCTGCACCGGCATTCCCTACGGCGTGCCGGCCGATGTCGCACACCTGCTTGCCATGGTGAACGCGCTGCCGCCGGACTCTGTGTGGGGCGCTTTCGCCATCAGCCTCATGCAGATGCCCTTCGTGGCGCAATCGGTGCTGCTCGGGGGCAATGTGCGCGTGGGCCTGGAGGATAATCTGTACTTGAGCAAAGGCGTGTACGCCAGCAATGCGCAGCTGGTGGAGAAGGCCCGCGGCATCATCGAGGCGATGGGCGCGCGCATCCTCTCCCCGGCGCAGGCCCGCGAAAAGCTCAAGATCGGCTGAAGGCGCGCAGGCATGTCCGAACTTCCCACCTACCGGCCGGTGATGCAGCCGGAATGGATCGACTACAACGGCCATCTGCGCGACGCGTACTATGGCCTGATCTTCAGCCTCGCCATCGACGAACTCATGGACAAACTGGGCATCGATGAACAGTACCGGCAGCGCACGCACAACACGCTGTACAGCATGGAAATGCACACGTACTTTCTCAGCGAGATCAAGCGCCAGGACGAGGTCATCGTGAAGATGGGCATCATCGGCGCAGACAAGAAGCGCATGCATGTCGGTGCGGCGCTGTATTGCACCCGTCTGGCCGACGCAGCCGCCACCACGGAATTCATGCTGCTGCATGTGCATCAGGGCGATACCGTGAAAAGCGAACCGTTCCCCGCCGACATCCACGCCAAGGTGGACGCGCTGGCGCAGCTGTCGGCCCTGAATCCGGCGCTCGGCACCGCGTCTCGCAAGATCCAATTGCGATGAACCGGTCAAAGCTGGCGCGGTTGATCGTCCCGCGCAGCATCTGCCTCATCGGCGCCGGCGATTGGACCGACGCGGTCGCCGCAGGGAGCCGCAAGATCGGCTACACGGGTGATCTGTGGCGCGTTCATCCCAAGCGCCGCTCGGATTCGACGCAGCATTACTATCGCAGCATCGATGAGCTGCCGGGCGCACCGGACGCCACCTTTCTGGCCGTGCCGAAGCAGGAGGCCGCCATGGTTGCCGGTCAGCTCGCGCGGCGCGATGCCGGCGGCTTCGTCTGTTTCGCCGCCGGATTTTCCGAAACCGGCACGGACGAAGGCCACCGGCTCACCGAGGACTTGCAGCGCAGCGCGGGCGATCTGCCCTACTTCGGGCCCAATTGCTACGGCACCATGAATTTCTTCGACCGCGTGGCGCTATGGCCCGATCAGGTGGTGGGCGACCCGCCCGACCGCGGCGTCGCATTGATCTGCCAGAGCGGCACCATCGCTCTGACGCTGATGTTCAACGACCGCTCGCTACCGATCGGCTACATATTCACAGTGGGCAATCAGACGCGGCTTGCCGTGGAGGATTTGATCGAGGTCCTGTGCGATGACCCGCGTGTCAGCGCATTCGGCCTTTACTTGGAAGGCATCAAAGATCCGGCGGCATTTGCACGTGCCACGATGCGAGCGCGCGCGGCGGGCAAGCCGATCGCGATGGTCAAATCCGGGCGGACGGAAGCGGCGGCACGCACGGCGCACAGCCATACCGGCGCGCTGGCCGGCGCCGATGCCATATTCGACACCTTCTGCCGGCAGGCGGGTATTGCACGCTGCGACACGCTCGCCACCTTGTGCGAGACGCTCAAGGTCTTTCACGCCGGCGGACCGCTGACGGGACGTCGCATCCTGGTCATGGGCGCATCCGGCGGCGACATGGCCATGACCGCCGACGTCGCGCGCAATCTGCCGCTGGAGTTTTCGGATATTCAACCACAGACGGCGGCAGCCTTGACCGGGATCTTGTCGGACCGCGTCACCATCGCCAACCCGCTGGATATCCACACCTATCTGTGGTTCGACCCGCCGGCGCTGCAGAAGGCGTTCGCGCTGGCTCTGCGGTCCGGCTACGACGCCGTCGGCTTCATGCTCGACAATCCACCCGAATCCAAAGCCGACACCGCGGCATTTGCCGCGGTGATCGATGTCTTCATCGCCGCGGCACAGGGCGCACCCGCGCGCGCAGCGTTGATGTCCTCCCTGCCTGAGACCATCAGCCCCGGTACGCGGCAGCGATGCCTGGACGGCGGCGTCGTGCCCTTGCAGGGGCAGCGCGAGGCGCTGGAAGCACTGGCCCTGGCGGGCGCCACGGGTGACGCATGGCGCAAGGGGGAAGCAGTCAGCCTGCAGCTTCCCGCAACGCAGCGCGGTATCGCGCCCCGTTCGGCAATGACTTTGACGGAAGATGCCGGCAAATCTGCGCTGGCGGAATTCGGCGTACCCACCGCCCGCCGCCGCGTGGTTCTCGCCGCGGATGCCGCGCGCGCCGCCGCTCAGATCGGCTATCCGGTGGTCATGAAGGCGTTCGGCGCGCATCTGGAACACAAGAGCGAGTTGGGCGGCGTGATCTTGAACATCCGCAGCGATGCCGAAGCGGCCGCTGCCGCTCAGCGCTTGTCGGACATCTCCAGTTCGGTTCTTGTGGAAGAGATGATCACCGACGCGATCGCCGAGGTGCTGATCGGCGTCATCGTCGATGCGCAGTTTGGTCAGACGCTGGTGCTGGGTGCCGGCGGTGTGCTGACCGAGCTGCTGCAGGACAGCGTCAGCCTGCTGCCACCGTGGAACCGCAGCGCCATCGAGTCGGCAATAGACTCCCTGAAAGTGGCGAAGCTGCTCACCGGGTTTCGCGGCAAGCCGGCCGGCGATCGTGAAGCGCTGGTGCAAGCCGTGCTGAGCGTCGCAAGATACGCGCACGCGCACCTGAACACCTTGCTCGAAATTGATGTCAATCCCCTCATCGTCCGGCCGAAAGGCCGCGGCGCCGTCGCGGTGGACGCGATGATCCGACTCACGCAGGAGAAATGAACATGTCCGAATCCGTCAAGCTCGCCAAAGACAATGGGGTGCTCGAAATCACCATCGATCGGCCCAAAGCCAATGCCATCGATCTGCAGACCAGCCGCCGGCTGAACGATGTGATCAGCCAGTTTCGCGATGATCCATCCCTGCGCATCGCCATCATCACCGGCGCAGGCGAGCGGTTCTTCTCACCCGGCTGGGACCTCAAAGCCGCCGCCGGCGGAGAAAAATCCGACGAAGACTGGGGCGTGGGCGGATTCGGCGGCTTGAATTATCCGCGAAACCTGAACAAGCCCATCATCGCCGCAGTCAATGGGATCGCCTGTGGCGGTGGATTCGAAATCGTGCTGGGCACGGACATCATCGTAATGGAGGAGCATGCCAGATTCTCCCTGCCCGAAATCAACGTCGCGGTCCTGCCCGATGCCGGCTCCATCAAATTGCGGCGCCGAATCCCCTACCATGTGGCCGTCGAATTCCTGTTGACCGGCCGATGGATGGATGCGCAGGAAGCCAAGCATTGGGGGCTTGCGAATCACGTCGTGCCGAAAGGGCAAGGCATGAGCAAGGCACGCGAGATCGCGCGTCAGCTTGCCGATGGTCCGCCGCTGCTGTTCCCCGCCATCAAGCAGCTGCTGCGCCACACCGAGACGATTCCCGAACACGAAGCCTTCGAACTGCACGATTCGCTGGACCTGGTGCAACAGGTCATCCGCTCGGAGGATCTGAAAGAAGGCACGCGCGCATTTACCGAGAAACGCAAACCCCGGTGGACGGGGCGATGAATCGCCGCCGCTTCCTGCAGCGTGCCGCCATGGCCGCCGCTCTGGCGGGTCTTGCGCGCGCCGAGGAACCGGCCTTGCTGGCAGAAGATGACCCAAAGGCGAAGGCCCTGCACTATGTAGAAGATATACGGCGTTCCGCGGGTGATCAGACGCACACCTGCGCCAGCTGCGGTCTGTACCAGGGCGAAGGCAAATCCCTGCAGGGCCCGTGTCTGTTGTTTCCGAAACGATTGGTCAAGGCATCCGGCACCTGCAGCGGCTGGGCGCCGCAGATGTAGCTTCAAGCAGCCGCGAGTGTCCGTGCAGCAATTGAATGGCACGTCCGTGGCAGCAGACCGGTTTGCCTTCGCATTCACACTGGCTTCGGTGGCGATGTGCAGCGTGGCATTTGGCGTGGGCCGTTATGCCTACGGCCTGTTTCTGCCTGCGATGCGGCGCGATTTTGGAGCCCGCACCGTGGAACTGGGTATGATCGCAAGCTTCAGCACCCTGGTTTACTTCGTCACGATCATGATCGTCTCGGCGGTTGCCCTTCATTTCAAACCACGCACGCTCATCCTGGCCGCCGGCATCATCACAACCCTTGCGCTGACGATGGTGGGCCTGGCCACCAATCTGCGCACCGCGGCCACCGGCATCGCGCTCGCCAGCGTCGGCGCCGGCATGTACTCTCCGGCGATGTTCGAGGCCATCGACGCCTGGCTGCCGGCACGATGGAAGCCTCGCGCCATTGGCGCGGCCAATGCAGGGTCCACTCCGGGCCTTGTGATCACCGGACTGACGGCGTATTGGTTTCAAGCATCCTGGCAGCATGTATGGCTGGTGTTGGCTGCGCTGGGAGGCGCCCTCACGGCGTGGCAGGCATGGCTGCTGCCGAATGAGTCGGTCGCGCACGCCTGCGTCAGGCCAAGGCATCCGTTGAGCCTGAGTCGATTCCTCCGGCGCGAGTGCTGGCCTCTGTATGGCGCATTGCTGATCTACGGACTCGTGTTCGGCATCTACATGACGTTTGCGGTGGACCTGATCCTGGGCAGCGGCGGACTTGCCTTCCCGGCGGATCGGCTGTTCTGGGCCCTGCTCGGCATGGCCGGTTTGCCGACAATTTTTGCCGGCGTGTTCATCGCCCGATATGGCGTACGCCTGCTGCTGATGGTCAGCCTGCCGATGTGCGGTCTGTCCTACGTGTTGCTGGCCCTGAGTTCCCATGGAAAGCCGCTGGTTATCGCATCCGCGATTTTGTTCGGCGTGTTTTCAATTGCGCCCGGCGGCGGCTTCTACCTCTGGGGAATCCGATTGTTTCCCGATCGTCCGTCAATCGGCACCGGATGCGTAACCCTCGGAACCGCGCTGGCCATGATGACCGGTCCAGCGTTGTATGGCTTGATTTCCAGCTGGATGAGCCTGCCGGCGTTCTTTGCCGTCATCGCCGCCCTTGCCGTCCTGGTGATTCCGATCATTCCAGCGGATCTGGACCACTCGAGGTTGCAAGGCAGGAACTAGCCGCCCAACGGCCGCAGCAGCGCCCTGGAAATGATATGGCGCTGCACTTCGCTGGTGCCGTCCCAGATGCGCTCGATGCGCGCATCGCGCCAGATTCTCTCCAGCGGCAGATCTTCCATCAGTCCCATGCCACCGTGAATCTGCAATGCCTCATCCGCCACCATGGCGAGCATTTCCGTCGCCTTGAGTTTGGCGATCGCCATGTCCATGTCGGTGTCGATCTTGCGGTCTCGCTTCCAGGCCGCCTCCAGTACCAGCAGTTCCGCGGCGCGCAACTCCACCGCCATGTCGGCCAGTTTGAAACTAACGCCTTGAAACTTGCCGATCGACTGGCCGAACTGCACACGGTCCACCGCCCATTGCTTGGCCAGGTCCAGCGCGCGTTCGGCGCGGCCCAGGCAGGTCGCGGCCACCTGCAATCGAGTTGCGCCGAGCCAGGTGTTGGCCACATCGAAGCCCTTGTGCACCTCACCCAGAACGGCGGAGCGCGGCACTCGGCAATCGTTGAATTCCAGAATACTGTTGGTGTAACCGCGATGCGAAACGTTTTTGTAGCCGGGGCGTATCAGCAGGCCCGGATGACCGCGGTCGATCAGGAAGGCCGTGATGCGTTTGCGCGCGCCGCGGCCGCCGGAATCCTCACCCGAGGCGGCGAACAAGATGACATAGTCGGCGTGATCGGCATGACTGATGAAGTGCTTGGTACCGTTGATCACGAAGTCCCCTCCCTGCTCCACCGCGCTGGTTTTCATGCCACGCAGGTCCGAGCCCGCGCCGGGTTCCGTCATCGCCAGACATTCGGTCAGTTCACCCCTGACCGTGGGCAGCAGATACCGCTCGCGCTGCTCGCCCTCGCAGGCAAGCAGGATGTTCGACGGACGCCCCACCGTCAGATAATGCAGCGCATAACTGGTGCGGCCGAGTTCCTTTTCGTAAAGCACCCAGGTGACGGTGTCGAGTCCGGCGCCGCCGACCTCGGCCGGCATATTGGCCGCGTACAGTCCGGCTTCGATGGCCTTGGCCTTCAATTCGGCCTGCAATTCGGGGCGAAGTGCGCCGCTCTGTTCCACCTCGCGCTCATGCGGCACCAGTTCGTTGGTGACGAATGCGCGGGTCGTGTCCAGAATGAGCTGTTGTTCATCGTTCAGAGAAAAATCCATGGCGGGCATCCTGTGTGAATCAAATCATTGTTCGCCGGCCCAGCGCCTGAGCAATTCCAACTGCAACCGCAGCTGTTCAACCTGCTTCTCAGCGGGCCAGTCGCCGCGGCTGGTCACGGCGCTGGCCGTAAGGCCATTGATGAAAGTGACGAGCGAGCTGAGCACCTGATCGCGCACTCGCTGCGTCCAACGCGACCACTCGGGCCAGTATTGCGCAAAACCGCGCTCATACAGCCGCAGATACTCCTTGTGCACCGATGCGTTGATGCGCTTGAGCTTCCGATCCACCGGCACCTGCCCCCAAAACGACGTCCAGAATGCGCATTCGGCAAACCGCTGCGAATCGACGGCCAGCCCCTCGGACAGCACCGTGAGCAGGCTTGCATCACCGGCCCGAGACTGCCGCGTGAGCCGCTGGTCCATGCGCAGCAGGATCAGACGCAAGGACGCGATCACGATCTGCTGCTTGGACTCGAAATAGTGCGCCACCATGCCGGTGGTGAAGCCGGCCGCGCGCGCAATGCGCGCCACGGTCGCCTGCTCGAAGCCGTGCCTGGCGATCACCTGACAGGCGACGTGAGCGATGTCCTCGCGCCGCTTGTCGTGGTCGACGATCTTGGGCATGACGGCACGCTCTAGTGCGCGGGCATTCCGATATGGCGGCCGGCCTGGTTGGGAGCCGGTAGCGCGGCATGCGTTGCCCGCAGTGCTTCCAGCTTGGAAAATACTTCCGGCCGTATCAGCGCCGCCTTGTGCGCATGCGTATCGACGTGCAGATGCATTTGTTCACAGGCTGCCACCAGCTCATTGTCGCGCTCGCGCAGCAGCCGGTGGAAAACGTGCAACCGCTTCTGGTCCAAACCCAGCATCTGGGTGGTGACGTAGATCGGCTCGTTCACGCGTGCCTCGGTCAGGTAGGAAATGTGGCTCTCCACCGTATAGAACATGTGTCCCGAGGCGCGGTAGTCCTCATCGACGCCGATGCGCCGGTACATCGCGTCCATGGCATCGCCAAAGACTTGCATATAGCGCGAGTCGGTCATATGGCCGTTGTAGTCGATCCACTCCGGACGCACTTCCGTCGACACCAGCCGCAGCGGCCCATCGAGCTCCGGTTTCACCCCATCATAGGTGTGTTCCAAGGAGGCATCGGTATACAGCCGCGTCTCCAGATTCTTCAAGGTCGCGCCTGCGCCGATATTGAAGTTGCGCAGCACCTGCTGGATGGCGACCAGGTAATCGTCGCGCAAACGTTCAATTTCACGGATGGAACGTCCCGCGGCTTGCGCCTGCGTGCCCTCGACCATGCGGTCGATGAGCTGCTCACTCAGTTCCGGCGCCTCGAGCTTGGTCCACGGCCACTTCAGGCAGGGACCGAACTGCGCCAACATGTGGCGCATGCCGGATTCACCGCCGGCCAGATGGTAGATGAGGTTCGTGCCCATCGCGGCCCAGCGCAACCCGGGGCCGTAGATGATGGAGTCATCGAGTTCGCCGGTGGTGGCGACGCCGTCATTGACCATGTGCAGAATTTCGCGCCAAAGCGCTTCCTGCAACCGGTCAGTCAGGTGGCCGGGGACTTCGCGGCGCACGTGCAGCGCATGCATGCCAATGTAGGTGAAAAAGCGCTTGGACGCTTCGATGGTCGCGGCGCTGGTCTTTTCACCGCCTACGATTTCCACCAAGGGCAGCAGGTACACCGGGTTGAACGGATGCGCCACGCAAAAACGCTCGGGTGCAACCATGTCGCGCTGCAGATCGGTGGGCATGAGTCCGGAGGTACTGGAGGCGATGATGACGTCGGCCGGCGCATGCCGGCTGACCTGGGCGAGAATCCGCTGTTTGAGAGGCAGCTGCTCGGGAATGTTTTCCTGAATGAAGTCAGCCTGCGCCGCCATGGCATCCAGGTCGGTGGTGAAGGTGAGCTTGCCCTTCGGCGGCAGCGGCGCGAACGTCAACCGCGCCAGTGCGGGCTCTGCGTTGGCCACTGCGCCGCGGATCCACTCCTGCATCTCGGGTTTCACGTCCGCCGCGATCACGTCGATGCCGAAGTGCAGCGCCCGGGCGGCCCAGCCGCCGCCGATGACACCGGTTCCCAACAGCCCAAGCGTCTTCACTTCTCGCATGTATCTTAATCCCTGCCTGCCGAGGCCGCGCTTTTAATGTCACGATGATAATATAAAAACGCGGCAGCCGCACGCATGGCGGATCTGAAACTAGGGGATTGGGGCGGGGAGCACCTCGGAAATGGGGGCCGCCGCCGCGGTAACGTCGCGCCGGTAATCGCGCCCCAGAAGCGCAGCGATGGTGGCGGCGATCTGCGCCTGCACCACCCGCGGCGTGTCATGCCGCTCCCCCAGTGCCGGCGTGTCAGGTCCCATGACGGCGATCCAGATGTTCTCGGAGCCCTTCTCGTCCACGCCATGCTCCTTCCATTGCTGCGGACCGCTGCCGCGGCCGTGGTCCGCGGTGAAGATGAACGTGGTCTTGCCGCGGTACTGCGGCATCGCCTGCATCGTCTCCCACAACTCCTGCACGAAATGATCGGTGCGGTGCGCACTGTCCAGCACCAGATCGTAGCGGCCCTGATGCGCCCAATTATCTGTCTCGCCGTATCCGACGAAGAGCACACGCGGGTGCTTGCTCTTCACATAGTCGATCAGCGGAACCTGCAGGAGTGAATTGGGAATATCCCCTTCATCGAATCGGGTGGTCGTGCGGAACAACTGTTCAATCAGCGCATCGCGCGAGACATCGCCGCTCTTGCGCGGCACGCTCCAGCCGGTTTGAAACACGAGCTTGCTGCGCGCGGCATTGAATATGCGATCGTAGGCGTCCCAGGTTCCGAACACGGCCACCTGGTTGCGAAAATCCGGCGAACGATTCAGCCACTCGAACACATTGATGTTGGGGTTCGGTCCGAACGCGTTGCTGTCGATGTCCGGGTTGGGAAATCCGACGCTCATCTCACTGTAGCCGGGATAGGAAAACGCCTTGTCGTTGCTGACCTGTGCAACGCTGCCCTTGAGTTGATTGCCGAACACCTGACCTTGTCGGGCCATCGTGCCCCACAAAAAGGGGAACAGCAATTTACGCCGCTCCGCAGGATCCTCCCGCCAGTAGCGCGCTCGCAGCACATCTTGCGGCTCCCAGCCGCCACCGGTCTTCGGGTCGAGCAGCGCCGCCTCCGCGCCGGTGAACACTTCCTGCCAGCGCAGCCCGTCGCTGACGATCAGCACCACATTCTCGGTCTTTTGAACATGCGCGGCGGCCTGCGCCCAGAGCGGGCATACGGACGCCAGCGCCGCGATAATGATAAGGGTCAGCCGGTTCATGCTTTGTCTCTCCCGTCAGGATTGCAACAGCACGGCCCCGTTGGCGTGCCAGCTCAAATATACCTCATCGCTCCAATCGATCTGCAGTTCCGATTCGCGGCGCTCATTCTGCGCGAAAACCGTCACCAGTTTGCCGCTTTCCGTCTTGATCCGGTACGTGGAACGATTGCCCAGATAGCCCAACTCCCATACCACCCCTTTCAGGCGATTGATGCGCGGATCTTCCGGCGGCAGCTTGCTCAGCCGGATTTTTTCCGGCCGCAGGGCCACCCATACGCGCTGCGCCACCGAAAAACGGCCCTGATCATCGACGAAGAGATCGCCGCCGGTTTCTGCGCAGCGAACCGTTATGAGACCTGGCTCGCAGGCGCTGATCTGACCTTCGAAAAGATTGGCCGTGCCGATGAAATCGGCGACGAAGCGGCTTTGCGGAAACTCGTAGATGCGCGCCGGCGTGTCCACCTGCACGGTCTGTCCGCGGTCCATCACCGCGATGCGCGTGGACAAGGCCATCGCCTCGTCCTGATCGTGAGTCACGAACACGAAGGTGATGCCGACCTTGTACTGAATGTTCATCAGCTCGAACTGCGTCTGTTCGCGCAGCTTCTTGTCCAGCGCGCTCAACGGCTCATCCAGCAGCAGAACTTTCGGACGGCGGATCAAGGCGCGCGCCAGCGCCACGCGCTGCCGCTGCCCGCCCGAGAGCTGATGCGGCTTGCGGGCGCCCAGGGCGCTCAATTGCACCATGTCCAGGGCCTCCCGGATCTGCGCAAGCTTGGTCTGCTTCGGCAGCGGCAGCCGGCGCAGCCCGTAGCCGACGTTTTGCTCCACGCTCATATGCGGGAACAAGGCGTATGACTGGAACATCATGTTCACCGGGCGTTCATGCGGAGGCACATCGGTCATATCGACGCCGTCGATGAAAATGCGGCCCGCACTGGGGCGGGTGAACCCCGCCAGCATGCGCAACAGCGTGGTTTTGCCGCAGCCTGAGGCACCCACCAGCGCGAACATCTCGCCCTTGTAGATCTTCAGATTGACATTGTCGACGGCGGCAAATCCGCCGAAGCTCTTGCTCACGCCCTCGATCACGATCTGGGGCGAGCTTTGCGGGTCCAGCCAGGGACGATCCGTCACCGATTTGAGCTGGGAGGCGATCACCTGTGAAGGTTCAGCAATCGGCCGGCGGCGTCGCGCGCCGGCGCGCCGGCGCAAAGAAGGGCTTTTCGACCACCCGGGCCTGCACCATTCTTCGTTCCCAAACCAGTTCGCGATTCAAGTAGATCTCCGTCCACAGAGAGGTGCCAAGCCGGAAGTACGGCGCCTCGACCATAGCAAGCGCGATGTTGCGCTTGCAAGTAGGCGACCAGATGGCCGAGGTTACGCTGCCGATTTCCCGGTTGCCCGCCTTGTCCAGGTACAACAGCGAGTTAACCGCCGGCTTGTTGCCGTCGATGTCCAAACCCACCAGCTGCCGGGCGAGACCGCGCCGCTGTTCCTGCAGCAATGCACGACGTCCATTGAAGTGCCCCTTATTGAAATCCACCAGCCAGCTTAAGCCCAGCTCCAGCGGCGAACGGTCCCTGCCCAGGCGAATGGTGTGTTCGCTGGAGACGAAGTCGACATTCGGACTTAAGAAGCCCGCTTCGATGCGCGCGATGTTCAGCGCCTGCGACCCGATGGCCCGGATGCCGCGGCTATTGCCGGCCTGCATCAACCGGTCCCAGATCTGCTCCGCATGCTGCGGGTCCATCCACAATTCATAGCCCAGATCGCCGGTAAAGCCGGTTCGCGAGGCCATGATGTTCATGCCCTCGACGGTGAAATGGCGCGTTTCGAAAGGCTTGATCAGCTCGATACCCTGAAGCCCGAACGCTTTGAGTGTGGCGCAGGATGTCGGTCCCTGAACCGCGAGCGCGGCAATCTGCTCGGTGACCTCGGACAGCTCAACGTCAAAACCGACCGCCGACTCGAGCAGCCAGTCGATCTGCCGCTGCGCCGTGCACAGACGAAACTCCTGCCGGCCGAGACGAAAAACGGTGCCGTCGTCGATGATGTGGCCCGCATCGTTGCACCAGACGCAATACATGACCCGGTCCTGCTTGAGCTTGCCGATGTCGCGCGTCACCAGACGGTTCAAGTAACTTTCCGCGTCCACCCCGGTGATGCGGTATTTGACCATGGGCGTCAGGTCGAACAGCGTCGTGGCATTGCGTATCGCAAAGTATTCCTGGTCCGCGGTCGTGAACACATCGACCGTGGTGTAACCGGCCCAGGGAATGAAGGAGTCAACCTGTGACAGCTCACGCGCGCGCTCGTGAAACGGCGTCTTGAGCAGCGGCTGTTTGAAATGCGTCAGGCTCGATACGGCGTCGACCATGTCAGTTCATCCCGATGATTCGCCGTGCGGCATTGCGGCCCGGCAGGCCTGTGACGCCGCCGCCCGGATGTGAACCCGCTCCGCAAAGGAACAAGCCAGGCAAGGGTGTGGCGTACTGAGCCGCACCGGGAACCGGGCGTACCATGAAGAATTGATCGAAGGCAAACTCGGCATGATGCCAATGCCCGCCGCTGATCTTGAAATCCCGCTCGATGTCGACCGGCGTCACCAGTTCGCTGGCAAGGACGCTTGTGCTCAGACCCGGTGCGAACGTCTCGATGCGCCGCACGGCAATGTCGAGAAATTTCTGCCGTGCCGCATCCCAGCCGCCTTTAAGGTCGTACGGCGCGTACTGCACGATCGCCGACAATACATGGCTGCCCGTCGGCGCCAGCGTCGCATCATCGATGCTGGGCACGCTGATCTCCAGCACCGGCTCTGAGGAATACTCGCCGTACTTGGAGTGGTTGTAGGCGCGCTCGATGTGATCCAGCGACGGCGCGATCAGCAAGCGGCCACGCAACTGCTGCGTCGAAACCCCGCGAAATGCGGGCAGCTCCTTCAAGGCAAGATGCAACTTGGCTGTCAGTCCTTTGCCGCGCAAATGCCTGACGCTGCGCACGAAGCCGGTGTCCAGATGGCGCGTTCCCAGCAGACCCAGCAGGGTGGATTTTGGATCCGCGCTGGAAATGATTGTGCGAGCGCGAATATGCTCGTCGCCAGCCAGCACCACGCCTGTCGCGCGATCGGACTCCACGACGATGCGGCTGACCGTGGCGTTCACGCGTATGTGCGCACCGGCCGCGCGCGCGCTGGCGGCCAGCGCTTCGCACACCGCGCCCATGCCCCCCTGTGCCGCGGTGATTTCATTGTGAGCCGCGCCTTCGCAGGCCATGCGATACAGGAGTGAGAGCACGGTGCCCGGCGTGCGCGGACCGTAGTTGGTGCCCAGCGTGGCATCCAGGCCCAGCGCGCCCTTCAGCTCGGCGGTTTCGAAATGCTCTTCGAGCAGGTCGTAGACGTTCATGCCGCCGATACGCAGCAGTTCGCGCATATCGCGCCGCCCCAGCTTGCGCAGCTTCCAACCCAGCCGCAGCAGCGACAGCTTGTCCTTCAGTTCATTCGTGCCCAGGCGCGGCGGCGGTGCATCCAGCGCGGACATGAGAACGGCGGCGAACTTGCGCATTTGTGCGGTGTAGGCTTGAAAACCCGCCGCATCACGAATCGACACAGCCGACAGGCCCGCGGCATCCAGCGTAAACGGCGACTGACTCTCGCGAAGCGCGGTGGTGGACAATCCCCGAGACGCCAGTTTCAGTCCATGCCCGGCCAGATTCAGCTCACTCACGATGTCCGCCGGCATCAGATGCAGCAGATGCGCGCACGCGGACACCTTGAAACCCGGCGTGAATTCGCGCGTGACCGCGGCGCCGCCCACCTGTCCGGCCGCCTCCAGCACGAGCACGGATTTTCCAGCGCGCGCCAGATAGGCGGCGCACACCAGGCCATTGTGGCCCGCACCGATGACGATGCAGTCGTAGGTACCGCCGTTCAATGCGCCGCCCGGGAACCGCGCGAAGCGTCGCGCAGAATGGCTCGTGCCGCATTGGCGCCCGGCGCTCCCATGACGCCGCCGCCCGGATGGGTGCTCGACCCGCACATATACAGCCCGCGCACCGGGCCACGGTATTGCGCGTAGCCGGGTATCGGCCGGTTGAACAGCAATTGATCCAGCGTCAGCTCGCCCTGGAAGATATTGCCCTCGGTCAGCCCGACCTCGTTCTCGATATCCCAGGGCGTGCGGATTTCCGCATGCAGGATCAGCTTTTTGAAGTCAGGGCTGTGCTGCGCGATGGTGTCGATGACCGTGTCGCCGAACGCCTGGCGCTTGGCCGGCGTCCAATCGCCGTCGGCCAGGCGGTACGGGCAATACTGAACGAACACCGACATGTAGTGCTTGCCATTGGGCGTCATGGTCGGATCAATCTGGGTCGGAATGAGCATGTCGATGTAGGGCGCCTGCGACCAGCGTCCCGCCTTCCAATCATCGTAGGCACGCTCGACCATCTCGATGGTGTCGGTGACGTGAAGATCGCCGCGGATGCAGGGCGAACCCGGCGGAATGGCCGGAAAACTCGGCAGGCCGTCCAGTGCGATGTTCAACTTGCCCGACGAGCCGCGGATCTTGAAGTTCTTCACCTGCCGCACGAACTCCGGCGGCAGGTCGGATTCATCCATGGTGTTGAGGAAGGTGCGGCGTACGTCCATGTTCGACACCACCATCGGCGCGAACAGTTCTTCCCCGCCCGCCAGCCGCACACCGACCGCGCGCTCGTTGCGCACCAGGATTTTCTCCACCGGCGCCGAAGCGCGGATGCTGCCACCGCTGGCTTTCAAAGACTCACCCAGCGCCTGAGTGATCGCGCCCATGCCGCCGCGCGCAAATCCCCATGCGCCCACCGTGTCATCGATGTCGCCCATGTAGTGATGCAGCAGCACGTAAGCGGACCCCGGCGAGCGCGGGCCCAGCGCCGTGCCGATGATCGAGCTGCCGGAAAAGTGCGCCTTGACGATTTCGCTCTCGAAATACTCATCCAGAAAATCCGCGGCGCTCATGGTCCAGAAGCGCAGTGTTTCGTACATGCGCTGTTCGCCCATGTTGTGAAATCGCTTGCCCAGGTATAGCAGCTCCTGGATGTCGCGCGGCCTGAAGGAGGTCGGATCCGGCGGTTCGCGCATCAACAAGGGCTTGATGAACTTGCATTGCCGCATGACGTCGCGCGCATAGCGCTCGTAACTTTCCGCATCGCGTTTGGAATGGCGCGCGATCTCGCGGCGGAACGCATCGTGGTTGTCATACACGGCAAGGTGGCCGCCGTCGCGCATCATGGTGCAGCCGCCCTCGTAGGGTATGATCTGCAAACCATATTTTGGCAGCTCAAGCGTCCGGATGATCTCCGGGCGCAACAGACTGCAAACGTAGGAGCAGTTCGAATAGGTGAAGTCCTTGTACAGCTGGCGGCTGACGGCCGCGCCGCCGATGTATTCGTTGCGCTCCAGCACCAGCACGTTGAGACCCGCGCGTGCAAGATAGCAGGCGGCCACAAGGCCGTTGTGCCCCGCCCCGACGATGATGGCGTCGTGCTCCTTCAAGCGGAAACTTTGTCGACTGACACGCTGCCGGACTGCAGCGTCGTGTCCACTGCGATTTCGAATGCAGCAAGAGTGTCCTTCAGGCAGGATTCGTCGTGCGCCTCGCAGATGAACCAAGGTTCGCGTGAATCCGGTTCACACAGGATTTTTTCATCGTGCAGCACGCGCGCCATCGCGTCGTAGAACGAATAGTCGCTGCTCTTCCAGTCACGGTAATTGCGCGGCGGCTCGGCCGCGAAGTACAAGCCGCTCATGGAAGGATGACCGACGAAACTGTGGGCGATGCCGCGCGCATTCAGCACGGCGCGCATGCCGGCGCGCAGCCGCGTGCCGTACTCTGCGATGGTCTTGAGCGCATCGGTCTCATCGAGAATTTCCAGGGTCTTTTCCGCGGCGGCCATCGACACCGCATGCGCGGTGTAGGTGCCGCCGTGCGCCACGCCGCGGCCGAGCTTGCGCATGATGCGTTCGCGTCCCGCCAGCACCGAAATCGGATAGCCATTGCCGACCGCCTTTGCAAAGGTGCACAGGTCGGCATGGACGCCGTACAGCTCCTGCACGCCGCCGCGCGCCACGCGGAAACCCGTCTTCACCTCGTCGATCAGCAGCACCACACCATATTTGTCGCACAACTCGCGCGCCACCTTGAGGTACTCGGGTTCGGCCGCAATCCCCAGGCAATTGCCCATGATGGGCTCGATCAGCATGCACGCGAGCCGGTTCGCGTTGCGCTTGAACACCTCTTCCAACTGATTGGCGTCGTTGGCCTGCACGAAATGCGCAAAACTGCGCGTACTCACCGGCACGCCTTCACTGTAGGGCTTGATCTCCGGATCACCCACTTGCGACCACTGATCCATGGGGGTGAACCACATGGCGGCATCGAACAGACCGTGATAGCTGCCTTCGAGAATGACGTAGTCATCCTTGCCGGTGTAGGCGCGCGCCAGGCGCAGCCCCGCCATCACGGCCTCAGTGCCGGAATTGGAAAAGCGCACGAGTTCCGCCGCCGGCACCATCTTGGAAATGCGCTCGGCCACGGTCAGTTCACGCTCGGTGGACAAGGCAAACACACCGCCCACCTTCATGCCCTCGATGGCGGCCGCGTCCACGCGTGGATCCGCGTAGCCCAGAATCGCCGGTCCGTAGCCCAGGCGGTAGTCAACGTACACGTTGTCGTCGAGATCGGTGACGCGCGCGCCGCGTCCGTGCTTCACGTAGATCGTGCGGTCTTCGCCCCAATAACGAAAATTCGATGCAACTCCCAAGGGCAGCTTTTTGACTGCGCGCTGGAAGTGGGCATTGCTCTTGCTGAGGTCTCTGGGCATGTGGCACTCCAATCTTTATTCTAAGGGTTTGCGCCCCGGTCGCGAGAACCTACCATTGCGGCGCCCCGGCGTCCACAGTTTTATATAACCATATAATGTCAATGAATTCAGCAGGAAACCTAATAAAATAGGCAAATACGACGTATTTTGACGCTTGCCAAAGTCTTCGTTTCCAGGTTAAATTAAACACTCATATAAATCCCACCAGGGGGCCATCAGTGACCAGCCTAGCCGCCGCGAAAGAAACCGCCTCCCCCATCCAAGTCCCGCATGCGCTGCCGGCGTGGGTTTACAACAATGCGGACATGACGCGACTGGAATTGCAGCGCATCCTCATGCCCACCTGGCAGATCGTGTGCCACGTGAATTCCATTCCCAAGGCCGGCGACTACGTGACGCTGGATATCGGGCCCGAAAGCGTCTTCGCCGTGCGCGATCGGGACGGCGGGATCCGCGCTTTTCACAATGTGTGCCGCCATCGCGGCGCCCGGATTCTCGATGACCAGGGAAATTGTCCCGGCGCCATCACCTGTCCGTATCACGGCTGGTCGTACAAGCATGACGGCTCGCTCATCGGCATGCCGCTGAAGGAGACATTTCCGAATCTGGACCGCTCCACCCACGGACTGCGCCCCGTGCGCGTCGAGATCGCGCTGGGGTTCGTGTTCGTCTGCCTGTCCGGCAACCCGCCCTCCGTCACCGCGATGTGGGGCGACCTGGCCAAGGAATTCGAGCCCTACCACTTCGACAAAATGGTGCCGATTGCGCCGTTTTACTTCGAGATGTGGGAGGCGGACTGGAAAGTGGCCATGGACAATTACCTGGAGTCCTATCACGTGCCGCTGGGGCATCCGGGACTGAACCGCATGTTCACCCCGGATTTCGAGGACCAGGCATCACGGCCGGGCATCGCACGCGGCGCCAGTTGGATGCGCGACACGCCCTCCACGCGCTGGTCCGAGCGCATGTATCAGCACCTGGCGCCGCGCACGGCGACGCACCTGCCGGAGAAGCTGCGCGGCTGTTGGCGCTTCTACAGCGTCCTGCCCAACCTGGGTATCGACGTGTTTCCGGATCAGATGTCGTTCTTCCAGGTGCTGCCGCGCGGCCCGGGCAAATGCGTCATCCGCGGCGGCATTTACGGCCTGCCCGACTCCCGCCGCGAAATGAAACTGCTGCGCTTTCTGGGCAACCGCATCAACATGCAGGTGAACAGCGAAGACCGCGGTTTGTGCGCCCGCGTGCAGCGCGGACTTGCCTCCAGCAGCTATCAGCCCGGACCATTGTCCGAACTGGAAGGCTGGATGCTGGAGTTCCACAACCTGCTGCGTGAGCGGATTCCGGAAGTTCGCCTGCCAAGCGCTCCCGCGCGATTCGCCTGAAAGACAACCCTGCTGCGCCAGTTCCGGCGCGGCAGGGCTTGCGCATCAGACCAGATTGATCCAAGCAGACTTGGTCTGCGTATAGGAAATCAAGCTCTCCAGGCATTTGTCGCGACCCTGACCGGATTGTTTGTAACCGCCGAAGGGCTGAGTCATGTCACCGTGATCGAAGCAGTTCACCCAGATCACACCGGCCTCCAGGTCGCGCACGGCCTTGTGTGCCGTGCTCAGATTCTTGGTCCATACTGCCGCCGCCAATCCGTAGATGGAATCATTCGCCACGGCGATGGCCTCCTCGATGCCGTCGACTTCGATGGCCGCCGCCACAGGCCCGAAGATCTCTTCGCGTGCAATGGTCATTTGATTGGTGACCTTGGAGAAGAACGTGGGCTGGATGAATGCTCCCGGGTTGTCCGGCGTGGCGCCGCCGAATTCGAGTCTTGCGCCCTCTGATTTGCCGCGCGCCACGTAGCTCATGACGCGCGCGCGATGGCCCGCCGTGACCAGCGGCCCCAGATTGGTGGCCGGATCCAGCGGATCACCCGGTTGATAGGCGGTGCGGCCGCGCTCGATGAATCGCGCAATGAATTCCTTGGCGATGGGCTTGTCGATAAGCAGGCGCGAGCCGGCGTTGCAGACTTCACCCATGTTGCCGTAGATGCCGTTGATGGCATAGGTCACGGCCACGTCCAGGTCAGGCAGATCGCCCAGGAAAATCTGCGGCGACTTCCCGCCGCACTCCAGGGCAACCCGCTTCATGTTGGATTGACCTGCATAAATCAGCATCTGTTTGCCGATCTCGGTGGAACCGGTAAAGGCGATTTTCATCACATCGTTGTGCAAAGCCAGCGCAGCGCCGGCCTGCTCGCCCAGCCCGTTGACCACGTTCAAGGCGCCCGGCGGGCCGCCGGCCTCGATGAACAATTGCGCCAGAACCAGCGCCGACAAGGGAGATTGTTCGGCGGGCTTCAACACCACCGTGTTGCCGGCCGCCAGCGCCGGCGCGATCTTCCACGCCGCCATCAGCAAGGGATAGTTCCACGGCACAATGCAGCCGACCACGCCCAGCGGTTCGCGCAGGATGTAGTGGAACGCATCCGAGGCCGTGGCCGTGACCGCGCCGTCGATCTTGTCGATGAGCTCGCCAAAATAGGCGAAGTTCTGCGCCGCGGACGGGATGTCGATGGTGAGCATGTCGCGGATCGGCTTGCCCATGCAGAGCGTGTCGAGCAGCGCGAGTCTTTCCGCGTTCTTTTCCAAAAGACAGGACAAGCGGGCGAGTACCGCCATGCGCTCGCGTGGCGCCATGCGGCTCCAAGTCCGCCCGGCGAAGCAACGCTTGGCGGCGGCAACTGCGTGATCGATGTCCGCCGCCTCGCCGGCGCTGACCTCGCACAACACAGTGGCCGTGGCCGGATTGATCACGGCGAATCGCCCGCCCTTGACCGAATCCACGAACTCCCCGTCGATGAAATGACGCGTTTCGTACTTGAGCGTTGATGCGCGGGCGTGCCAGTCGGCGGTTTTCAGTTCCATAAGACTCATGGGGCTCTCCGATGCGTGGAAATTACAGTTGTCGGCTAGTCTAGCGCAGCCGCCGGCGCGAGCAGAAAAATGAAGCCGTCGCGTTCGCACACCTCGACCGGCGCGCCGTCCGCGGCGGCGCCCGTCTCGCTGTCCGGCAGCCGCCGCGCGATGAGGCCCGCCGCGCCCCGCCGGATGACGGCGCGGCCGCCGCCGGCGCCGACCAACAGCTCGCTGTCGGGCGCCGGCAATTGAGCCACGTGCCCGGCGAGCTGCCAAGTGCCCATCGAGGCCGCTGCCGAGGGCAGCGGCAGCTCACGCGACGCAGCACTTGTGCGCGCCCCATCGAAGCGCCCGGGAAACAGCGAACGCAGATAGCTCATGGCCCGGCGTTTGACCATATTGCGGTCGATCCGGGATTCGTCTTGAAAGGCAATATCCTGCCACAGCACCTCCAGTACGCCGATCAGCCCCAATGACACCGCATCCGGATCCAGCTGCGACTGGCCCGTGAGCGTGATCATGCGTCCGATGAGATCGCGCGTGAGCGCGGTAAAATTCGCATCCTTCTGGCCGCACAGGTCGAAGTATTCGGCGCGCGAACTGGCCTCGCCCCAGAATGAGTACCAAACCGACACCTTGCGCGGACTGGCGATTTGCGGATCCAGGTACAGCTCCACCAGCGCTTTGAGCGCGGCCACCGGATCGCTGCGCAGCCGGGACACCGGAATCAGCAGCTGCTGCTCAAATTCGTCGGCGAGGAACTGCAGCGAGGCCACCAGCATGGCGGCCTTGGAATCAAAGTAAAACCGCACGATGCCGGGCGACATCCTGGCGATGGCGGTGACCCGCTCCACGGTGGTGTTCGAGGGCCCGTGCACGTACAGGGCGGAAATACAGGCCTCGATCAGCCGCTGCCGCTGCATATCCCGGGAAGTGCGCGGCGGCACGGCGCGCGGGGCGCGTCTTGGCGTGCTCTCGCGGGCGGTCTTCTTGCGGGCGGCCACTTTAGCGTCCCGGCATCCGGGATTGCCAAAGGCACCGGCCTCTGGTCAGATTGGCAGCAGTGAATCCCGCAATTCTCACCTCATCGAACGCACACCCGGGCTGGCTGCAAAGGCACAACCGCTGGCTGATCATCTTCCCACCGTTCATGTTTCTGCTCGTCTTCTTTCTGATCCCGTTCGGATTTGCGTTGATGATCAGTTTCGCGCAGACGGCAATTCACGTGCCGCCGTACACCAGCATCGTATCCATATCGCCGGATTCGCGCATCGATTTATCACTGCACCTGGGCAACTATAAATATCTCTTCACCGACGAAGTGTATGCGATCGCCTATCTGTACTCGCTGAAGACCGCGTTCTTTTCCACGCTGATCTGCCTGGTGCTTGGATTCCCCATGGCCTATGCCATATCCCGCACCTCCAAGAGCACGCAGAACGTCCTGTTGCTGCTCATCATTCTGCCCTTTTGGACCTCCTTTCTGCTGCGTGTCTACGCGCTGGAGGGAATCATCCGCGAAAACGGCCTCATCAATTCGGCGCTGCTATGGCTGGGGCTGATCGACCAACCGCTGAAGATCATGCGCACGAGCCTCGCGGTGTATCTGGGCATCATCTACTCCTACCTGCCCTTCATGGTGCTGCCTCTTTTCGCCACCCTGGAGAAGCTCGACCACTCGCTGCTGGAGGCGGCCGCGGACCTGGGCAGCCGCCCTTGGCGGGCGTTCGTGGATGTCACGCTGCCACTGGCCATGCCGGGCATCATCGCCGGATCCATGCTCGTCTTCATACCGGCCGTTGGCGAGTTCGTGATTCCCACACTGCTTGGCGGGCCCGACAATCTCATGATCGGGCGCGTGCTATGGGACGAGTTCTTCGGCAATCGCGACTGGCCGGTTGCCTCCGCGGTGGCCATCGTATTTCTGGTGCTGCTCGTGGGGCCGATCGCCCTGTATCAGCACTACCAGGCAAAAGAATTGGAGTGAGCGCTTGAAAGAGGGCCCGTCCGCATTTCTGATCACCGTCCTGTGCGCAGGGATCGCGATCCTGTACATCCCGATGATCGTGCTGATCGCCTACTCGTTCAATGCATCGGCGCTGGTCAGCGTCTGGGGCGGGTTCACCACGGCCTGGTACGCAACGCTGCTGCACAATGATCAGATGCTCGATGCAGCGTGGCTGTCGCTCAAGATCGGGATCGTGGCATCGACCTGCGCCGTCGTGCTGGGCACGCTGGCTGCCATCGCGTTGGTGCGCTTCAGGACCTTCCATGGGCGGTTTCTTCTGACCAGCATGGTCAATGCGCCGCTGGTCATGCCGGAGATCATCACCGGCATCACACAGCTCCTGCTGTTCGTGGCCATGTTCAACCTGCTCGGCTGGCCGCACCGGGGATTCACGACCATCGTGTTGTCCCACGTCGCCTTCTGCACCGCGTACGTGACCATCACCGTGCAATCGCGCCTCGCCAGCGCGGACCGCTCCTACGAAGAGGCAGCGATGGATCTGGGCGCAAGTCCGGTGCGCGCCTTCATGGACACTACACTGCCGCTCATTTCGCCGGCACTCGCATCGAGCTGGCTGCTGAGCTTCACGCTGTCGCTGGATGACCTGGTGATTTCGAGCTTCGTGTCGGGGCCCGGCGCCAGCACGCTGCCGATGGTGATATTTTCAAAGGCGAAACTGGGCATCAGTCCGGATGTGAACGCGCTTGCCAGTCTCATCATCGGCATTGTCGGCATCTGCGTGATCGCCGCGGGCGTGCTGATGCGCCGCACCGAGCGGCAGAGACTGGCGGACGCTCAATTGGCTTCAGACTGAGACCAGCCCGTCTTTGACATGGCGCGGATCGTATGCGGTGCGCGAAAACACGCGATGCACGGCCGGTTCGAAGGCGCTAAGCGGCAGTGTCGGGTACTTCGGATCGAAAGACGCCTGATCCCAGTTCGCGCAAAAGCTTTCGCAGGACCGGTACCAGGGATGATCCTTGAACCGCTCGCGCGCATTGCGATCGCCACCCACGAAATGGGCGTAATAATAGGATTGGAACAGGCCGTGCTGCTCCACGATCCAGGTGACCTCGGGGCGCACGTAGGGCTTGAGGATGGCCGCCGCGATCGCAGCGTGATTGTACGTGGCGAGCAGGTCACCCACATCGTGAATCAGCGCGGCAACCACCATGTCGTCATCGGCGCCGTCATTGAGCGCGCGCGTCGCGGTCTGCAAGGAATGGGTGAGCCGGCTCACCGGATAGCCTTCCAGCGAATGATCCAGTTCGAGCATGGTGCCCAAGATTTTTTCCGGCAGATGCTGCGCGTAATCGCGCTCGGACTGATCCAGCAGCAGATAGTCCTCTTTTGTGCCGTCCTTCATTTGTAAGAAGCTTACCAACCGCTGCATGTCGCTCTCCCCAATGAATTGATCAGGCGTTGTGCGGCATCGAGCGGCGGCGAGGTGATCGCCAGTTGGCTACGCTGCTTGGGCGCCGGCACCGCCCATTATCGCGCAGTTTTAATCCGCGTCCAAATGCGCGTTCGGATGCGCTCGGTGGCGGAACTGACTTCACGCGTGCGATACAGCCGCGCTTCCATCTCAGGGGTTGGATACAGGCTTGGATCGTTGAGAATTTTCGGGTGAATCAGGCGATTGGCGGCAAGATTGTCGTTGCCGTATTTGATCTCATTGGTGATGTCGGCAATCACTTCGGGACGCAAGATGAAGTTCAAGAACAGGTAGGCGGCCTGCGGATGCGGCGCACCCGCTGGAATAAGCAATCCTGAAAATGTCTGATTGGCGCCCTCCTTCGGTACGGTGAACGCGATATTCAGCGCAATGCCTGCAGCCTTGGCCCGCGACAGCGACACCGCGAAATCGCTCGACCAGGACATGGCGATGCACAACTCCTTGTTGGCCAGCCCGTTCATGAACTCGACCGAATCGAAGGAGCGGATGTACGGCCGAACCGACAACAGCAGCTTCTGGGCCGCCAGGTAGTCCTCGCGCCGTGTGGTATTGGGATCCAGGTGAAGATAGTTGAGCGCCAGTTGCAGATTGTCTTCGGCCGAATCCAGAAAACTCACGCCGCAATCGGCGAACTTCGCGAGGATCGCCGGGTTGAAGATCATGTCGAGGCTGTCGACCGGCGCATCGGGCATTCGCGCCTTGATCATGTCGACGTTGTACGCAAAACCGTTGATGGAATGCAGGTACGGGATGGCGTAGCGGTTGCCCGGATCGTATTCCTGCAACACCGTCAGCACCCGCGGATTGAGGTTATTCCAGCCGATGAGTTTCTTTTTGTCCAAGGGCGCGTAGACGCCGGCCTTGATTTCGCGGCTGAAATAGTTCGATGAAGCAGCGACGATGTCATAGCCGGAACCACCGGCCAGGAGCCGCGCCTCCATCGTGTCTTCGGAGTCGTAGATGTCATAGACGACCTTGATGCCGGTCTCTTTCTCGAAGCGCGCAATCGTGCCGGTGCCGATGAAATCCGCCCAGTTGTAGATGAAGAGTTTCTTTTCCTCGCAGTGCGCACCGCCGGCTGCGAGCAGCAGGCCGATACCCAACAGCAGTCCGAGGCGCCGCGGCACGCGCGGCTTTCGTGCCTTCAAGGCTTGGCGGCTGCCGGCAGTGTGCCCACTTCCACGAGGGTCATCCTGTCCGGATCCAGATACTTGCGGATGGCGGCATTCACCTGCTCGAGCGTCAGCGCACGAGCGGCATCGGGATATCGATCCAGCCAGGCAAGATCCAATCCACGCTGCGCCGTGGACAGCATCGCCGACGCCAGACCATTGCTGGTCGACAACCCCACCTGATAGCGGCCGATCAGGTTTTGTTTGCGAGCGGCGAGTTCATCGGCCTTGATGCCATCGGCCCACCAAGCGCGCAACTCGCGGCGCGCCGAGTTCAGGCCCTTTTCCAGCAGCTGCGGGGCAAACGAGGCGCGTATGGCGAACGCGCCGTCGTTGAACGTGTCGTCGCTGACGCTCGCGCCGATGTCGTAGGTCAGTCCCTCGCGTTCGCGCACGCTGGACATCAAGCGTCCGGTGAAACCGGAACCAAGCACGGCCGTGCCCAGCCGCAAGGCCAGACTGTCCGGGTCCCGATAGCGCAGACCGGTCCTTTGTCCCAGAAGAACCGAAACGCTGGGCTTTGCGTCCAGTACGACGGTCTCGGTCCGCGCCGGCGGCAACGGCGGTGCGAGACCGGGGCCACCGAGCGGCGCGACACCGCCGGCCCAGCCGCCGAACCCCGCTGTCATGGCTTTTCGCACCGTGGCATCGCTGATATCGCCGACGAACACCAGGACCAGGTTCGCCGGCCCGTAATGCGTCTCGTGAAACGCCTTGGCCTGCGCCAGCGTCGCCACGCCCGCCGATTGCAGCATTTGTTCGATGGACTGCGGATGATTGGGATGTTCGGCAGGGAACAGCGCGCGGTTGAACGCATCGCGCACCCGGAAGCTGCTGTCCTCGATCGAGCTGCGCACCGCGCCGATGAACTGCTGACGGACCCGTTCGAACTCCTCGGGCGGGAAGGCGGGCTGGCGAAGCTGCTCGGCGATCAATGCGATCACCATCGGCAGATCTTTGGACAGACAACGCGCGCGGATATCCACGGTCTGGCTATCGACGCTGAAGTCGACCGAGGCGCCGACGTCCTCAAGCCGCCGCGCGATGCTGAATTTGTCCTGCTTGAGCGTGCCGCGATCCAGCATCATCCCGGTCAGGGTCGCGAGGGCCGCTTGATTGGAGGGCGCAAACGCATCCCCGGCGGGAAGTGAACCGGTGATGGTCACCACGTCCTTGATCGAGGTTCGGTAGGTGATCACATCGACGCCGCCGGCGCGCGAGCGCACCACCTTGTCGGCGATGCCGGCCTGCGCCTGCACGCCTCCCACCAGAAGAACGACCGCAATTAGGATTTTTTTCATGGCTGTTGACCGGCGCTCGTGGGCACGAACCAGCCGGTGGTGCTCTGGTCTTCGGTGAAGTATTTTTTCGCGACGCGCTGCACATCCGACACCGTCACCTGCGCGATCAATTGCGGGAACCGGGCATACAGCGTCCAATCGCCCACGGCTACGAATTCGTTGAGTTCACTGACGACCCCCGCCGTGCCGTCGCGCCTGAAGGCCTGCTGCGCAAGCGTCTGATTCTTCACCCGCTCGATCTCCGCTGCCGTCACGCCCTTGGACTTGATGGTTTCGAGCGCCGCCCACAGCGCCTTCTCCACATCCTCGTGCTTCGCCTGCGGCGCAAGGCTCGCATACAGCAGATGCAGCGACACATCGTGGGACACATTGACGCCCGCGCCCGCGTTGAGCGCCAGGCCCTTGTCCACCAGCTCGCGGTACAAACGCGCGTTCTTGCCCTCGCTGAGGATGGCATCCAGCACCGCCAACGGCGCCTGATCGGCATCGCGACCGATGGGCACCTTGTGTGCGATCACCACCGTTCCGAGCTGCCCGGGGCGTTTTACGATCACGCGTCGGGCGCCGCTTTGTTCAGGCTCTTCGGTGTACATGGCCGGAATGGGCCGCGTCGAGGCGGGATAGACGCCGTAATATTTCTTCACCATCTGCAGCAGATTCACCGGGTCGAAATCCCCGGCGGCGATCACCGTGGCGTTGTTCGGCCAGTAAAATGCATCATAAAACTCGCGCAGCTTCTCGATGGGCACGTGCTCGATGTCGCTGCGCCAGCCGATGGTGGGGTGGTGATAGGGCAACGCCTGATACGCCGCTGCGATGACTTCTTCCACCAGCACACTGTCGGGATCGTTCTTGCGGCGTTCGAACTCGTTGCGAACCACGGTCATCTCAGACTGGCGGTCGGATTCATGCAGCCACAGATTGCGCATGCGATCCGCCTCAACGGATATGTAGCCTTCGAGCGAGTCGCGTCCCACGGTCGCGTAGTAATTGGTGCGGTCCAGCGACGTGGTCGCGTTGTAGACGCCGCCGGCCCGCTCCAGATACTGCTTCAAGCTGTTGCCCGCGGGATCGTTGTACCGATCGCTGCCTTTGAACATCAAATGCTCGAGCAGATGAGTCGATCCGGTGGTGCCGGTGACTTCATTGCGCGAGCCCACGCGATAGGTGACATTGAAGGTGACCACGGGCGCTGAGGCGTCTTTGGCCAGCAGCACGGTCAGTGAGTTGCTGTCGAGCCGGTACTCGTCAATGCCGCCGACGGATTGAACGAAGGTAAACCCCTCAACCACAGGCCGTGCCGGCGCAGAAGCCCTGGCCGGGCCTGACAACAAAGCGGCGAGCAAGCCCGCCGCAAGTAAAAGTGATTTCATGCCCTAGATGTTACCTGGATTGGCGTCCTCGCTCACCATGGTTAGGACATCGTAGGTTGCCACCGGTTCACCCATTTGGTTGGTGATTTCGGTATCCCAGGCCACTTCGCCATAGCCCTTGTCGGCGCGCAGCGTCTTTTGCTTGCAAGTCAGGCGCACCTGGATGCGGTCCCGGGCCTTGACGGGCTTGATGAATCGCAGCGCATCGATGCCGTAGTTCGCCAGCACCGGCCCGTAATCCGGGTCGACAAACAGACCGGCGGCGGCGGAAATCAGGAAATAACCGTGCGCAACGCGACCGCCGAAGAATGGATTGCGCGCCGCCAGCTCTTCGTCCATGTGCGCGTAGAAGGTATCGCCGGTCAGGGCCGCGAAGCGCTCGATATCCTCGAGGGTCACTTCGCGCGAGCCGGAAAGGAAGGTATCGCCGAGGTTGAGTTCGTGAAACGGCTTTCGGAACGGATGCACACCGGGATTCACCTGCGCCGCACCCTTGATCCAGCGGCCCGTGATTCTGGACAGCGTCTGCGGCGACCCCTGCAGCGCCGTTCGCTGCATGTAATGCATGACGCCACGGATGCCGCCCATTTCTTCTCCGCCGCCCGCCCGCCCCGGCCCGCCATGGACCAGATGCGGCAAGGGTGATCCATGGCCGGTGGATTCCTTGGCGCAATCGCGATTGATGAGCACCAGGCGGCCGTGCATCGGCGCCAGACCGAGCGCCAGCCGGCAGGCGATATCGTCATCGGCGGTAAAAATGGACCCCGCGAGGCTGCCCTCGCCGCGCCGTGCAAAGGCGATCGCGTCCTCCAGCGATTCATACGGCATCACGGTGCACACCGGACCGAATGCCTCGGTCGTGTGCACGGCACGGGCCGACCCGGGCCGCTTGCACAGCAGCAGCATCGGCGGCACGAAGGCGCCCAGATCGCGGCTGGCGCCTTCGATAGTGAACTGGTCCGGATCGCCCGCCACCAACTCGGCCTCATTGCGCAGCAACCTCACCCGCTCCAGGATTTCGGTTCGCTGGCCCAACGAGGCCAGCGGCCCCATGCCCACGTGCTCCAGCGCCGGATTACCGACCACGATCCGCTGCAACCGCTCTTTCATGGCGGCGATGAAATCAGCCGAGATTCCGGCCGGCACGATGGCCTTGCGAATGGCTGTGCACTTCTGACCGGTTTTGGTGGTCATTTCGCGCACGACCTCGCGCACGAACAAGTCGAACTCCGGCGTGCCGGGCCCGGCATCGCTGCCCAGGAGAGAGGAGTTGATCGAATCGGTTTCCGCCACGAACCGCACCGAGTTGGAGATGACCACCGGGTGCCGGCGCAGGGCTTGCGCCGTTCCCGCCGATCCGGTGAAAGACACGACATCCTGGCAGGTCAGATGCTCGAACAGATCGCCCAGGCTGCCGCACACCAATTGCAGCGAGCCTTCCGGCAAGATCTTCGATTCGATCATGCGTCGGAACACGAGCTGCGTCAGATAGGAGGTCGAGGTGGCCGGCTTTACCACCACCGGCATGCCGGCAAGCAGAGCTGGCGCGAGCTTCTCAAGCATGCCCCAGACCGGAAAATTGAACGCGTTGATATGCACGGCCGCCCCTTCGAGCGGCACACAGATGTGCTGGGCGGTAAACGTGCCGGTCTTGGAAATGACTTCCGTGCCGCCGTCGACGAACACGCGCTGATTGGGCAGTTCGCGCGTGCCCTTGCTGGCGTAGACGAACAGCGTGCCAAACCCCCCGTCGATATCCACCCAGGAATCGGCTTTGGTCGCGCCCGTGGCCGTCGACAAGGCGTAGAACTCCGGCTTGTGCTCGCCCAACATTTTGCCCAACGCCTTGAGCAAACCGGCGCGCTGATGAAACGTCATGTCGCGCAAGGCCGGGCCACCGCGTTCGCGCGCGAACGAAAGTACGCTTGCAAAATCGATCCCCGCGGAAGAACTGTCGGCGATCAGCGCACCGCTGGTCGCATCGCGCAGCCCCACGCCCGCGCCCGCCCCCGCCACCCACTTGCCGTAGACATAGCTTTCGAGTTTCATCACGCACGCTCGATGATCATGGCGATGCCCTGGCCCACGCCAATGCACATGGTGCACAACGCATAGCGCCCGCCGGTCCGGTGCAGCTGATACATGGCCGTGGCGACCAGGCGCGCGCCGCTGGCGCCCAATGGATGCCCCAGAGCGATCGCACCGCCGTTCGGATTCACGTGCTCCGCATCATCGCTCAAACCCAGCTCGCGCAGCACGGCCAGCGCCTGGCCTGCGAATGCTTCGTTGAGTTCGATGACATCCATCTGCGCCAGACTCAATCCGGCGAGTTGCAGCACCTTGCGGGTGGCCGGGACCGGTCCCATGCCCATGATGCGCGGCGCAACGCCTGCCGTGGCCGCGGCGACAATGCGGGCCTTGGGCGTGAGCGAGAACTTCTGCGCTGACTCGCCGGTGGCCAGCAGCACCGCGCAGCTGCCATCGTTGATGCCCGATGCATTGCCTGCGGTCACGGAGCCTTCGGGCCGCACCACACCCTTGAGCCTGGCCAGCGCCGCAAGACTGGCATCCGCGCGCGGGTGCTCATCGACCGCAAAACAGCGCGTCTCTCCTTTGCCCTGCGGCACCTGCACCGCGACGATTTCCTGCGCGAACACGCCGGCCGCCTGTGCTTTGGCGCAGCGCTGCTGGCTGCGCAGCGCGAATGCGTCCTGATCGGCACGGGAAATGTTGAACTGCGCGACTACGTTTTCCGCGGTCTCGGCCATGGCATCCACGCCAAAGCGCTGTTTGAACGCCGGATTCACGAATCGCCACCCGAGCGTCGTATCCTGGAGCTTCGCGTCCCGCGCGAACGCCGCGTCCGCCTTGCCCATCACGTAGGGGGCGCGGGTCATATGCTCGGCGCCGCCGGCCAGCCCCAGCGAACCTTCGCCGCTTTTCAGCGTGCGCGCGATGAGCGCAATGGCATCCATCCCCGAGCCGCACAGTCGGTTTACCGTGGCCGCCGGCACCGACTCGGGCAATCCAGCCAGCAGCACCGCCATGCGCGCCAGATTGCGATTGTCTTCACCGGCCTGATTCGCGCAACCGTAATACACCTCATCCAGCGCCGCCCAGTCCACCGCAGCGTTTCGTTGCATGAGCGCGCGAATCGGAATGGCCGCCAGATCGTCGGCTCGAACCCCCGCCAGCGATCCTGCGTAGCGTCCGATCGGCGTTCTCACCGCATCGCAGATGTAAACCGTGTTCATCAGTGGCGTCACTCTCGTTGGTTGCGTTTGTCGATCACGCGCCTGGCCTTGCCGACCGAACGCTCCAGTTCGTTGGGATTCAGCACCACAACCTCGATGCTGATGCCGACATAAGACTTGACGTGGTGAACCAGCATGCGGGCCACGGCATCGCGCTGCCCGGAGTTCAAGTCTGTACCGGATTTGACCTCGACCTTGACGCACACGGCGTCAAGATGGCCGCTGCGCGTCACCTCCAGCAAGTAGTGCGGCGCCAGCTCACTCTGCCGCAGAATCAGCTCCTCGATCTGCGAGGGAAACACATTCACGCCGCGGATGATGAGCATGTCATCGCTGCGGCCAGTGATCTTGGCCATGCGCCGCATGCTGCGGGCGGTCGGCGGCAGCAGGCAGGTCAGATCACGCGTGCGGTAGCGGATGACGGGCAACGCCTCTTTGGTCAGCGAGGTGAACACCAGTTCGCCGGGCTGGCCGTCGGGACGCGGCTCGCCGGTATTCGGATCGACGATTTCCGGGTAAAAATGGTCCTCCCAGATCACCGGACCGTCTTTGGTTTCGATGCACTCCTGCGCCACGCCCGGGCCCATCACCTCGGACAGACCGTAGATATCCAGCGCATCCAGGCCCATGCGCGTCTGGATTTCCGAACGCATTCCCTCGGTCCATGGCTCTGCGCCAAAGATGCCGATGCGCAGTGAACACGCGGCCGCGTCCAATCCCTGACGCGCAAACTCCTCGGCGATGTTCAGCATGTACGACGGCGTGACCATGATGATGGCGGGCTTGAAATCGTTGATCAGCGCGACCTGCTTTTCGGTCTGACCGCCGGACATCGGAATCACCGTGCAGCCGAGCCGTTCGGCGCCGTAGTGTGCTCCCAACCCACCGGTGAAAAGTCCGTAACCGTAGGCTACGTGCACCAGATCGCCCGAGCGTCCGCCGGCGGCGCGGATCGAGCGCGCCACCAGATTGGCCCAGGTGTCTATGTCCCGCGCGCTGTATCCCACCACCGTGGGTTTGCCGGTCGTGCCGCTGGAGGCGTGGATGCGCACGACCTGCTCGCGCGGTACGGCAAAGGCGCCGAAGGGATACGCATCGCGCAGGTCCTGCTTGGTCGTGAAAGGGAAGCGCGCCAGATCTTCCAGGCAGCGCAAATCCTGCGGATGCACGCCTTTGCGCACGCACTTTTCACGATAACCCGACACATTCTGGTAGCTGTGTTGAAGCGACCATTTCAACCGAGACAATTGCAGTGCGCGAAGCTCATCCTCGCTGGCGTGTTCGATCGGTTCGTGCGCATTCATATCCGGTTGACTCATGGCGTGACGGTCTCCAGAACTGCGGAAGCCAGCTCGTGTGAGCGGCCGCGAAACAGGGCCACCGCTTCGCCATGCTGGTTGTGAACGGCGACATCGTAGATGCCGCTGCGCTTGGAGCGGACGCGCTCCGTCGCCACCGCCGTGAGCGCATCGCCCAGGCGCGCGGGGCGCAGAAAGTCAATGCTGGCGGCGGCGGCCACGGTGGACTTGTTATAGCTGTTGCAGGCGTAGGCAAAGGCCGTGTCCGCCAGCGTGAAAATCAGGCCGCCATGGCAGATCGCGTGGCCGTTGAGCATGTCGGCGCGCACCCGCATCGATGCGCTGGCACGGCCAGGACGGGCCTCCACGACGCTGATCCCAAGCGCCCGCACCGCGACATCGCGCTCGTACATGGCCTGGGACACCGCCTCGGCGAGTGCTTGTGCTTGCGCCTCCATCAGCGTCCCGTGAAATTCGGCGTGCGCTTTTCAAGGAAAGCGGCCACGCCTTCGCGGTAATCCGCGCTGCCGCCCAGTTCGCGCTGAAAATCCCGCTCCAGGTTCAGCTGCTCGGAAAGACTCTGACCCCACGATGCGTAAATGGCCTGCTTGGTGCGCGCGTAACCGCGCGTCGGACCGGCGGCGAACTGCCGCGCAAGCCCTGACGCGATCGGCATCAGCTGCTCGTCATCCACGCAGCGCCAGATCAATCCCCAGTCCTGCGCCTGTGCGGCGGAGAGCTTCTCGCCCAGCAAAGTCAGCCCCAGTGCGCGCGCATTGCCGATCAGCCTGGGCAGCATCCAGGTGCCGCCGCAATCCGGAACCAGCCCGAGCTTGCTGAAGGCCTGCACGAAACCAGCCGATCTTGCGGCGATGACCATGTCACAGGCGAGCGCAATGTTGGCGCCGGCGCCGGCTGCGACGCCGTTCACCGCCGCGATCACCGGCATCGGCAGCTTGCGCAGTGCAAGGATCAGCGGACGGTAGTTTTTCTCAATGGACTTGCCCAGGTCCACAGCCCTGGCGCCCGGCGCGACCGCCCGATCACTGAGGTCCTGGCCTGCGCAGAAGGCCCGGCCCGCGCCGGTCAACAACAGCACGCGTGCGCTGCCGGGCCGTGCGAGTGTCTTGAGCGCCGTGCGGACTTCCGCGTGCATCTGCGTGTTGAAGCTGTTGAGTTTGTCAGGCCGGTTCAACGTCAGCGTCGCAACCCCCGCCTGAATCTCGAAATTGATCGTGCTCAACGCCATGTGCCTGCCATCCCCCCCCTCGATTCGGCCGTCAATCGAACAATCAACGCGTATCGTAGTCCAGTTCCAGTTCCGCGCTGGTGGGAACCGATTGACAGGTCAGCACGAAGCCCGCCTCAACCTCCGAATCCTCCAGGGCATAGTTCTGTGCCATGCGCACCGTTCCTTTGGACAGATGGGTACGACAGGTCGAACACACGCCGCCTTTGCAGGAATATGGCAGTTCCAATCCGGCCGCTTCGGCGGCGTCCAGCACAGACACCGATCCGTCGCGCGGCATGTCGAAACTCTTCACCCGCCCGTCCATGCGCACGGTGACGTGCGCACTCGTTGCCGCGGTGGGAGCCGCGGTTGCCGCGACAGCGCGCACCTCGGCGGCGGCGCCTGCACCCACGAAGCGCTCGATGTGAATGCGCCCGGCCGGCACGCCCAGCTCCTGCAGGGTCCGGCTCACCAGCGTCATCAAGCCCTCCGGCGCACACAGAAATGCCGCATCCAATGTACCGGCATCGAACCCGGCAGCCGCCAGATCGCGCACTTTCTGCGCATCGAGGCGGCCGTTGTAAATTGCCAGATCCTGTTCTTCGCGGCTCATGAAAAAATGCAGCGAAAAACGTGCCGGGTGCCGGTCCTTGAGTGCCAGCAAGTCGTCCGCGAACAGCACCGTGTCGGTATCGCGATTGCAATACAAAAGCGTGACCCGCGCGGCGGGCTGTGCGTCCAGAATGGCTCTTACGATGGCCAGCAGCGGCGTGATGCCGATACCTGCCGCCACTGCCAGATAGTTTGCACCGGAGGCCGACGCCGGCAGCAAGAAGCGCCCCGTCGGCGGCAACACATCGATCATCGAACCCACCTGCAACCGCTGCACAAGATGCTGCGTCATGCGCCCGCCGCCATCGCTGCGTACGCAGATGCTCAATTCCTGCGCTCCAGGATTGGAACACAGCGAATAGGTACGCCGTTGCTCCTGCCCGTCGATGATGGCGCGTACCACCACATGCTGGCCGGGCGCAGACTTGAATGCGCCGGCGAGTTCCGGCGGCACGGCAAAACTCAGCGCGACAGCTCGCGCGGCTTCCGCACGTTTGGAACTGACCCGCAAACTGTGGAATTGACTCATCTCAGATGCACTTGAACTGCTCAAAAGGCTCCAGACACGCGGTGCAGCGCAACAGCGCTTTGCAGGGCGTGGAGCCGAATTCACTGATGCGCTCGGTGAGTGTGGACCCACAGCGCGGGCAGGCAACGGGATGCGCGGCGTTCTTCGCAGCCTGCAGTGACATCGGTGGCGCAATGCCATAGCGCCGCAGCGCCTGCGCGCCGCGCTCGGAAATCCAATCGCTGCTCCAGGGCGGCGACAGCACATCGACGATCTTCAGGCCATCGATGCCTGCACCGGTGACCGCCGCCTGAATGTCCTTGCGGATCACCTCGGTCGCCGGGCAGCCCGAATAAGTCGGCGACACGCCGATTTCCACCGTCCCTGCGGTGGCACGCACGTGGCGGATGATGCCCAGATCCACCAGTGAAATGACCGGAATTTCCGGATCGGGAATCTTGTTCAGAATCTCCCAGGTTCTGGCCTCAAGCGCATTGTTCACCACGAGGCCCCCGGGTAGGCACGCTGCATGAACTGCATTTCAGCAAGCACATATCCCAGATATTCACTGTGATCGCCACGCTTGCCCACCGGCGCACCACGTTCCGCCTTGGGCATGGACAGCGTCGCTTCTTTGAGAATGCGCGCGACATCCTGATGCCAGGCGGCGCTCAGCGCGGCAAGATCGGGAGAAATGCCGGCAGCACAGGTCTGCCGGTCGATGTCGTCGGCCTCGAACAGTTCCGGCGTGAACCGCATCAGCCAATCCACGGCCGCCTGCGTGCGCCGATGACTTTCCTCGGTGCCGTCGCCCAGTCGCAGCAACCAATGTGAACTGAAGCGATGATGATACTGCGCTTCTTTGAGCGCCTTCGCCGCAATGGCCGCCAGATCGGCATCCCTGGATGCGGACAGCGCGCCGAACAACGCGACCTGATAGGCATCGATGAAAAACTGCCTGACGATGGTCTGGCCGAAGTCGCCGTTGGGCTGCTCGACGAGCGTGAAATTGCGAAACTCCCCGCCATCGCGCAGAAAGGCCAGGTCGTCCTCGGACCGGTCGCGGCCCTCGATGCGCCCGGCGAGACTCAACAACAGCCGCGCCTGGCCGAGAAAATCCAGCGCCAGATTGCCAAGACCCAGATCCTCCTCCAATGCCGGCGCGTGTCCCACCCACTCGCCCAAGCGCTGTGCCAGGATCAGACTCGTGTCTCCCAGTCGCAGGACATAGTCGAGCCGCACGGCATCAGATACCGACGCGCTCACGGGCGGCGCGCCGGTCACAAATTCTTGACCTCTTCGGGAATTTCATAAAACGTCGGATGCCGGTACACCTTGTCGCGCGCAGGCTCAAACAGTGAGCCCGCTTCCTGCGGATCGGAGGCGACAATGGAGGCTGAGGGCACCACCCAGATGCTCACGCCTTCCATGCGCCGCGTATAGACGTCGCGCGCGTGTTCGATGGCCATGTTGGCATCGGTTGCGTGTACGCTGCCGACGTGTTTGTGGTCCAGGCCGCCCTTGGAACGGATGAATACTTCATAGAGCGGCCATTGCGTTGCGCTCATGTCAGGCTGCCCGCGTCAAGCCGTCAGCCCGATGTTTGAGTGCGTACGCCGTCGCCGCCTCCCGCACCCACGCACCCTTTGCATGAGCGTCGCGGCGCGCTTCCAGACGCTCGCGATTGCACGGGCCATTGCCTTTGATCACGTCGAAAAACTCGTTCCAATCGATGGGTCCGGCTTCAAAGTGTCCGGTCTGCTCATCCCACCGCAGCTTGGGGTCGGGCACGCTCAAGCCTAGAAACTGCGCCTGCGGAACCGTGGCGTCGATGAAGCGCTGACGCAGTTCGTCGTTGCTGAAACGCTTGATCTTCCAGCGCATGGACTGCGCCGAGTGCTTGGAATCCGCATCGTTGGGCCCGAACATCATCAGCGAGGGCCACCACCAGCGATTCAAGGAGTCCTGCGCCATCTGCTTCTGTGCCGCAGTGCCGCGGGCCAGCGCGAGCATGATTTCAAATCCCTGCCGCTGATGAAAACTTTCTTCCTTGCATACGCGCACCATCGCGCGCGCATAGGGGCCGTAAGAACAACGGCACAGCGGTATCTGATTGACAATGGCGGCGCCGTCCACCAGCCAGCCGATCGCCCCCACATCCGCCCAAGTCGGCGTCGGGTAGTTGAAAATGGACGAATACTTTGCGGCACCGCTGAGCAACTGCTCCAGCAATTCATCGCGCGATACGCCGAGCGTTTCGGCGGCGCTGTACAGATAGGCGCCGTGTCCGCCCTCATCCTGCACTTTGGCGATGAGCACCGCCTTGCGTCGCAGCGATGGCGCTCGCGTGATCCAATTACCCTCCGGCAGCATGCCGACGATTTCTGAATGAGCATGCTGCGAAATCTGGCGTATCAGGGTTTGCCGATACGCATCGGGCATCCAGTCCTTGGGTTCTATACGTTCATCCAGGTCGACGCGACCCTGAAACTGCGCGCAGCGCTGCGCGTCCTCCGCCGCCGTGTCGACGGGTGCTTGACCGTGATTATCGAGACTTTGGGTATACATACAAACAACTGTGACACAAAAATGTTATCGTGACAATAATTCGTGTGTCATATGTTCGAAAGCACTTCAATGACTGAAAACCGCACCCGCCGATTCGCTGATGCCACTCGCCCGCTGATGAAAGCCTTCATGCAGCGGCGGCCCTTGAGAGGCGGCTCACTGATCACGACCGTCTTCGGCGACTCGATCGCCGCACGCCGCTGTGAGGTGTCCCTGTCGAGCCTCATCAAACTGCTGCAGCCCTTCGGTTTGACCGAACGGCTGGTGCGCACGTCCATCGGCCGGCTGGCGCAGGACAACTGGGTCACGGCCCGGCGCGTGGGGCGGTTGAGCTACTATCGTCTGAGTTCCGCCGGGGAAATTAGCTTTTCGCAAGCAACGCAGAGAATCTACGCGGCGCCCGCGCAAGACTGGCGCGGCAGCTGGACCCTGCTCATCGTCCCGGGCGAGGCGGATCGGGAATCGCGTGAACGCATCAAGGACGCCCTGCAATGGTCCGGTTTCGGCCAGCTTGCATCCGGCGTTCATATTCACCCGGAAATCGATCCGGCCGCCGCACAGGAACTGATCGCACGCTGCGATGCCAACATGCGCCCGGTGATTCTGCAGTCGCGCAGCGAGACCGTGCAGGGCGATCGAAGAATGGTCGAACTGGGCTGGGATCTGGATGAATTGGAGCGGCGCTACACCCGGTTCGTCTCCTCCTTTGTACCTGCGCTTGCAGCGCTGGCGCAGGACCGCCAGCCGGAACCCATGCACTGTTTTCACATCCGAACGCTGCTGATCCACGAGTATCGAAAAGTGCATCTGATCGACCCGCAGCTGCCGCCGAATCTGCTGCCGCAGGATTGGGCGGGCACGGCCGCGTATGAATTGTGCCGGCAGCTGTATTTGAAAATCGCAGATGCCTCGGATCGGTACGTACAAGGCGTATTGAGCACGAGCGCCGGCGCAGTGCCGGCGCCGACTGCCGAGACGCGACTGCGTTTCGCGCCGGCGGCGGATCCGCCTGCGGACCTGAGTCTTAAGGGTCAAGCGGCCAGGACTCCAGGCACCTGACCCAGGCACTGAGAAATCCGTTGGCTTGAAATCCGTCGATGGCGCGGTGATCGATGGTCAAACTCACGAAGCACTTGCTCCTGATGCGCATCTGCTCCACCCCCTCGACGCTCACCACCGCAGGCCGCCGCTCAAGCTTACCCACGCCCAGAATCGCCGATTGCGGCTGATGGATGATCGGAGTGGCGAACAAGCTGCCGCTGACACCGTGATTGGAGATCGTGAATGTTCCGCCCCGCATGTCGTCGACCGTCAGTTTTCCCGAACGCGCTTTGTCAAGCAATCCGCCCAGGGTGTGTGCGATCGAAAATAAATCCAGCGTCTGCACCCGATGCATGACGGGGACCACCAGCCCCTGCGTGCCGAGGGCAGTGCCGATGCCGATGTTCAGGTCGTCGAAGACTTCCAGTTCAGTCGCGTGGAAGCGGCTGTTGATCTCCGGCATGGCGGCGAACGCCGGCACGCACGCGGCTAGAAAGTAGGCCGTGTAGCTCAGATGCGCACCGCGTGTCGCAAATTCACTCAGATGCCGCTCGCGATGCGCCACGATCGCACTTAAATCCGCTTCAAACACGGCGGTCACATGCGGTGCAGTACTGACGCTGCGGGACATGTTCTCAGCAATGCGACGGCGCATCGCAGTATGGGGAACGCGCCGGCCGCGGATACCGCCGCCCGTAAACTCCTCCACATCGCGCGCCGTGATGCGGCCCTGCTTGCCGGTTCCGGAGATCGACGCCGAATCCAGACCCCGCTCCTGCAGCAATGAGCGCACTGCCGGACTCAAAAGATTGCGCGCATCGCCGGCAAAACCGGCGGCACGCACATCTGCCGTCGCCCGCTGTTCGGTGGCGTACGCAGTGGCGCGCGCAGCGGTGTACGCAGTGGCGGCCGGCGAGCGCTCTTGGGCGGCCTCTGAGGTCAACTCGATCCGCCCCAGGACTTCCCCCGTCGCCACACTGTCCTGATCGTGTTTCAGGATCTGCGACAACCGCCCGCTGGCAGGCGCTGCGATTTCCACCGTCACTTTGTCTGTTTCCACTTCCACCAGAGGATCGTTCAGCGCAACGGAATCGCCGGCGGCGCGCAGCCAGCGCATGACCCGCGCGTCCGAACCGTCATACACTTCGGCCAGGAGCGCCACATCGACGAAGTTTTCAGACACTTAGAACTCCACCAGTTCGCAAATCCGCTCCGCGATCATATCCGACGAGGGCAGCACTGCATCCAGAAGGATGGGGCTGTGCGGGCTGGGAATGTCCGGCATTGCCAGTCTTTCGATGGGCGCATCCAGATCGAAAAATGCATCGCGCGCCAGGCGCGCGGCAATTTCAGCGCCAAAACCGGCCGTGATCGTATCCTCGTGCACGATCAGGCAGCGTCGCGTCTTTTTCACCGAACCGAGCACGGCAGCCGCATCCCAGGGAACCAGCGTGCGCAGATCGATGACCTCCACGCTCTTTCCCGAGGCCGCGGCGGCGGCCTCGCAGCGCTCTACCATCGCGCCCCAGGTGACGATGGTCAGCGCCTCGCCGGATCGAACGACGTGCGCGCGGCCAAAGGGAACGACGAACTCATCGCCGGGATAGGCGCGCCGCGCCCAGGCGCCATCGAGCATGGCCCGGTGTTCGAAAAAAATCACCGGCTCGTTGCCGCGCAGCGCCGAACGCAACAAACCGACCGCATCCTGGGCGTTGCTGGGCATTGCAACACGCCAGCCGATGGCATGCACCCACTGCACCTCGTTGCTTTGACTGTGCCAAGGGTCGCCGCACTTGAAGTAGCCTCCCGGCATCCGCACCACCATCGGCGCGGCGAATCGATTCATCGTACGCCAGCGCATGGTGCCGCAATCGTTCAACTGTTCCACGGCCGGATCGGCGTATTTTCGGAATTGGATTTCCGGCACCGGCAGCAGACCCGCCAATGCCAGACCCACGGCCCGGCCGATGATGCCCTCCTCCGACAGACTGGTGTCGAACACGCGCTCGCGGCCAAACTTTTTCTGCAGACCCAGAGTCGCCGCATGCACGCCGCCTTTGGGTCCGACGTCCTCACCGAAAACCAGCATCTTCGGGTTGGTCGCCAGTTCGTGCTCAAGCGTGCGGCGGATCGCGGTGATCATGTTGACGCGCGCAGCCTCCGGCTGCGGCTCATCGCTCGACGCAGCGAACACATGTGCCGCCGGCCAAAGCCCGCCCTGCGTCTGCAGCTCAGCAACGCCGTCGGCGTTCATCTCGGTGAATACGTGGCGCGACACCGAGAGCGGGTCCGGCAGCGCCGATTCGATGGCGCGGGCGACCGCCGTCTCCACGTCTGCCTGCGCGCGTTGCTCCAGATCGCGCCACGCCGGCTCGCCCAACGTGGCCGGCACCAGCTGGCTGCGCAGCGCGCGCAATGGATCGCGCCCGAGGTCCGCACTCAACTGTTCCGCTGACTTATAGGACTGATTGTCCTGGCCGGAATGCCCGCTCAACCGCGGCACGGTCAGACGCAGCAGCACCGGACCGCTCCAGTCGCGCGCCGCGGTTACCGCGCCGCTGATCAGTCGCTGTACCTGCAGCGGATCTGAACCACTGCCGCTGAAAATGCGCAGATTCTTGAACGATTTGAGGTTCTCCGCAATATTCCCACCCGGCGTCTGCAGGCCTGAGCCGACCGAAATTCCCAAGCCATTGTCCTCGATGTAAAACAGCAACGGCAATTGCAGCGTCGTGGCCATGTTCAATGCCGACCAGAATCCATTGGTCGCGGTCGAGGCATCCCCGCCATGCACGATGGAGATGGCGTGCGCATAGTCGCTCTCGCCAAGCACGTCATGCCGATAACGGATGGCCTGCGCCCATCCGGCCGCGGGCGTGTACTGCGCGCCCACGCCGCCGCAAGCGGGAAGAACGCTGGGACGTCCCTGACCCGGCCGGTTGAACACCACGCCGATGTCCCGACCGCCGCTGAAACTGGCGGCGCGCGCCAGCGGCCCGGCCGCCGCTTCTTCAAGGGAAACACCCAGCGCCAGCATCAGCGGTCGCGAGCGATAGTAGACCCCCACCGCATCGTGCGGGTGGTCGATTTGCAGACCCAACAGCGTCTGCCCGAGTTCATGGCCGCGAGCGGAAAACTGGTACAGCACCTTCTTCTCCGGAACGAGGCGGGTCTCTTCGACCCCATCCAGGGCGCGCGACTGCAATATGCGGTAGGCCACATCGATCCAATCCGGATCCCCACGCCGATGAGCCTCAAGAACCACCTCGGGAATCACTGCCGATCGATTCATGCGCCACTCCTCATCCAAAACATGCGGCCATGATATGGCCGCCACAGGTCAGCATAAATTGCTAAATTTGCTCTAAATTCATTTTTAAGAGCAATATTATTGCGATACCATAAGAAAATGAGCATTAACTATGCCAGCCCTGGTCTGGACAAATTCGACCGGAAAATACTCAACCTGCTGCAATCAGACGGCCGGCTTTCCAATCAGGAATTGGCGGAAAAAATCGGTCTGTCGGCAGCGCCCTGCTGGCGGCGGGTGAAACGGCTGGAAAGCGAGGGGCTGATCGATGGATACGTGGCCATGCTCAGCGGCGCGCATCTGGGTTTGAGCGTCACCGCCTTCACGTTCGTATCGTTGGAAAACCACCACCCCGACAGCGTCGAGGCGTTTGATCGCGTGATCCGGGAATGTCCGCAGGTGCTGGAGTGCTACTCGCTGAGCGGGCAGCATGATTTTTTGCTGCGCATCGTCGCCAGCGACCTTGCATCCTACGAGGAGTTCCTGAGCAAGAACCTGCTCGCCATCTCCTCGGTGCGCTCCGCGAGCACGAGTTTCGTGCTGAAAAGAAAAAAGTTCACGACCCGGATCCCGCTGCCGGAGTCGTAGACTCTCGCCTCGTAAACCAGGCCGGCCGCGGATGGGCCGGCCTGCGTAAGATCAGGCGCCGGGCTTCTTCGCCCAGACCTTGCACCATCCGGCACCGGCAACGCTCTTGCCCGCAAAAATGTTACAGCCGGCATTCGCATCGCCCGCCTTGCCCTGATACTGCGCGCAGTTCGAGCATTTTTGTTCAGGCTTGTGCGTCGGGTTGGCCTTGGCATCGACCGTGGCCGTATCCTTGACGTAGCCGAGCGCCTTGGCGGTTGGTTCGCTGGGGTCCAGCGCAGGCATCGCAGCCGCAGCCATCGCGGTGTCGATAAAGCCCAGAGCAGGAATGAACGCACCGGCCGCGATGGCGCTCTTGACGACCGTACGGCGTGAAATCTTCGTTTGCATCGTGATGACCCTATGAATGAAAACCCGCGCGTATTTTCACGTGTTTGCGCAGACAATTGGTATAAATAATTATTAATTTTCAACTGCGGCGAGAATTCAGGTGTGGTTCATGTTGATTGCCGATGCGCTCATCCTCGGTGCTACCGCATGCATTTGCGAACGATTCTCAATAGAATCGTGCCAAGCAGCAGGGTTGCGCGCATCGATTTTCCGGGCGGTTGACGCTAGGACCCACAGCGGAGCATGCTCTTGCGGGTATCCGCAGACAGCCCTTGTCTGATTCGGCTTCAGAACTGGATATTGTGGATCTGCAAACACTGACTCAATCCATCGTCAAGATTCGCGCGATCGTACCGGACGATGCATTCACGGCCTCGATACTGGGCACCCAACGCAGCGGCAGCGGCGTCGTGATTGATTCCGATGGCCTCATTCTCACCATCGGCTATCTGATCACCGAAGCCTGCGATGTGTGGCTGACGACCCATGGCGGGCGCGAACTCGCCGGGCACGGCCTCGCCTACGATCAGGTCACCGGATTCGGATTGGTGTTGCCGCTGGGCCCGCTGGACGTGGCGCCTCTTGCACTGGGTGATTCTTCCGCGCTTTGCGCCGACAGTGCCGCTGCCGTGTTGTGCCACCCGCAACTGGCGCAACCGCTTTCGGTCAAGGTGCTCGCACGTCGCGAATTTACCGGCGCCTGGGAGTATCTGCTGGACGAAGCGATATTCACCGCACCCGCGCACTCGCATTGGTCCGGCGCGGCACTGGTCGATGGCGGCGGCCAGCTGGTTGGAATGGGTTCACTGCTGGTCAGGGAAATCGTCGGCGCCGATGAGACAGACGCCAACCTGTTCGTGCCCACGGATCTGCTCAAGCCGATACTCGGGGATCTGCGCGCGCAAGGCAAGGCGGCGCGCCAGACTCGACCGTGGCTTGGAATCTACGCGACGCAGGTCAAGGGTGCCGTCGTGGTTGCCGGCGTGGTCGAGGGCGGCCCGGCGCAAAAGGCCGGCATGCGCGACGGCGACCTGATCCGCGAGGTCGGCGACCGCGAAGTCTTTTCCATGGCCGAATTTTACCGCGCCGTATGGTCGATGGGGCCGGCGCGCACCGTGATCACGCTCACCACTACGCGCTCGGGGAAGCCCGCCCGGGTCAGAGTTCAATCCGTGGATCGGACCGACTTGCTGCGACGGCCGGTTTCTCACTGAAGTTCAGAGCCTGGGTTTTGCTCAAGGCTGCGCACGTGGATAGAGTCCCACGTCATACATCCGCAAACCCGCCGACGCGTGATATTGATTGATCAAAGTCTCCACCATTTGCCCGCGATATCGATGCAACGAAATCTCAGTAAGGGGCTGCTTGCGCAACCTGCCCACCTCCGCCGCTTCATAGGGCTTCGCGCCGGTCGGAGCGCTGCCCTCGCCCATGTCGAACACCAGATAATTCAGCACCGCCGCCAACTCCTGATCGCTCAGGGTGCTGAAAGCGACGTTGGGCAAACGCGGCAGATAATCGCGGCCAGCTCGGGTGTTGAGGTAAAAGCCGATCAGACCCTTCAAAGTCGGAACCAGCTTCGAATTGGAAACGCCCTCGTCGCCATGACAGCCGCCACAGGCCAGCAGGTAGTTGCCGCGAGTCGCACCGGGCAGCGACGGCGGTACGGCGCCGGTCAGACCCGCTGCGAACAAAGCGCAGGCTGCGGCGACCAGCGCGCCCCGGCGCATGGGCCTACGTGCCCGACAACCCAACCAGTGCCGCCGTCGAACAATGATAAGTGGCCGACGCATTGCCGAAGCACCAGATGATGTCGTTGTTGAGGGGAGCCCGATAGGTGGGTAGTTCTCGATCGGCGCCGTCGCACTGACAGGACTTGCCGGCCTTGCACACCGGCGTGCCGCAGCAGTCGCGATAGGCAATGATGTAAGAGCGGTTGTCGTCCGGATTCAGGCAGGTGCCGATCCAGGACACCGGCGATGGCTCCGCACCGGGAGGACAGGTGTGCGATCCGCCGCCGCAGCAACTGCACATCACGCCATCCGCGGCACAATACTTCCAGTACGTGCATTTCGTATCGTCCTTCGTCTGCGCGTTGCGCTCGAAGTCCGTCTTCGGCGCGGTGGCAGTCGCGGCCCGCGCCACCGGCAACAGCGGCAGCAGGGGCGCTGCGGCCAACACTGCGCCCAGCTTCGCGATGAAGCCTCGACGCGAGGAGTACCCGGCGAGCGTGCGCGTGAGCTGCTCGCCAATCTTGTCAATCGGAGATTTCGACACGGTGGTGTTCCTTTATTCGACGGGTTCCGCCTGCGCTTTCAAATACGCTTGAAGCGTGGCAAAGCCGGTTTCCTTGGCGATGATCAGACTTTCGAAGTGTTCGCGGCTGTTGACCAGTCCCTTGGCGGCGATGACGCCCTGGTCATCCAACAACACGGCGAACGGGAGTTTGTCGACGCGGTAAGCCATGCCTATCGCGGCTCCATTGACGAAATGACGCTCGTCGATGCCAAATCGTTCGATCAGCTTTTTCTGTTCGCTCAGGTCCGCGTCGCCGACGAACAAGACCTCCAGCCGCTCGCTCCTGGCAAAATCCAACGCAATCGGGATCAGCTTCTTGCAGATCGGGCAGGTTTGAGAAACGAAAAGCATCAACAGCGCCTTGCCGGCGGCCAGCTTGCCGCCAACCGTGATGGCATTGCCGGCCAATGCGATCGCTTCGAGGCGCGGGGATTGTTCCCCGACCCCGGGCCCCGCGCTATTGATCAACGCGCCGGCCGGAGCGACCCGTTCATGCAGCACGCCGACCTGTCGCGCCAGCGCCAACACCGTCAGGCTCAGCACAATCACCGCGACCCAGAGCAGGACATTGGAAATCATTGCAATTGTCATCGGCTCTCCTTAAGAACCTGCCGCCAACGGGCGACGCCAGGACGGAACAAGGCTCCAAAGGATATTGAGTGTCTGCAAAAGAACGAACAGCACGCCGCCCAACAGGAGCGCATCGATCCTCATCCAGGAATCCGGCAACGGCCCGGCGGAAAACAGCGTCAAACCCGTCAGCAGCGCCAGCACGGCATTGCGCAGGACGAAGATCCAGCTTAGCCGCTGCTTCAGGGCGCTCTGGAAACACCCGCAATCGATATCCCGCCTGCCCCTCAGCACATTGATGCCCATGGCGGTGGCGAACAGAACAAGCAGACCCATCGCGGCCACGTCCGGCCATGGGTACGCAAGGTTCAGCAGGAGCGCCGACCCGAGCACGGCCTCGACGGGCGGCAGGATGTAGGTGACGGGGGCGATGAGAACATCCGGCAGCAGCCGATAGTTGGCGATGACGCCTTGGAACTGCGCCCAGTGACGCATCTTGCCGATCGCGGCCGTCAAAAATACCAGGGCGACCAGTGTCCTGATGCCCATGGCCAGGGCTTCAATTGCGACAGCGTTCATGGTCGGTTGTTTGCAGTGGAGTTGAAATTTCGCATCAGTATCCGGGCACCCAGACCATGTGACCACCGGCAGACTCGATCTTGAGCTTCAGTTCACCCGTGGCCGCATCCATCACAAGATCGTTCCCCTCCGGATTCAGAAGATACAGAAGCGGATTCTCATCTTGCGACACACCCATGCTTTGGTAATAGGGCGCCTTGTCATCACCCAGGCCGCTGGTGGGCGCCGGCCGCAACGGGAACCGCGACAACAACGCATGAGTTTTGGTATCGAGCACCCACACTTCAGTGCCACCTTGCTTGTGCGTCCAATAATTCCCCGTGTGCATCAGAACGAACAACCTGCCGCTTGCCTTGTGGTACGCCGCCAGCTGCGACCCGCCCGGCCGCCAAGCCAATTCCTGCACACCGGTTCCCGCCGCTGCGTATCCGGCGGCCTGCTGAATCGACCAGGGCTTGTCGACGACGGTGTCGAATCCCAGCTTTGCCGGGTAGACCAGGCCCGAGTAGGAAAGGAATATTGCATTGCCGGTGACACGATCGACAAAGCTGTCGTCGAATATCGGATCCTTGTTGGCGTCGAAAAATGGCCTGGTATGCGTGACTTTGGCCGGTCCGGATTCCGGGATGCTCACGCTCGCCAGAGAGCCGTCGCCGCACAGGGAGGAAAACCCCTGCTCACCCCAGGGGAACACCAGCGCGCAACCGGGAATTTCCACCGTGCCCGCGACCACCTGCTGCTTGAGATCGACCCAGACGACCGACGAGGCGGGCTGCAGAAGGTATACGTAGGCGCGTGAGCCGGATGCGTTGATGTCGAAGTTCTGCACCTTGCTCACCAAGGCGCGGCCGGGCAATCTGATTTCTTTCATCAGGTGCAGGCTCTTCGCATCGTAGATAGACACCAGATCATGGCGGTCACCGCGAGCGCCGTGGGTCCAGTAAGTCTCGGAGACATAGAAGCGGCTGTTGTCGGGCGCGATCGCAAGATTCGAAATGTAGCCCGCCGGAATCGACCCTTCCATCTTGCCGCTGTCGCCATCGAATATCATGAAACTGTCGCCATCCCAGCCGCTCGTGAAAAAGCGATGCGGCACATCGAGCCTCAACGTGGCGACATCACTCACTTCGGGCTCCAACACCGGCAATGCCGGGGACGCCTGGGAAGCGGTGGCGGCCCAGGCGGACAGTCCCATCGAAGCCGCCAACAGCCACTTGTTGATCGCCGCATTGATCATTTGAATTCTCCGTGTCCCTTGCGCATCAGGCGCAACGGATCAAAGCATGGCCTCGTCTGCCGGTCAAATCCCCAAGAGGCTGACGCTTGTGCCATAACGCCACCGATGCGCGGTAGTTTGCTAGGCTGTGCCGATGAGCAATGGTGCTGCGTTTGAGCTGCCCATGATGAGTGAGGTCCGGCGCAACGCCGTGTTGATCCTGGCATCCTGCGTCGGCGTCATCTGCAGCTCGATCGTCCTGCCGTTCTATACCATTGGTGCACTCCTGAAGCCGCTGAGCGCCGAATTCGGCTGGGCCCGTGCGGACGTCCAACTCGCCATCCTGTTCAGCTCCGGCCTGGGAGCGGCAACCGCGGTGATTGTCGGCTGGCTCAGCGATCGCTTCGGTCCCCGGCCGGTCGCATTGCCCGGCCTCGTCGGCCTGGCGTTGGGGTTTTTCCTGGCCGCAGGCATGAACGGCCAGCTGTGGATGCTCTATCTTGCGTACGGCTGCATGGCGGTGCTCGGCGCCGGCACGACGCCGGTGACCTGGACGCGCGCGATCACCAGCCAGTTTCAGAATCAGCGTGGCCTGGCTTTGGGATTGACGCTCAGCGGCACCGGCATCTGCGCCACGCTTGCGCCGGCGCTGACGGTGTGGATGGTGGAGCACTATGGCTGGCGAAGCGCCTATGTGGGACTGGGTCTGCTGCCGCTGCTGCTGGCAGGCCCCATCGTCTGGTACGGATTTCGTCCTGGCGTCAATCGCAGCGCGGGGCCGGCGGCGATCCCACCGATCGACACGGTCACGCCCCCGTGGGGCCTTACACTGACCCAGGCAACGCAAAGCTATCGCTTCTGGATACTGTGCAGTTCGATCTTCATGATCTACCTCGCAGTCTCCGGCATCAGTCCCAATCTGATCGCCGCGCTCACCGACAAAGGCTTCAGCCCAACGGACGCCGCAACCGCGCAAGGGGCGTATGGTCTTGCCATCATTGCGGCGCGTCTGCTGGTGGGGTATCTGATCGATCGATTCTGGGCACCCGGCGTGGCCCTGATCGCGCTGTCCCTGCCAGCCATCGGCTGTCTGGTGCTGACAGGCGCTCCGCACTTCGCGACGGTCATTGCAGCGGCATCGCTGATCGGTTTTGCCGCCGGGGCGGAACTGGATCTGATGTCGTTTCTGGCCGCCCGCTATTTTGGATTGCGCCACTACGCGAAGATCTATGCGGTTCTTTACGCCACCCTGGCGCTTGCCGGGGGCATTGCGCCGATGCTGTTCGCGCGCGTATTCGACCGCACTGCGAGCTACGACATCAGCTTCCTGAGTGCCGCCGGCTTGTTCGTCACCGGCGCCGTGCTGCTGCTGGCGCTGGGTCGGTATCCACCGCTGCCACCCACAAAGGTCCTCCTATGAAAGAACGCGCAGCCCGGCCATTTGCTCAGGCCATCGTGCAGAACGCCTACTACGTCAACGATCTGGACGCGGCGATTGCGCGCTGGCATGCCCTGTGGGGTCTGGGTCCCTTCCTCGTCAGACGCCACATCGTTTTGTCCCATGTGAGCTATCGCGGCCGGCCGGCCGCTCTCGACATCTCCGCGGCATACGTGCAGGCGGGCGCGATCCAGGTTGAACTGGTCACGCAGCATGACGACCAGCCTTCGGCGTTCCGCGACGTCTTCACCGCAGCGCAGGAAGGCCTGCATCATGTCGCCGTGGTGCCTGAGGACTACGACGCGCTGATCGCGGCCTATGCCGCGCAGGGCTTTCGTATCGCATCCGAACTGCGCACCGCCTCCGGTCGCGGCGCAGCCTTCGTGGATACGCGAGCCCTGCTGGGTCACATGGTTGAGATCTATTGGCCCAGTCCCGGATTGACCGCGTTGTATCGCGAGGTCGCGGCAGCGGCGGAAAACTGGGATGGGCGCGCATTGATGATCGAAGTCGATCCGGCGCAGTAGCGCGGATGCAATCGTGCAATCACGGGGCGGACGGTGCGGCCACTTGAACCTGCGGCGGTTTGGAACCACCTCGCAGCAACGTCAAGGCGAGAAGACCCGATGCGATCATCAGAAACAAACTGACCGCGTTCAGCACCGGACTTGCGCCCTCGCGCATGCGCCCGTACATCATGACGGTCAGCGGAGAGTCCGCGCCCACCAGCATCAATGTCGTGTTGAAATCCGCAAACGACATCACGAACGAAATCGCCGCGGAACCGGTCAGCGCCGGCGCAAGGTACGGCATCACAATGGTGCGGAAAACCGCGGGACGTGAGGCGCCCAGATTCAAGGCCGCCTCCTCCAGTGTGCGATCGAAGCGGCGCAGGCGCGCGCTGATGGTCAGCGTGGCGATGGTCGCCATGTAGGAAAACTGCCCGAGCACCACCAGTGGCAGGCCGGGCCGCAGAAAATCCAGCTCCCAACCAAACAGATCCTCGCCCAGTTCCGCCAACCGACTGGCGAAGGCGAGAATGGATATGCCGAGAATGACGCCGGGAATCACCAGCGGCGCCATAATCAGCACCGACAGAACCTGCTGACCGGGAAAACGAGCGCGCTCCATCAGAAATGCATTCGCCGTGCCGACCAACACCGACAGCAGCGTTACCCAGGAAGCGACCACGAAACTGGTCCAGATGCTGCCCAGCAGATCCGCATCCTGAAACAACCCGGTGCGCGCCTTCGCCGCATTGCCCAGAAACCAATCCATCGTGAAGCCGCGCCACGGTGGCGCCGGGTATGACGCATCGTTGAAAGCGAATACCGCAACCACGATGAGCGGCAGAAACAAAAATACCAGAAACGCGATCAGATACGCGGCAGTCGCCGTTCGCAGCCAGGCGGGACGCGGCAGCGAGGGAATCATGTGCGCCTCATGACATCGCCGAATCGCTGACCGGCAAGACGCAGGCCGATCATCACCATGGCGGTGGACAGGCCCAGCAGCAGAAAGCCGAAGGCGGCGCCCTGCTCCCAATTGAATCGGGTGATGAACTGAGTGTAGATCTGCTCGGTGAACCACTCGGAGTTCTTGCCGCCCAGCAGCGTGGGCGTGAGGTAATTGCCCAACGTCAGCATGAACACGATGATGCAGCCGGCGGTGATGCCGGGCGCGGCGTGCGGAATCACGATGGTGCGCAGGATCGAGGCGCCGCTCGCGCCCAGATCATACGCGGCTTCGATCAGCGAATTATCGAGGCTTTCCAGGCTGGACACCAGCGGCACCAGCATGAACAGCATGGAGGTGTACACCAGGCCCAGCATGATGGTCGCGTCCCGGTACAAGAACTCCACCGGCACCGCGGTCAGCCCCAGTTTCACAAGCAGCGCCGGCAGCACGCCGGATTCGCGCAGCAGGATCATCCACCCGAGCGTACGCACGGTTTCACTCACCCAGAACGGAACCAGGCACACGATGAACAGCAGCGAACTGGCGCGCCCCTGCAAAATCTTGGCGATTATCCAGGCGATGGGAAACGCCACCAGCAGCGTGAACAGCGTCGACACCACCGACATCACCGCCGTGCGCACAAACACATGCCAGTACAGCGGCTCATGGAAGAACGTGCGGTATTGCGCCAGGCTCGACACGTACTGCTGCGGTCCGGTGCGCTGGCGCAACGACAGCAGCGCCAGATCCAGGTGCGGCAGAATGATGAGCGCGCCCAGCCACAGCAGCGCCGGCGCGAGCAACAACGCCAGCATCAACCGGGCATGCCAACGCGTTTGCATCGCCACTCTACGCGCTGCGCCCATCGGCGCCAGCGCGTGCCGGGAAACAGGCTGCGCGCTCGGGATCGAAGCTGAACACGATTTTCTCGCCCGGCTTCAAATCCGAAAACTGGCCGGTCTGTGGCAATGCAATTCTGAACTCGTGCCGGGTCCGCTCTTCCAGCAGCAGCACGGAGGAGTTGGCCCCGTCAAACAACAGACTTTGAACCGCGCCGGCCTGAACCGGGAACTCCTGCGGCAACTCCGCAACGCTGCGCCCAAGAATGCAGGCCTCGGGACGCACGAAGGCTTCCACCGCGGCGCCCGCTGCGGGCGATCCGTGGCGGCGCGCGCGAATGCTCCACCCGGATGCCGTGCTGAGCGCCACGATTTCCCCATTGATGGAGTCCACTTTACCGACGATGCGGTTGTTGGCGCCGACGAATCCGGCAACGAACGGCGTCTGCGGCCGGTAATACAATTCCTGCGGCGTGCCCAGCTGCTCGAAACGGCCGTGATTCATCACACCCACGTGATCCGACAGCACCAGGGCTTCGGACTGATCGTGCGTGATGTAAACGAACGTCGTGCCGAACGCGGCCTGCAATTGTTTGAGTTCGATCTTCATGTGCTCGCGCAGCTTCAGATCCAGCGCGCCCAAGGGCTCATCGAGCAGCAGCAGTGTGGGTTCGAGAACCAGACTGCGGGCGATCGCCACGCGCTGCCGCTGACCGCCCGACAGCTCATCCACGCGCTTGTGTGCGGCACCCGAAAGACCCACGCGCTCCAGCATCTCCTGCGACTTGCGCTTGCGATCGGCGCGGCCGACCCCGCGGCGCGCCAGCCCGAACTCCACGTTCTCGCCCACCGACATCATCGGAAACAACGCCAGCTGCTGAAACACCATGTTCACGGGGCGTCGGTTCGGCGCCACGTTGCGCATGCTCTGCCCACCGATGGCGATATCGCCGCCGTCCGGCGCGATGAAACCGGCGATCATACGCAACAACGTCGTTTTACCGCAGCCCGAAGGCCCGAGAATGGAGAAGAAACTGCCGCGCTCCACGGAAAAGGACAGCGCGTCCACCGCCACATGATCGGCAAACCGCTTGACGACGGCGTCGGCAACCAGATCGGGCGTGCTCAATTGGCGGCCTTCACTCGATCCAGCACCTTGCCTTCGATTTCCTCCAGGCCCGGTGGTATCGACGGATACCAATGAATGGCCTTGACCACGCTGTCGGGAAACGCGGCGGCGAATTGGGCTTTGAGCTTCGGATCGAGCAGCGGTCCCGTGTTTTGCGCTGCGGAAAAGCTGCCCACGGACTTGGTGATCTTCGCGGCGATCTCCGGGCGCATGGTGTAATTGATCCAGGCATAGGCGCCCGCATCGTTGCGGCCGCGCGCGGGCAGCGCATAGGTGTCGAGCCAGCCCAGGGCGCCGGATTTTGGAACGATGAACTGAATGTCGGGATTTTCCCGGTTCAATGTCCAGCCGCCGGTGTCCCACATCATCGCGGCGAGCACTTCACCGGAACGGATGCCGTTGAGCAATTGATCCTTGTTGTCGTAGAAAAACTTGAAGTTCGGTTTGCAGGCGATCAGCTTGGCGCCGACCTGGTCCATCAAGGCAGAATAGGCCTTCGTATCCGAGTACAACGCGAACGGATCCTTGCCCATTGCAAAGGCGAAAGCCATCAACGTAGGACGGCGCAGCCGGATGGAGGTCTTGCCCGCAAGGTCGGGCTTGCACAGGTCCAGATAATCGGCGGCCTTCGCGCGCTTGGTGTTCACCACCAGCCCGTCGGTGCCCCACAGATACGGCAAGGCGTATTGCTGACCGTTGAGCGTGGTGTTCCTGCGCACGATGTCCAGCAGGCCCAGCTGAAACTGCCCGAGCTTGACCTTGGACAGGTCGATGGGTTTGTAGATGCCGAAATCGCGCTGCGGACCGGTGATGCGATCCTGCGACGGCTGCGCCAGATCGTAGCCGGCGCCATGCGTGGCGCGCAGCTTGGAAATCATTTCTTCGTTGTTCGACAGCGTCAGTTCGACCGTAATGCCGGTTTCCTTCTTGAAGGCGGCGACCACTTCGGCGGGCACGTAATCCGCCCAGCTGATGATGCGCAATTTCTGGCTGTCGGCCGCATGCGCGCTGACCGCACACACACTTCCGAGCCAGATCCAGATCGCAATGCGCTTGAGCGTGCGCCCTTTCGTCATGATTCCCCCTTCAAGTGCGTCCAGTGCGTCGATCCTTGAGTATAAACCGCCCATTCGGCTGCATCGAACATTCCGACCCCGCGTGCCTCAAACGGCGTCAAACAGGTCGCACAGCAATTGCGCCACGCGCGCCGGCTGCTCTTCATGCGCCAAATGCCCCAGTCCCGGCAGTTCGGTGATCTGCACCGCAGGCATCCTCGCGTGGATGCGCAGCGCCTGCGCCGGCGGGACCGTACGGTCGTTCTGTGCCGTCACCAGACGCAACGGCGCTTTGAGCGCCGGCAGTTGCCGCTCAAAGGCACGCAAGTCCCAATTCGCCATCATGCCCAGCGCGCCGGCGATGTGTTTGGGGTCGCGGACCAGGCGTGCGTATAGATCCAGCCCGCGATCATCCAGGTGCGAACCGGTGCCGGCAATTACCCGCGCCACCGCCGCCCGTTCGCGCGCCCGCCAGGCGATCAGACGCGGCATGAACGAGCTGACCGCCATCAGCTTCGCGATTGGCGAGAACAGCACGCCGGCCGCGCCGGCAAAGGGCAGCAGCGCGCCATTGAGGCTGACGATGAGCCGCGGCGCGATGCGGCCCGACAAGGCCATGCGGCACAGGATCGCTGCGCCGGCAGAATGCCCGGCGCAGAACTCGGGGGAGATGTTCATGGCCTGCAGGAGCGTGGCCACCGAGTCGCTCATGCCATTCAGGGAACAGCGCGCGGAGGGCACGCTGTCGGTGAACCCATGTCCGGGCAGATCCATCGCGAGCACCTGATAGCGGCGGCTCATGGCAGGCATCAAGTCGCGCCAGGAGTGGGTGGATGCGCCGGTTCCATGCAGCAGCAGCAGCACCGGGCCCTCGCCCATCTGCTGCACGTGCCAGCGAATACCGGCTGCGGCGACGAAGCGGCTGGCGTGGCTGTTGGGCCACTGCGCGGCATCGCGCTCCCACAGCAGCGGCGCGCTCACTTCGAGGACGCCCCTGTCATGCTCAGCAATTCCGAGCCATGCTCGAGCACGAACGCCTTGAACGCCTGCGCCATGGGTGACAGGCGCTTGTTGGCCAGATGCGCGACATTCCACTGGCGGATCATCGGCAGCCCGCGCACGTCCAGAATGGCCAGTTTGTGAGTCTGCAATTCCAAGCCGATCGTGTGCTGGGAAATGAAGCTCACGCCCATGCCAGCCATGACCGCCTGCTTGATGGTTTCGTTACTGGCCATTTCCATGCCCACTTTGAACGTGACGTTGGCCTGCGTAAAGAACTGCTGCATGGCCAGACGCGTGCCGGACCCGGGCTCGCGAACAATGAAGGTTTCCGCGGCCAGCGTGCTGACCGGGACTTTGCGGCGCGCGGCCAGCGGATGATCGGGCGCGGCAATCACGACGTGCGGATTTTGCGCGAAAGCCGCGGCGACCATGTCCACTGATTGTGGGGAACGGCCCATGATGGCCAGATCCACCTCGTTGCCGACCAGTTGTTCGATGACCGAGATCCTATTGTTGACGGCCAGCCGGATCTCGAGTTCGGGATACTCCTGCCGGAATCGCGCCAGCAATTGCGGGACGAAATATTTCGCAGTGCTCACCACCGCCAGATTGATGCGGCCGCGGCGCAAGCCCTTGAGCCCGTCCAAGGCCTCGTCCGCATCTTTGATCGAGCGCAGGATTTCGCGTGCACGAGTCAGCAATTCCTGTCCCGCTTCGGTGACGAACAGCTTCTTCCCGATGCGCTCGAACAGCGGCAGCCCCGCATTTTTTTCCAATTCCTTGATGTGCATGGAAACGCCGGGCTGAGTGAGGTGCAACAACTCGGCCGCCTTGGAAAAGGAACGATGGCTGGCTGCGGACTCAAACACCCGCAGTTGGCGCAAGGATACATATTGCATCGACATGCTCTACCCCCCTAGGCTGATACATAAGGTTTTTCTTATTCTACTTGGAAGAAATATTGACTATCGCTTATGTTTTTACCCCTGCTACATTCGCGCCTGTCTCGTTTGGTTTGTCCACAACAACGCAGGAGCCTTCGAATGGGGAATCAGGCTGATCGTTACAAATCCGGTGTCATGCCCTACGCCAAGATGGGTTACTGGGATGCCGACTACACGCCCAAAGACACCGACGTCATCGCACGTTTTCGCATCACCCCGCAAGACGGCGTCGACCCCATCGAAGCGGCTGCGGCCGTCGCCGGCGAATCCTCCACCGCCACCTGGACTGTGGTCTGGACCGACCGCCTGACTGCCTGCGATCTCTATCGAGCCAAGGCCTACCGCGTGGACCCAGTGCCCGGAGCACCCGGACAGTACTTTAGTTATATCGCATATGATATTGATTTATTTGAAGAAGGGTCCATAGCGAATCTGACAGCGTCGATCATAGGCAATGTCTTCGGCTTCAAGCCGCTGAAGGCGCTGCGCCTGGAAGACATGCGCATCCCGGTCGCCTACATGAAAACTTTTCAGGGTCCGCCCACCGGCATCATCGTGGAGCGGGAGCGCCTGGATAAGTTCGGCCGCCCACTGCTCGGAGCCACCACCAAACCCAAACTCGGCCTGTCCAGCAAGAACTATGGCCGCGTCGTATACGAGGCCCTGAAGGGCGGACTGGATTTCGTGAAGGATGACGAGAACATCAATTCCCAGCCCTTCATGCACTGGCGCGACAGATTCTTGTACGTCATGGAGGCCGTTAACAAGGCGGCCGCCGCCACCGGCGAGGTGAAGGGCCACTATCTGAACGTCACCGCCGCCACCATGGAAGAGCATGTACGAGCGCGCCGACTTCGCCAAGCAACTCGGGTCTTGCATCGTCATGATCGACCTGGTCATCGGCTACACCGCCATTCAATCCATGGCCAAGTGGGCGCGCCGCAATGACATGATCCTGCATCTGCACCGCGCCGGTCATGGCACCTACACACGCCAGAAGACGCACGGCGTCTCCTTTCGAGTCATCGCCAAGTGGATGCGCATGGCCGGCGTGGATCATATCCACGCTGGAACCGTGGTCGGAAAACTCGAAGGTGATCCCAATGTTATCAAGGGGATATATTCAACTTGTCGAGACACTGTCACCAAGCAGAATCTTGAACAGGGTGTGTTCTTTGACCAGGATTGGGCCGGTCTGCGCAAGGTGATGCCGGTGGCCTCCGGCGGCATTCATGCCGGCCAGATGCATCAACTCCTCACCTACCTCGGCGAGGATGTGGTGCTGCAGTTTGGCGGCGGCACCATCGGGCACCCGCAAGGCATTCAGGCCGGCGCGACCGCGAACCGCGTCGCCCTGGAAGTCATGGTCAAAGCCCGCAACGAGGGTCGAGACATATGGAACGAGGGCCCGCAGATTCTGGCCGATGCGGCCAAATGGTGCTCACCGCTGCGCGCTGCGCTGGATACGTGGAAGGATGTCACCTTCGACTACGCTTCCACCGATACGGCCGATTTCGTTCCCACCCCGACCAGCGCTTAAAAGAATCCATAAGGAAACATCATGAAAGTCACTCAAGGCACCTTTTCGTTCCTGCCGGATCTGACAGACAAAGAGATTCGTGCACAGGTCGAGTACGCACTGGCACAGGGCTGGGCCATCAGCGTCGAGTACACGGACGACCCGCACCCGCGCAATTACTACTGGGAGATGTGGGGCAACCCCATGTTCGACCTGCGCGATGCGGCCGGCGCCATGACGGAGGTCGCCGACTGCCGCAAGGCGCATCCGCAGACCTACATCCGGGTCAACGCCTTCGACTCGAGCCGCGGCTTTGAAACCACGCGGCTGTCCTTCATCGTCAATCGCCCGGCAAATGAACCTGGGTTTGCGCTCAAGCGGCAGGAAGTGGGCGGACGGCAGATTCAATACACCATTGAAAGCTATGCTGCGCAGAAGCCCGAAGGACAGCGCTACGAATAGGCGGCACCTTGAACACCCAGACCACACCGTCTACCGCGAACGGCCAGAGCGTCGACTTGTCGGCGCTGCTGGCCGACTCACGCGTCAATGAGGTACTCGAGGAACTGGATGCCGAGCTGATCGGCTTGAAGCCGGTCAAGGCGCGCATCCGCGACATCGCCGCGCTGCTGCTCGTCGAGCGCGCGCGCAAGCAATTGGGACTCATCGCCGGCTCACCCTCGCTGCACATGTCATTCACCGGCAATCCGGGGACGGGCAAGACCACGGTCGCGTTGCGCATGGCGCAGATTCTTCATCGGCTCGGCTACGTGAGAAAAGGCCATCTGGTGGCGGTCACGCGCGATGACCTGGTCGGGCAATACATCGGACACACCGCTCCCAAGACCAAGGAAATTCTCAAGAAAGCCATGGGCGGCGTGCTGTTCATCGATGAAGCCTATTACTTGTATCGCCCGGAAAACGAGCGCGATTATGGTCAAGAAGCCATCGAAATATTGCTGCAGGTCATGGAGAATCAGCGCGACGATCTGGTTGTCATCGTCGCCGGATACAAAGACCGGATGGATACATTTTTCCGCTCCAATCCCGGCCTTTCTTCCCGCATTGCCCATCATCTGGATTTTCCGGACTATGCGCGCGACGAACTGGAACAAATTGCCGCGAAGATGCTCGAACAGATGCAATATCGCCTCAGTGACTCCGGCCGCGACGCCCTGCAGGAATACATACCGCTGCGAATGGCGCAGCCGCATTTCGCCAACGCGCGCTCCATCCGCAACGCGCTGGACCGGGCCCGCCTGCGCCAGGCCAGCCGCCTGTTCGTGCACCGCGGCGAGCCCTTGAGCCGCGACCAACTGATGACCATCGAGGGTGAGGACCTGCGCGCCAGCCGCATCTTCGCGGACGGCAAATGACGGCGCCGAGCTCATGAAGCTGAAGGCATTGATTTTCGACGTCGACGGCACGCTGGCAGACACGGAGGAGGCGCATCGGCGTGCCTTCAACGAAGCCTTCACCGCGCACGGCCTGGACTGGAACTGGAGCAAGCCGGCTTACGCGCAATTGCTGCTGACCACCGGCGGCAAGGAACGCATCGCGGTGTTCCTGCTTTCATTGGCATTGCCTGAGGCGCAGCAGGCGGTGCTGCGTTCGCGCATACCCGACATTCACGCCACCAAGACCCGCATCTACACGCAACTCGTCAACGACGGCGAAGTCGTCTTGCGCGAGGGCGTGGAGCGGCTGCTCGAGGAGGCGCAACGCGCCGGCGTCGCCTTGAGTATTGCCTCGACCACGACCTTTGCCAACATCGAGGCGCTGCTGACGACGACGCTGGGCGCCGGCGCGCTGAACCGCTTCGCCGCCATCGGCGCCGGCGATCAGGTGCAGCGCAAGAAGCCGGCGCCGGATGTGTACGAATACGTGCTCAAAAAGCTGGCGCTGCCGACCGCCGCGTGCGCCGCCCTCGAAGACTCCGCCAACGGACTGCGCGCAGCGAAGGCTGCGGGACTGTTCACCATCGTGACGCCGAGCTACTGGACGCGCGCGGAAGGATTCGACGCGGCCGACCTGCTGCTGCCCTCCTTGGGCTCGCCGGAAAGGCCCTTGTCGCACCCTGCCGCGCAACTGATCCGCAGCACCCATCTGGGCGTGCGCGAAATCAACGAACAACTGGAACAGCGCGAGGACGCGTTCCGCCCGGCCTGAACCTTTCGCAACGGGGAGACGTATGAGCACTCGAGAAAAAACGATCACCGAATTCATGATCGAGGAGCAGCGCCGCTATCCCGATGCGACCGGCGACTTTACCGCGTTGCTCAACTACGTACGCCTCGCCTGCAAGCGGATCAGCTTCATCGTCGGCCGCGGCGCGCTGGCCGGCGCTCACGGCTCGGCGCAGGCCACCAATGTGCAGGGCGAAACCCAGATGAAACTCGACGTCATGTCGAACGACATCTTCCTCAGCACCAGCGAATACGGCGGCCATCTGGCCGGCATGGTGTCCGAAGAGCTCGAGGGGGTCTATCAGATTCCGGAGGAGTATCCGCGGGGAAAATATCTGCTCTCATTCGACCCGCTGGATGGGTCCAGCAACATCGATATCAATGCGCCGGTGGGGAGCATTTTTTCGGTGCTGCGGGCCCCCAATGACACCGAGCGGCCCACCGCGCAGGATTTCCTGCAGCCCGGGCGCAAGCAGCTGTGCGCTGGCTACGCCATTTACGGCGCCACCACCATGCTGGTGCTGACCATCGGACGCGGCGTGCACGGGTTCACGCTGGACCGCGGTTTCGGCGAGTTCATTCTGACGCATCCGAACCTGCGCATTCCAGAGGAAACCAGCGAATTCGCCATCAATGCCTCCAATGAGCGGTTCTGGGAGCCGCCGGTGAAGCGCTATGTGGTCGAGTGTCTGGCCGGGCACGGTGGCGTGCGCGGCAAGGACTTCAACATGCGCTGGATCGCCTCACTGGTGGCCGAGGTGCACCGCATTCTGATTCGCGGCGGATTGTTCATGTATCCGAAGGACACCAAGGATCCGAGCAAGCCGGGACGGTTGCGCCTGCTGTACGAGGCGAACCCAATGGCCATGCTCGTCGAGCAGGCCGGCGGCGCGGTATCGACGGGTCGCGCGCGCATGCTGGATGTCGTGCCTGGCGAACTGCATCAGCGCGTGCCGGTGATCCTGGGCTGCAAGACCGAGGTTGAGCGCATCGAGCGCTATCACCTGGAGCACGATCAGGGCCTGGACAAGTCCTACAGCTCGCCCCTGTTCAAAGAACGCTCGTTGTTCCTGCAAAACTAGAATCGAGGATCGGGGGGAAATCATGTCAGCGAAGCATCCAATCATCGCCGTGACCGGTTCATCCGGCGCCGGCACCACGTCGGTCACGCGCACCTTCAACTGGATTTTCAATCGCGAAAAAATCAACGCGGTGCTGGTTGAGGGCGACTCTTTTCATCGCTACAACCGCTTGCAGATGAAGGCCAAGTTGGCCGAGGCCTCCGCGCAGGGAGACCAGCATTTCAGCCACTTCGGACCACAGAACAATCTGTTCGCCGAACTTGAGGCGCTGTTCAAGGGGTACGGGCAAAACGGCCGCGGCAAAATCCGCCGCTACCTGCACAACGAGAAGGAAGCGGCGCCCTACAAGCAGGATCCGGGAACCTTCACCGACTGGGAGGACATCAAGGAAAACACCGACCTGATGTTCTACGAAGGACTGCATGGCGCAGTGGTGACGCCGGAAGTGAACGTGGCCCAGCATGCGGACCTCACCATCGGCGTGGTGCCCATCATCAATCTGGAATGGATACAGAAGCTGCATCGCGACAAGGATACGCGCGGCTACTCCACCGAGGCGGTGGTCGACACCATCCTGCGGCGCATGCCGGACTACGTGAATTACATCTGCCCGCAATTCTCGCAGACGCACATCAATTTTCAGCGCGTGCCCACCGTCGACACGTCCAATCCATTCACCGCCCGCTACATCCCGGCCGCGGACGAAAGCTTCGTCGTGATCCGCTTCGCCAACCCGAAGGGCATCGACTTTCCGTATCTGCTGTCCATGATCCACGACTCCTTCATGTCGCGGCCCAACATCATCGTTGCGCCGGGCGGCAAGATGGAACTGGCCATGCAGTTGATTCTGACGCCCTTGATCTTGAAAATGATGGACGGTCGCCGGCGTACGCTCGGCGTGCGCTGATCGATCAAACCGCGCGCGCTGTTTCGCGCGCGGTTGCAGCCTGCACCGACTGGGTCAACGTGCGTGCATTGGCAAACGGCAACGGCAGGTATTGAGCATTCATCTTGCGCGCCAACTCCTGCGCCAGGGGTTGCGGCCGCGGCGAGGTGTCCACGAACAAGGTGGTGATGCGGCCTGCACTGATGAGGCCCGCAGCTTTCATGGCTTGCGCGTGCGCAGCCTCGCGCCCCGGCGAACCGTCGCGCGAAACATTGGCCCGCCCGTCCGTCAGCATCACCAGCGTCGGTGTTTCACCACGGCGTTGAGCCGCAATGGCCAGCGCAGCCGCCGCTTCGATGGCGGCCGTCAACGGCGTTGCGCCGCCGCCCGGCAATCCGGCCAGACTGCGCTTGGCGCGAACCAGGGAGCGCGTGGGCGGCAGCAGCAGTTGCGCCTCCCGGCCGCGAAAGGTGATCACGGCGACTTGATCGCGGCGTATGTAGCAATCGGCCAGCAGCAGTTCGACGGCGCCTTTGGCTTCAGCCAACCGATTCAAGGCGGAAGAACCGGAGGCATCGACCACGAAGATCGTCAGCGTCTGCGCGCGTTGTTTGTAGCGCGTGACGCGAAAATCCTCGGCGCTGATGCGAATGCGCGTCCCACCCGCAGCGGTGCGCCCGCGCAGGCGCTGCCAGGGCGCTGCCGCACGCAAGGTCTCGATGACATTCAAGCGCGCATCGCCGCGCGGCGCACCGGTGCGAATGCCCGCAGGCCGGCCGCGCCCACCTGCGTTTCGCAGCGCTCCCGCACGACCACCGCCGCTGCGCGACTGACGCGCCCGTTCGGTTGCGGAACTTCGCAAGCGCGCCAGCAGTCCAGGCGGGATGGCCGACTGCGTCGCCTCCAACAACAGTTCCTGCAATTGCTGCGGATCGATTTCCGCGGGCGCATCGGTATCGTTCGAATCCTGCGGTGAATCATTTTCCACGGGCGGTGGCGCGGTTTCCGGCTCGGCCGGCGCCTGTGGCGGCGCAATCGTGGCGCGCGGCGCGATGACGAGGCGGCCCGCCAACACGGCGTCTTCCCGGGACACTTCGCGGCGTTCATCCAGCGCCGCCGCAGCGCGCGCGGCGCGCAACGCAAGCACCGACACCCGCGGCGAATACACGCCCAACGCCAGCGCGGTGGCGCACAGCGCTTGCATGATTTCCGCGCTCGCAGCCACCGCCGGCAGCAACCGGCGCGCAGCGAGGATCTCTTCGCCCAGATGCGCCGCGATCAACGGCGCTTTGACACTCAGGCCGTTCAGATCCAACAAAAACCCGAACCGGTCGAGCAAGGCGGACGGCGCATATTCCTCCTCCGACATGCCCTCATCCAGCGCCACGATGCCCACCTCGGCGGGATTGCGAATCTCCACTCCTTCGCGCGGCATCACGATCTCGCCGGCATCGAGCACGGCGTTGAGCCGCGCCGCCGTATTCGCCGAGAGCCGCTCAGCCATGGCGAGCACCACGACACCGCCATGGCTTTCCGCCAGAACGCCGCGCTGCGCGACGGGGCGGTTTGCCTTCAACGTGGCCGTCAGATCCAGCCCGCCCAACAATCGCCCATCCGGAATGTTGAACGGCACGCGGCGCATAGGCGCGTGCACGGGCAGCAGCTCGCGCAGAATCAGCAGCCATTGATCGCGCGCCGGATGCACCGGCGAGCGCAGACAAACCCCGCCCAATCCGCTGGGATCCACCGCAAACAGCGAGGCGGTCAACGCCGCATCGTCGATGAGGCTCACGCGCCAAAAACCTCTTGCAGTGCGCGTTCAACGCGCATCGAGGAGCCCGATTCGTCGAGGGGATCGCGGCGCAGCCGGTGGCGCAATGCAGACGGCGCGACACGCCGCACGTGAGCGATCTCGACCTCGCGCGCCTGCTCATAGCTCGCCAGCGCCCGCGCCGCGCGCAGCAGCGTCAACTCGGCGCGCAATCCGTCGGTGCCCAGATTCATGCAAAGCTTGGCCGCGCTTTCCAACACCGCATCGGGCACCTGAATGTCAGCCAGGCGCTTGCGTCCGGCGACGACGCGCCGGCGCAGCGCGTCCTCGTGCTTTTTCCATCTGGCGATGAAGCCCTGCTTGTCGCGGTCAAACTCATCGCGCCGCCTCACCACGTCGACGCGCTCGCTCAAGTTGTCCGGCGTCTTGACCTCCACCGACAAACCGAACCGGTCGAGCAGTTGCGGCCGCAACTCGCCCTCTTCCGGGTTGCCGCTGCCGATCAGAACGAAGCGCGCCGGATGCCGCACGCTCAGCCCCTCGCGCTCCACCACGTTCTCGCCCGAAGCAGCCACGTCGATCAAAAGATCCACCAGATGATCCTCGAGCAGATTCACCTCGTCGATGTACAGAAACCCGCGATTGGCGCGGGCCAGCAGTCCCGGCTCAAAGGCCTTCACGCCCTGCGACAATGCGCGTTCCAGGTCCAGCGCACCGACCACGCGGTCCTCGGTCACGCCCAAGGGCATGTCCACGACGGGCACGGGCAGCAGTTTGGATTTGAGCGCCGCGTGCGCGGCCTTTTCCCGGCATTCCTCGCACAAGGCATCCCCCGCGCCGGGATCGCAGCCGTAGCGGCAGCCGACCACTGCGCGCATGGGCGGCAGCAGCGCGGCGAGCGCACGCACGGCGGTGGACTTGCCCGTGCCGCGATCGCCGAAGACGAGCACACCACCAATGCCAGGATCAACCGCCGAACTGAGCAACGCCTGCTTCATTTCCTCTTGCGCGACAATGGCCGAAAAAGGAAACACGGGTCGAACGGGTGAACTCATGACGCTACCTTTGCGCGCCGTTGCGGCGCCGAAGGCTAACCTTGGCACAATCGGACCCGGGAGGCCAAGCTCGACGCGGCGTGAGCTTGACAGTTCTTGACGAGAATTGTCTTTTTCCATCGGCAGGGGGTGCCCACCTACGGTATCTTGAGCGCATGCAGAGCCTCGATAATTCACCTGTTTACAAGCGTCCGTGGGCCATCGCCGGGGCGCTTGCGCTGCTGCTCGCCGTCCTCTGGTATTTGAGTCATCCTGCGCAATCGGATGCGGACCCGCAGGGCCCCAGTGTGCGCCGCGGCGCCGGCATGGACCCCTCCAAGCGGCCCACCGCGGTGGGCACGGCGACCGTGCACCTGGGCGATATCAACGTCTATCAATCCGGCCTCGGCACTGCGGTGCCACGCAATGTGGTCACGGTGCGGACGCGCGTCGACGGCGAGCTGACGCAGGTGCTGTTCAAGGAAGGGCAGATGATCAAGCAAGGCGATCTGCTGGCGCAGATCGATCAGCGCCCGTATCAGGTGGTGCTGACGCAGGCGCGCGGCCAGCTGGCCCGCGACCAGGCACTGCTGAAGAACGCACAGCTGGACTATGAGCGCTACAAATCCCTGCTTGCACAGGACTCCGCTTCGCAGCAGCAATTGGATACTCAGACAGCCTTGGTGCATCAGTACCAAGGCAGCGTCGAAGCGGATCAAGGACAGGTGGACAGCGCCACGCTGTCGCTAACCTACACACGCATCACCGCGCCATTGAGCGGGCGAGTGGGCCTGCGGCAGGTTGACCCGGGCAACATCGTGCATGCCACCGACGCCAACGGCATCGTGGTGATCACGCAGACGCAGCCCATGACCGTGGTGTTCGCCGTACCCGAGACGCGCATCGCGCAAATCGTACGGCGGCTGCATGCTTCCCAACCCGTCGTGGTCGAAGCCTGGGACCGCGACAACAAAAACAAACTGGCCACCGGCGTGCTGCTCGCCGCCGACAATCAGGTCGACACCACCACCGGCACGGTGAAGCTGCGGGCCGAATTTCCCAATCAGGATGACGCCTTGTTCGCCAATCAATTCGTCAATGCGCGGGCGCTGGTGGATACCAGGCGGCAGGTGCCTGTCATCCCCGCCGCAGCGGTGCAGATCGGCAACGATGGTTCGTTCGTGTATGTCGTGCAGGCGGATAACACGGTCAAAACGCAGCCCATCACCACGGGCATCGCCGAAGGCAATCAATTGGCCGTCGAGGCAGGGCTCGTGCCCGGACAGATCATCGTGACCGATGGTCTGGACCGGCTGCGCGACGGCAGCAAGGTGCAGACCGGCGCTCGCTGAATGAATCCGTCGCGCCCGTTCATCCTTCGGCCGGTCGCAACGTCGCTGTTGATGGTGGCGTTGTTTCTGACCGGCACCATCGCCTATCGCCTGCTGCCCTGGTCGGCGCTGCCGGAGGTGGCGTATCCGACCATCCAGATCGTCACGCTGTACCCGGGCGCCAGTCCCGAGGTGATGGCTTCCTCAGTTACCGCGCCGCTGGAGCGGCAGCTGGGCCAGATTCCCGGACTGAATCAGATGTCCTCTGCCAGTTCAGGCGGCGCATCGGTCCTGACCCTGCAATTCAACCTCGATCTGAACCTGGACATCGCCGAACAGGAAGTGCAGGCGGCGTTGAATGCGGCGGGCAATCTGCTGCCCACCGATCTGCCGCAACCGCCGATCTACAGCAAGGTCAACCCAGCCGACACGCCGGTGCTGACGCTGGCGGTCACCTCCCCGACGATGCCGCTGCCCAAGGTGCAGGAGTTCATCGACACACGGCTGGCACAGAAGATCTCGCAGCTGCCCGGCGTCGGCCTGGTATCCATCACCGGTGGGCAGCGCCCCGCTGTGCGCATTCAGGCCAATCTGCCCGCGCTCACTGCGATGGGCCTGAGCCTGGACGATCTTCGCATCGCCGTGGGCAACGCCAACGTCAACGCGCCGAAGGGCAGTTTCAACGGCGCCACGCGCGCCTCCACCATCGATGCCAACGATCAGCTGACATCCGCGGCCGAATACGCGCAGATGGTCATTGCCTACAAGGACGGCGCGCCCATACGGCTGGCAGACGTCGCCAACATCATCGATGGCGCGGAAAATTCCCATCTTGCAGCCTGGGCGAACGACAAGTCGGCGCTGGTGATCAACATCCAGCGCCAGCCCGGCGCCAACGTCATCGCCGTCGTCGACAGCATCAAGACACTTTTGCCGCGGCTTGGGGCCAGCCTGCCGCGCGCGATCGACGTGGCCGTGCTCACTGACCGCACGGTCACAATCCGTGCATCCGTGGCGGACGTTCAATTCGAGCTGATGCTCGCCGTGGTGCTCGTCGTGCTGGTGATTTTCCTCTTCCTGCAAAGCGCGCGCGCCACCATCATTCCTGCCGTCGTCGTGCCGCTGTCGCTGGTCGGCACCTTTGGCGTCATGTATCTGGCCGGCTTTTCCATCAACAACTTGTCGCTGATGGCGCTCACCATCGCCACCGGCTTCGTCGTCGACGATGCGATCGTGATGATCGAGAACATCTCGCGCCACATCGAGGAAGGCATGCAGCCGCTGCAGGCCGCGCTCAAGGGCGCGCAGCAGATCGGCTTCACCATCATCTCGCTCACCGTGTCGCTGATCGCCGTGCTCATTCCCTTGCTGTTCATGGGGGATGTGGTCGGGCGGTTGTTCTGGCAATTCGCCATCACCTTGACCGTCGCCATCCTGCTGTCGGCGGTGATTTCCCTGACACTGACGCCGATGATGTGCGGGCGGCTGTTGAAGCCCAAGGCTGAGCAACGCCCTTCGCGCTTCGCTATCGCCGCCACCCGCATCATCGACGCAACGATTGCCCGCTATGCCACGATGCTTCGCTGGGTTCTGGCGCGGGAGCCTGCGGTGCTGGCAATCGCCACCGGCACCGTCGTCTTGACGGTGCTGCTGTACTTTTTGATTCCCAAGGGATTCTTTCCCATCCAGGATACGGGCCTGATCCAGGCAGTGTCCGAAGCGCCGCAATCCATCTCCTTTTCCGCCATGGCGCAGCGCCAGCAGGCGTTGGCCAAGGTCATTCTGCGCGACCCTGCCGTCGAGAGCCTGTCCTCGTTCATCGGCGTGGACGGCACCAACGCCACCTTGAACAATGGCCGCTTTCTCATCAATCTGAAACCGCTGGCGCAGCGCGCCGATGCGTCGGCCGTGATCCGGCGGCTGCGCCGGTCATCGCAAGAGATCACCGGCATCGCGCTGTACATGCAGCCGGTGCAGGACCTGAGCGTCGAGGATCGCATCAGCCGCACGCAGTTTCAGTTCACGCTGGAATCCGCCGACTCGAACGAATTGTCTGTCTGGACCGGCAAGCTGGTGCAGCGGCTCAAGAGCGCCGCACCGCTGGCGGACGTGGCGAGCGATCTGCAGGAACAAGGCCTGCAGGCCTACATCGATATCGACCGCGACGCGGCAGGCAGGCTGGGCGTCACGCCGGCCGCCATCGACAACGCGCTTTACAACGCCTTCGGTCAGCGGCTGATCTCGACCATCTTCACCCAGGCCACACAGTATCGCGTCGTGCTCGAAGCGGACCCGGCGCTGCAGACCGGGCCGGCGCTGCTCGGGGATCTGCGCGTGGCGTCGGTCAGCGGCCAGAAAGTCCCCCTCGCATCGATCGCTCGCGTGGTTGAACGGCCGGCATCGCTGCTGATCAGCCATATCGGACAGTTTCCCGCCGCGACGGTTTCGTTCAATCTGTCCAAGGGGTATTCGCTGGGCGATGCGGTGAAAGCGATCAAGGCCGTGCAAAGCGACCTGCATATCCCGTTGAGCGTGCAAACCAATTTCCAGGGGGCAGCCTCAGCCTTCCAGTCATCGCTGGGCACGACGCTGCTGCTGATCCTGGCGGCCATCGTGATGGTCTACATCGTTCTGGGCGTGCTGTATGAGAGCTACATCCACCCGCTGACCATCCTGTCGACGCTGCCCTCCGCGGGTGTGGGTGCACTGCTGGCGCTCATGCTGTCCGGGCATGACCTGGACATCATCGCCATCATCGGCATCATCCTGCTCATCGGCATCGTGAAAAAGAATGCCATCATGATCATCGACTTCGCGCTGCAGGCTCAGCGCAGTGAAGGCAAGCCGCCTCACGAAGCCATCTACGAGGCCTGTCTGCTGCGCTTCCGCCCCATCATCATGACCACGCTGGCGGCCATCCTGGGCGCGCTGCCCCTGATGCTCAGCCACGGCGTGGGCGGCGAGTTGCGGCGGCCATTGGGCATCACGCTGGTGGGCGGCCTGATCGTGAGCCAGCTGCTGACCTTGTTCACGACGCCCGTCATCTATCTGATGTTCGACCGGGTCTCGCGGCGTTTTCAGACGGCGCCGGCGGCGGCAAGCGCATGAACCCGTCCGCGATTTGCATCGCCCGCCCCGTCGCAACCACGCTGCTCACCATCGGCCTCGTATTGGCAGGCGCGATCGCATTTCGGCTGCTGCCCGTGTCGCCGCTGCCGGCGGTGGACTTTCCCACCATCGCGGTGAGTGCATCGCTGCCCGGCGCAAGTCCCGAGACCATGGCGGCGACCGTGGCAACGCCCCTGGAGCGGGCGCTCGGACAGATCGCGGGCATCACCGAGATGACCTCGAACAGCACACTCGGACAAACGCGCGTCACGCTGCAATTTGACCTGAGCCGCGACATCGACGGCGCGGCGCGCGACGTGCAGGCCGCCATCAACAACGCGCGCAGCCTGCTGCCGAGCGGGCTGCCGAGCAATCCGAAGTATCGCAAGGTCAACCCGGCCGATGCGCCCATTTTGATTCTGGCACTGACCTCCGACACGATGACTCGCGGTCAGATGTATGACGCAGCCGACACCCTCCTGTCGCAGAAGCTCGCCCAGGTCAGAGGCGTGGGCGAAGTCGACATCGGCGGCAGCTCGCAGCCCGCCGTGCGCGTGGAACTCAATCCGGCGGTTCTCAATCAGCGTGGCTTGAGCACCGAGCAGGTGCGCGCGGCCATCACCGCAACGAATGCGAACCGATCGAAAGGCGCCATCGAGTCCGGCGAGCGGCGCTGGCAGATCGGCGCCAATGACCAGGCAAGACAAGCGCGCGACTATGTGCCCATCATCATCTCCTACAGGAACGGCGCCGCCGTTCGGCTCGGGGATGTGTCCACGGTGGTCGATTCGGTTCAGGATCTGCGCAATGCCGGGCTCGCCGACGGCAAACCGGCGGTGCTGATCATTCTGACCCGCCAGCCCAACGCCAACATCATCGACACCGTCGAGCGCATCAAAGCGCAATTGCCGCAGCTGCGCGCCTCGATTCCCCACGCCCTCGACATGCGCATCATCCTCGACCGGACGCTCACCATCCGCAGCAGTCTGCGCGAGGTCGAACGAACTCTGGTCACCTCCGTGTTCCTGGTGGTGCTCGTGGTCTTCGTCTTCCTGCGCCGCGTGTCGGCCGCGCTGATTCCCGCTGTTGCGGTGCCGGTTTCACTCATCGGCACGTTCGGCGTGATGTATCTGGCCGGGTTCACGCTCGACAACCTGTCGCTGATGGCGCTCACCATCGCCACCGGTTTCGTCGTCGACGATGCCGTCGTGGTTCTCGAAAACGTGACGCGCCACCTGGAGGCCGGCATGAAGCCGATGGCAGCGGCGCTGCGCGGTGCGCGCGAAGTCGGATTCACCGTGCTGGCAATGAGCGTTTCACTCGTGGCGGTGTTTATTCCGATTCTGCTGATGGGCGGCATCGTGGGACGCCTGTTCCGCGAGTTCGCCATTGTCTTGTCGGCGGCCATCCTGGTGTCGCTGCTGGTGTCGCTCACGACCACCGCCATGATGTGCGCCCATCTGATCAAGACGCCCGCGCCGGCCGCTGCGCCGCGCTCATCGTGGCAAACTCTGGGCGACCGTGCCGGGCGCGCATTCAACGCGGCGCTGCATTTCTACGAACACAGCC
>JANXOV010000105.1 GCA_025357635.1 Pseudomonadota bacterium
CGCCGGTTTCCGGCTTCTGCAGCGGCATGATCGTCTGCCGAAACAATTCGAAACGGCCTTCTTCGAGCGCGTTGTTGATGCGGGCGGCCCATTGCATTTCGCGGCGCCGGCGCATGAGGTCGATGTCGTTTTCCTCGAAGCTGTGCACCCGGTTGCGCCCGGCTTCCTTGGCTGCCTGGCAGGCACTGTCGGCGGCGCTGAGCACGGAGGCCACGTCGGCATTGTCGGCGGAGATCGGCACCACCCCGATGCTGGCGCCCAGACGGAAGGTGCGCTCTTCCCATGTGAACTTGAAATTGCGCACCGCTTCGCGCAGCGCTTCGGCCGTGCGCATCGCTTCGTCCAACGAGCAGCTCTCGAGCAGAATGCCGAACTCATCGCCGCCCAGGCGCGCCAGCGTGTCGCGCCAGCGGACCTTTGACTTCAGCAGCGCACCGACCTGACCCAGCAGCGCATCCCCGGCGCTGTGGCCGCAGGTGTCATTGATGATCTTGAACTGATCCAGATCCAGGTAGCACAGCGCATAAGACGTCTCGCGCGCTTTGGCACTCTTGAGGGCACGCTCCATCCGGTGCTCGAATTCCCGGCGGTTGACAAGGCCGGTGAGCACGTCATGGCTGGCGTGATAGCTCAACCGCCGGTTCAGTTCACGGGCCTCGCTCACGTCATGGAACACCAGCACACCGCCGGATACCGCGCCGCTGCCGTCGCGGATCGGCGATGCAGTGCTCTCGACGTAGATCTCGTTGCCGTCGCGCCGGATCAGCAGCATCGGCCGCACCGACTTGATGGAACGCGTTCGTCGGATGGCCACCGCGAGTGGGTTTTCCAGCGGTTCGCAGGTCTCCTCATGGAATGCGCGGAAGATTTCCTCGATCGCGCGTCCCTGACTGTCCTCCAGACGCCACCCGGTCAGGGTCTCTGCCACCGGATTCAGGTAATCGATCACGCCGGTGGCATCGGTGGTGATGACGCCATCACCGATGCTTTGCAGGGTGATCTGCGCGCTCTCCTTTTCCCGAAACAGCGCCTCTTCGTACAATTTGCGCTCGGTGATGTCGAGTTCCACGCCCACCAGACGCAGCAGCCGGCCTTTGTCATCGACCTTGGCCTTGGCGCGGCTGATCACCCAGCGCCACTCGCCGGAGGCATGGCGCATGCGGTGCAGGCTCTCGAACAGCGGCGTCTTGCCGGCCACATGGTCGCGGATCGCGGCCTGCACCCGCGACATGTCATCGGAGTGCACCAAGGTGCGCCAGTCCGGCGCGGTGCCCACTTCCTGCTCGTCATAGCCGAGCATGGTTTTCCAGCGGGGCGACATGTACACGCGGTTGTTGAGCGTATCGAAATCCCACAACCCATCGTTCGCGCTGTACAGCGCCAGGTCATTGCGCTCCTCCAGATCATGCAGGCTTGCCTCGATCTGAATCCGCGTCAACCCGGCGGCGAGACTCGAGCCGAGCAGCTTCAGCAGCAGGTGCAACTGCACATCCCAGCTCTCGCGCGGATGCGCCCAGGCCAGACCCAGAAATCCGGCGGGCTTGTCCTGGATGAAAAAGGCGATCATGAGTACGCAGCCAACACCCAGCTGTGACCAGATCTGTGCATCGGGCGCCTGTTCACGGCGCGGATTCGCGGAATCGCGCAATTCGAACAGACGCAGATGCGTGAGCCGCGAACTCAGCCAGGGAAAACTTTCCAGACTCTGCCCGTTCAATTGCTCCGGACTGCCGGTGGCAAGCATCGAGCGCGCGATCTGGGTGTCGGAAAACAGCAGGGTCTGCGGATCCAGACGCACGATGAACGCGGTGTCGGCCTCGGTGGATTCGCGCAACGCTTCAAGGTTGACGCGGATGCAGGCGCCGCTAGTGGCAGCCGTAATCGATTGAAATTCAACGGCGATTTTCGTGCAGACCGCATCTAAGCCCAGTACCAGCCGGCGGCCAGGCTTGCTCCACAGCTGCGGCGACAAAATGTCTGACGCAGTCAGATCAGCTTGTTGGGGATCGCTGGGTGCGGTGGCCATGTTTCCCTGATTCTCGCATAGACTATGAAGATAATCTAGTAAGTCTATGATGCCAAAGCAATTACGGCCCGGTCGTATAGCGCCTTCAATCGCGCTTCCATGTCGACCTGATTCCGCTCCAACCCTACCGCATCCAGGCCCTTAGGAACGTAGACCGGTTCACCAACTACGATACAAATCCGCGCAAACGGCCAGGGGATGACAAAGCGGTCCCATTTGATTTTCCAGGCACGCGAAGCTGCATAAGCCATTGGGATGATGGGGCGCTGCGACAATTGCGACAGAAGCACTGCGCCGGGCTTGAATTTCCACGGCGGGCCGCGCGGCCCGTCGGGGGTGATCGCGGGCGAGACGGCGTCCTGCACCAAGGCCTGATAGTAGTCGCGCAGTGCCCGCGCACCCGTATGCGAAGATGACCCGCGGATGACGGTTGCGCCGGCCCGCCGCACGGTGATCGCTCCGATTTCTCCGTCCACCGACGGGCTGATGAGAAAGCCGAGATTCACCCCGCTGGCGCGCATGGCCAGCAACTGCTTCACGCAGAACAACTGATGCTGGTGCCAATACACGGGGATGAACGAGGGCGCGCGTGCCAGGGCCGCGCGGATGTGCTCCTCCCCTTCCACGCGAACGACCCGGGACCAGCTCCAGACCAGGCGCACCAGCGCAAGACCCATCGGCACCAGCATCTGATAGAGCAACAGGCGCGGGCGCGTGAGCTTGCGCAGCGAACGAGTCTTCTGCTCGTACAGCGTATTGCGAAGCTGGCCGTCATCCGGATCTGTCACGGAGCGCATTGTGTAAGACGCGCCACAGCTTGCGCAAGGTTCGCGTCGGTTACAATGGCCGGATGCAAACCGCCACCTTGCCACCGGGACCGCCCGCCGGATTCGATCTGGGAGCAACCGATGAGACGCTTGCGCTGATGCGTGAGTGGTTTCCCCGCTACGGAGACATCTACCGCGTGTTTTCACCGGCGCGCGGCACGCACGACTATGTGATCAACAATCCCGAGGACATCAAGCGGGTGATGTTGTCCAACCACCGCAACTACACCAAGGGCGGCGGCATGGACCGGGTCAAGATCCTCCTCGGCAATGGCATCATGACCAGCGAAGGCGCCTTCTGGCGCCGCCAGCGGCGCATGATGCAGCCGGCTTTTCACCGACGAATCATCGGCCAGTTCGCCCAACTCATTGGCGATATCAACGAAAAGCACGCGCAACGGTGGGATGCGGCCTGCAAGCGCGGCGAGCCGATCAATCTCACCGACGAAACCAGCGCGCTGACCCTGGACATCGTGCTGCAGTCGATTTTCGGCACCGACCTTGCGCGCATCGAAAGGCAGCTCGGCGCCAACCCCTTCGAGGTGGTCGCCAAGGAACAGGCGCGCGATCTGAAATTTGCGTTCCGCTTCCGCTCCCTGGGCAAGCTGGTGTCCGAGGTCATGCAGCGCCGCCGGCAGGAGCAAGAACCGCATTTCGACTTTCTGGCCATGCTGATGGATGCGCGCGATCGCGAAACCGATCAGGCCATGGATGACCGCGAACTGATCGACGAAGTATTGACCTTGATCGTGGCGGGCCATGAAACCACCGCGGCGGCGCTGACCTGGACATGGTATCTGCTGAGCCAGAACGCGGAAGCCGAAGCCAGGCTGCAGGCCGAGGCAGACCGGGCTCCCGACACAGGCGCGCCGTCGCTGGAAGTGGCCGAGGCGCAGGCCTATACGCATCAGGTTGCGCAGGAGTCTCTGCGCCTGTATCCCCCGGGATGGCTGTTGGTGCGCAAAACCATCGAGCCCGACACGCTGGGCGGCTATGACATACCGGCGCGCGCCGAGGTGTTTCTGAGCCCCTTCATGCTGCACCGTCATCCGCAATTCTGGCCCGATCCGGAAGCCTTCGATCCGGGGCGCTTTGCAGGCTCGGACGCTGCCGAGCGGCATCGGTTCGCCTACATCCCGTTTGCCGTCGGCCCGCGCCACTGCATTGGGGAAAACATGGCCATGTACGAAATGCTCGTGCATTTGCAGCGCATGGCGCGGCGTTTCCGGCTGGTGCGAGCCGACGACTCCCCGATCGAACTGGAAGCGCAGATCAACCTTCGACCTCGATCCAATCTCATGATGATGGTGCAGACGCGATGAGCTACGAAACGCTGGTGGACATTCTGGAAAGCAACCGCAAGGTCGACCGGGCCGTGACCTATGTCCTGGGAGAAAACGAGGAACGCCGTCTGTCGTACGGCGAGGTGCATTCCCGTGCGCTGGGCATCTTGTATCACCTGCAAGCCATGGGCGCGCAGCACGGTGACAAGATGATCATTTTCCTGAGCAACAATGAACAGTTCATGGATGGGTTTTGGGCGGCCGTGTGCGGCGGCATCGTGCCCGTCCCCATCGCGGTGGGGATCAGCGACGAACACCGCCACAAACTGCTGCGCGTCGCCGCCAAGCTCGGCGATCCCCTGCTTTACACCGACCGCAAGAGCCTGGAGCGGCTGCAGACACTGGCGCAAGAATCCGATCAAGGCGCACTGTTCGACAAACTCAAGGCGCGCACCTTCCTGGCCGATTCAATCACCGACATCTCGCGCGCCGGCAAGCTGCATCGCCCCTCCCCCGGCGACATCGCTTTCATTCAGTTTTCCTCCGGGTCCACCAGCGAACCCAAAGGCGTGGTGCTGACGCACGCCAATCTGGTGGCCAACACCAAAGGCTCGGCGCAGATTGCAAAATTCACTGAAAACGACGTCACGCTGAGCTGGATGCCGCTCACCCACGATATGGGATTGATCGGTTTTTATCTGATGCAATTCGCCGCACGCGCGCACGTCAATCTGATGCCCACCGAGTTGTTCGTGCGCCGCCCCCTGCTGTGGCTGCAAGTAGCTTCCAAGAAACGGGTGACGGTCACCTGCTCGCCGAATTTTGGCTACCGGCACCTGCTCAAAGTACTGGGCGGCCGCAAACTCGAGGGCGTAGATCTGTCCTCGATCCGCCTGATTTTCAACGGGGCCGAGCCCATCTCGGTGGCCTTGTGCAATGAGTTCATGGACACGCTGGCGTATACCGGCCTGAAGCGTAGAGCCATGTTTCCCGTTTACGGACTGGCCGAAGCCTCGCTCGCGGTCACGCTGCCTGCGTTGGACTGCGACTATCGATGGATCCGGGTCAACCGCCACCGGCTCAATGTCGGCGATAGCCTCGAATTGAATCCGGCGCAAAGCCGCGATGCGCTGGAAATCATGGCGGTCGGCAGCGTCATTCCCTACACCGAGTTGCGCATCGCCGACGGCTCACGCGCGCCACTGGGGGCGGGCCAGGTCGGCCACATCTTGATTCGTGGCGAGAACGTCACGCGCCAGTATTACGGCGACCCCGGCGCGACCGCGCAGGCCATCGACGCCGAGGGCTGGCTGGACACCGGCGACCTGGGGGCGCTTTACGAAGGCCAGCTGTACATCACGGGACGCGCCAAGGAAATCATTTTCATCAACGGCCAGAACTACTACCCCTACGATCTGGAAAACATCGCGCAACGCGCGCCCGGATTGGAACTGGGCAAGGTGGTGGCGGCCGGTGTGCGCAAACCGGATGCGCAGACCGACGAGCTTACCGTGTTCGTTCTGCATCGCACCGACATGGCGGAGTTCCTGCCCATCGCCAATGCGGTGAGCCGGCTGGTCAACGAGCACGCGGGCCTGGAGGTCGCACACGTGGTTCCCGTCAAGCGCATCCCCAAGACCACCAGTGGCAAAGTGCAGCGGCATTTACTCGAACAGAGCTACATCGACGGCGAGTTCGATCAAGAGCTGGCTGAACTTGACCGTCTGCGGGCCGCACACGCCGGCAGCGCCGCACCGAGCGCATCCGACCTTGAAAACCGCTTGCTGTCGATCTGCGACGCAGCCCTGCCCGGCAAGGGTCTTGGCGCAAACGACAACCTGTTCGAAATCGGCGCCAGCTCCCTCAAGCTGATTGAAATCCACGAGAACATCGATCGCGAATTCCCCGGGCTGATCGACCTGACCGAATTATTCGATCATCCAACGGTGGCGCAACTGGCAAAACACCTGGAAGGCAAACTCGCGAGCGCGTGACCGGACTTTACTCTGGCGCCGTTTCGTACAAGGGCTTCTTGAGTTTCCAACGGCGGTAGGACCACAGCCAGTCGGCCGGTGCGCGATATACTTCGGCCTCGCACAGCCGCGCATAGCGCTCGGTAATGGCGCCGCTTTCCAGGCGTTCGACGCCGTCCCACAGGCGCTCCAGTTCCACCTCGTAGTAGCCGCGACGAATGCGCCGCATGGCCAGAAAGATCATGGGCAGCCGCGTGCTGCGGGAGATCTGCTCAGCGCCCACGTAGAAGGCCGTCTCCTGACCGAGGAACCAGGTCCAATGGCGGCGATCCGTGGACACGGGCGCCTGATCGGCGTTCATGGCGAGCGCGCGCACGATGCCGCGACGCTTTAGAAAATCCGCGAGCAGATCCTTGGCCGGGATCAGGCGCGCGCCGAAACGCGTGCGCAAGTTGTACATCAGGCGCTCGCCCCACTGATCATGAAGCGGTTTGTACGCCGCATCGACGGGGTACCCCAGCTGCAGCACCATGCCGTGCAGCAGCCACTCCCAATTGCACAGATGCGAAGTCACCAGCATCACGCTCTTGCCGGCCGCCAGATGCTCGCGCGCCATCTCGGGGTTGCGGATCTGCACGCGCTCGCACAGTTGCTCAGGCGTGATGGTCACCGACTTGATGAGTTCCACCGCCACATCACAAAAGCTCTTCAGAAATTGCCTGTGAATGGCGCGCCGCTGCGCTGCCGTGCGCTGCGGGAACACTGTTTCCAGTTGATCGCCAATCACGCGATGCCGGTGCCTGACCACGTAGTAGGCAAGCACATAGAGAAAGGACGAAAAGGCGTACAGGACCGGCAGCGGCAATCGCGACAGCCAGCGCAGAGCGGCAGGAAACTTGACCTTCAAAGACAAACTCCACCAGTAGCCATTGGATCGCACCTGCATTGCAAGATCAACGCGCAGCGGCGCGAATCCCAGCAAATGCAGCCTCGAGGCTGCGTTTTCGAGAAGCAATCGTCGGCCAGCACCGCATCCTTGCTTCTACCATGACCCAGATTGACCCGAACGATCACCCCAACGCGCACCTCCCCAGATTATGTCGAATCACTCGTGCGCCTGCTGGAGTCTTTGGAATGAATAACTTACATCGCCGAGGATTGGCGGCAATCGCCACCCTTCTCGTCCTTGGGATCACCCCTTGCCAGGCGCAGCACGAACACTCCTCCGGCGAATTTGACGTGTTCCTGTCAGCCCTGGCACTCAAATCATCCAATGACGTGAAGCGCGGAGAAGAGGACTCCTGGTTCAACGCTGACATCGTATTCGGTCTGACGCAGCATCGATTCCGGGTATTTGGCGAATATTTCATCACCGCCGAAGAGCACGATCTGGAGCGGTTTCAGGTCGGCTACGAGTTCGTGCCGGAAACCGTCTTATGGATCGGCCGTTTTCATCAACCCGCCAGCGCCTGGAACACCGAGCACCATCACGGGCGCTATCTGCAGACCGCAATCACCCGGCCCTCGATCGAACGTTGGGAAGATGAGCACGGCGTTATACCGCAGCATATCGTCGGTGCGCTGTTCGAATCGCGCCAGGCGATCGGCGAGGACGGCGCGATACAATTTTCCACCGGTGTCGGCGCCGGACCCTCGATCGGGAAAAATCAGCTCGAACCCGTCGAACTGCTCGACAAAACGCCTGGACGGCATCGATTGTCCATCACCGCCCGCATCGCCTACCTGCCTGAGTATGTGGGACCCACCAGCGCCGGCTTGTTGTACGGGCACCATCAGCTGTTGGTGCGCGATGCAGGCGTCGCGGCTTCGCTGCAATCCGAAAGTGCCAATCTGAGCATTTACGGCGCCTATGCCGATTGGAATCAGGATCCCTGGCGAGTCATCGCCGCGCTTTACCACGCGCGAGTCGAATTTGAATCGCCCGGACAGCGCGAATCCTTCGTGTCAGGCTACGCACAGGTCGAACGGCAGCTGCCCAAACGCCTGACGGCCTTCGGCCGCATCGAGTCTTCCGATCGCATGCGGCAATCGCGATTCGTCGCCGCCTTCGATGACCGCGACGGTGATATCGACCTGCCCCTGCGGCGAAATGCGCTGGGCATGCGCTGGGACTATGCGCACCGGCAAGCCCTCAGCATCGAGTTGTCGCACGTCGTCTCGCCAACCCAGGATTCCAACGAAGTGCGGCTGCAATGGAGCGCTGCGGTTCCGTGAGCCGGCGCGTGCGCCAATTGACGTTGATACTTGCGCTGCTATGCGCAGCGGCGCCGTCCTTCGCCAACGAAAAACTGGTGCTCATCGTAAGCGCGAACAGCCAGATTCAGCAGCTTGACTCTCTGGAGGTCCGCAAGCTGTTCCTGGGTCTCACCGTCACGCACGGCGGCAACCGCCTGCGTCCGCTGCTCAATGAGTCCGATCCGCATATGAAGGACATATTTCTGCAAAATATCGTGTCGATGTCGGATATCACATACGATCGCCATCTGCTGGGAATGGCACTCAAACAGGGCAAGTCCCAACCGGACAGCTTCAAAGACAGCGCCCTGTTACACGCCGCAGTCGGCGCCGATCCGAACGCCGTGAGTTTTGCGTGGCTCAAGGATGTCGAGCGAAACACTCATCTGAAAGTATTGCGTATCTTATGGCACGACTGAAAACCTCGTTCTCGAACCTGGTCGGCGCCTGGGTGGTGGCCTTGCATCTGGCGCTGCTGCCGGCACTGTACTTCGGGTTGGGTTATGTCGTGCGCATCAGTCACGAGGATCTGTTTGTGGAGCATGCGCGCACCTTCGCCCGGATAATCGCCGATGAGTTCGAAATAGGCGCGGCGCTGGATAGTCCGGCCCGCATCAAGGACCTGCTCGATCTTGCGATGATCCACGGCGAGGGCAGCTTTGCCGAGTTGCTTTATCAGGGCCACAGCTATCGCAGCGACATCGGACGTGAGGACATAAAGACCCCCGATGCACCGGACCTGGGATTCGCCCGCGGCGGAGATGACACGTATTTCATCGTGCTGCCCATTGTGCATGCGGGCATCAATGCCGAGCTGCGCCTGGGCTTCGATGAACGGCCGACCCGCGATCGCATCGCGCTGGCCCTGACGCGCATGTTCTGGCTGCTGACAGTCTATCTCTGCATTGCCATCAGTGTCGCCTTTGTTTTGAGTTATCGCCTGTCACGGCCGATTCATTCGCTTCGCAAAGTGTCGCGGTCGATCGCCTCGGGCAACTATGCGCAGGCGCTGAACGTCAACACCGGGATACGCGAATTGCATGAGCTGGCGGTGGATCTGGAGAACATGCGCGGGGAACTCGTGGGCGTCAACGCCCGGCTACAGGCGAAGATAAAGGAAAAAGAAGCCGCCGAACTGCAACGCGAGGAACTTCAAAAGCAGCTGCGCCATCGTCAGCGCTTGGAAACCGTCGGCACCTTGGCGGGGGGCATCGCGCACGAGTTCAACAATCTGCTCGTGCCGATCATCTTGTTTACCGATGCGGCACTGCAAGACCTGGATCCGTCCAGCATTTCCCGCTCGGATCTGGAACGAGTGCTGGTCTCCGCGCGGCGCGCCAAGGATGTGGTGAAGAAGATCCTGACTTTCAGCCGGGAACTGGGTGACGCCAGCCTACAGCCCATCGATCTGCGTGCGGTGGTCACCGACGGAATGCACTTGTTCTCGACGCTGGCCTCTCCCAGCATCGAGATTCGAACCCAGATCGCCGATGCCGTGCCGGCCGTCAATGGCGATGCCACGCTTGCCATGCACCTGGTCTTGAACCTGTGCACCAACGCCTATCAAGCCATGCGCAATGGAAACGGCGTCCTGACCATCGGGCTTGAGCACCGGCGCGAGGCAGTGGAATTGTGGGTCAGCGACACCGGGCACGGCATGGACGCGGCGACCGTGGAGCGGATTTTCGAGCCATTCTTTACAACCCGGTCGGTTGGCGAAGGCACCGGACTTGGCCTTTCGGTGGTGCACGGCATTGTGCAAAGTTTCGGCGCGAGCATAAAAGTTGAATCCGAGCAGGGCGTCGGCTCGACATTTAGGATACTTTTCCCATTGATCTCACAACCACCCCCGGCAGCCACTGTTGTGGCTCCGCCGGCTTGAGGCACGCATGCAAGACATACTGGTCATAGATGACGAAGTCGATGTGCGCGACGCGATAAAGCGCGTGCTGGAACGTGCCGGGTATCGTGTGCGCACCGCCGACAACGCGGTCGATGCGATTGCCGGCATGCGGCATGAGAGAACCGATATCGTGATCACCGATATCATCATGCCGAAGGTCAATGGGGTCGAAGCCATTCAATCCATCCGCGAGCAATTTCCCGAAGTTCGCATCCTGGCGATTTCCGGTGGCGGCAATTTTGGAATAACCGCCTATAAACCCAGCGCTATCACCACCACCGCCTACCTTGCGGCGGCGGAGAAGGCAGGCGCCCACATGATCCTCACCAAACCGTTTGAGTCCAAGGATCTGTTGCAAGCCCTGCAACAGCTGGTGACCGCGCGTGATGCCTGAGATACCCTGAGCCTGACCGCCAGGATCTGGCTACCGTGTTTGCCTACTGTGCACGGGAACCTGGGTTGAGTTAAATAGGCCGCATGATTCCCCCTTTGCGTATGGCGTTACTGCTCGGTTTGGCGCTGACGGCGGGATCATCGCTGGCGCGGGCAGATATTTTTTCGTACACCGATGCGCAGGGTATCACTCACTTTAGCAACGTACCGGCCGACTCGCGCTACCGGCTGCTGCTCGTTGCGCCCGCAGAGAAAACAGAGAGCGCCACTTCGCCCCGATCGGGAAAGTGGCTTGCCAAATCCGCCGCCTACGACTCCATGATCGAATCGGCCGCCCTGACACATACGATTCACGCGGCGCTGATCCGTGCGGTCATTGTGGTTGAGTCCGGGTTCAACCCGCGCGCCCTGTCCAAGCGCGGGGCGGTCGGGCTGATGCAACTGCTGCCATCGACGGCACGCCGCTATGGGGTTTCCAATATTTACGACCCGGCGCAGAACATTCGCGCCGGAACGCACTATTTGAGCGATCTGATGGTCCGTTATGACAGCAATGTCAACCTGGTCCTGGCGGCGTACAACGCCGGTGAAAATGCCGTCGAGCGCTATGGTGGACAGATTCCACCCTTCAAAGAAACTCAGGATTATGTTCCCAATGTGTTGCGCATCTACCACGCCCTGCTCGCGCATCAGCGGGCATCGGAGCATGGATAGCTACAGTAAATCCCTACCTCCTACCCACTACCCCCCCATGCACGTAGAGCGCTAGCCCACTGTCAGTGGGGCCCGCTCTAGACGACCATGTCCGCTAGCATCAATAGCGAGGTCGCTCAATGAACTCGTCTCCCACCTATCTACGAGGCGCTCAAGATGCGGCCATCGCGCGAGCCAAAAGAGAATGGCAATGCATAGCCGATGCACTGCCGCAATTGCTCTGTCTGGTGGACAAGCACGGTCAGGTCATTCGCACCAATCTGACCGTGGAACGCTGGTCCATTGGGCCGGTGCGCGAGGTGCTGGGATTGGACCTGCACAACCTGTTGCATCGCAATTGCAGCGATGACTGCCCACTTCGCGATGCCTTGATCGGCGCGTGGCGCTCGCTCCCCGAGTCCGACCGGAGCGAGTTTGAACTGCTTGATGAAGCGCTGGGCATGGCGGTCAAGGTCGAGATGAAGTTGATGCCGGAGGAGACGACCGCAGCGCGCGATAAATCGGCCAGCTACGCGGTTTGCATCGTTTCAGATATTACGCAATTGCGCCTCGCGCAAGAGAATCAGCGGATCCTGAATCAAGAACTTGAAACGCGAGTACGCGAGCGCACGCAAGAACTCTCCACCGCCGTGCGCGGACTCAGGGCGGAAGTAACCCGCCGTGAACTGGCGGAGAGCTCATTGCGAAACTCACGCAATGAACTCAGTCTGCTGTCCGAGCAGCTCATGAAAGCACAGGAGAGCGAGCGCAAGCGGATTGCGCAGGATCTGCACGATGCCGTGGGGCAATCACTGAGCGCCATCAAATATTCACTGGAACGCGCCATCCTAATGCTCGCATCGCCGCATTTGGGAAACCCGGTCAACGTGATCGGCAAGGCGGTCGAACACGTGCAGAACACCATCGATGAAGTACGTACGATTTCCGAGAACCTGCGACCCGCGTTGCTGGACGGATTGGGCGCCGTCTCCGCCATCCGCTGGCTGTGCCGCGAATGGGGCGAGGTTTTTTCGGCCATACAGATTGAAATCAACCTGCACGTCACCGATGCGGACATCGAGGAGCCGATCGGAACTGCTTTGTTTCGCTCGGTGCAGGAGGCATTGAACAACGTCGCCCGCCACTCAAAAGCCACGCGAGTGGCCATTTCCATAGGCAAGGAGTCCGATCAACTGCGGGTCGACATCGCCGACAACGGCATGGGCTTTGACCAGGACAATGGCGCCTTGCGGCGCGGCCGCGGCTTGAGCGGCCTGCGCGAACGCACCGCGAACACCGGCGGACAGTTCTCATTGACCTCCTACCCCGGTGGCGGCACACACCTGAGCCTGTTGTGGCCTTTGCATACCGATGTGAATCCAGGAGCAATCGTCTTATGCGCCAGCTAGTTCCCCAATCTCAGCGAGATTCTCGCGGCTTCACGCTGCTCGAGCTGCTGGTGGTGATGGTCATCATCGGCCTGCTCGCCGGGTTCGTCGCCCCGCGCTACTTCGCCCAGGTTGGCAAATCGCAGGTCAAGGCTGCACGCGCGCAGATCGATGCGCTGGAAAAGGCGCTGGATCAGTACCGCATCGACATGGGGCGATACCCCACCACGGAAGAAGGAATGGACGCACTGGTGACCGCGCCGATCAACGAACCCAATTGGGGCGGACCGTATCTCAAGAAGGCGGTGCCGATGGATCCCTGGGGCCACCCGTACGTTTTCGCAAGTCCCGGCACTCACAACAATGACATCGACTTGTTTTCGTATGGCAAGGATGGCCGCCCGGGCGGAACCGGCGAAAACGCCGATCTGACCAACTGGTAAGCCACGAACATGGAGTTTCGCGCAAAAGCCTTGAGTGCCGCCGGAGTGATGGTGTACCCCATCAATGCCGTGGACGAGGCCGACGCGCGCCGGCAGCTGGGAGAGCGCGGCCTGCAGGTCATCACCTTGACGGCCAGTCGAACCTGGCGCCGATCCAAGAGCTCGAAGATTCCTTTGGTCAACTTCACCCAGGAGCTGGTTGCACTGCTGGACGCCGGGCTGTCCCTGACCGAATCGATCGACACGCTCTCCGAGAAGGAGGCGGACCCCGGCATCAAGCGCACATTGTTTCAGATCCGCAACCGGCTGTTCGAGGGACAGACACTCTCAGCATGCCTGGGCGAACTGCCCACGAGCTTCCCGCCCCTGTATGTCGCCACGGTGCGCGCCAGCGAACGAACCGGCGCGATTCGCGAAGCATTAGTGCGTTTCGTCGCCTACCAGCAGCAAGTGGACATATTGCGAAAAAGCCTGGTAAACGCATCGATTTATCCGGCGGTGCTTGCCGTGGCCGGCACGCTGGTGACCATATTTCTAATGTCCTACGTGGTTCCGCGTTTCAGCGGAATCTATGAGGACTTGGGCAGCGACTTGCCGTTTGCCTCGCGTATGCTGATGCAATGGGGTCAACTGCTGCGGGCTCATGGCTTGTTGATCTTCGTGATATTCGCAAGCATTTGCGGAATCGGCGGATACGTACTGAGCCGCCCGCAAACGCGCGCCGCATTCGGCCGTCAGGTTGCGAAGATTCCGGCATTCGGAGCGAAGCTGCGCGTGTACCAGCTGGCCCGGCTGTATCGCACCGTGGGCATGCTGCTGCGCGGCGGCACACCGGCGGTGAGCGCCTTCGACATGTCAGCTGGTCTGCTGAGCGCGTCCATGCGGCCCGCGCTGGCCGCAGCGACACGCGCGGTGCGAGAGGGCCAATCCATTGCCAATGCGCTGGAACAGCACGAGCTGACGACGCATGTCGCGGCACGCATGCTGCGCGTCGGCGAGCGCAGCGGCAACATGGGGGAAATGATGGAGCGAATCGCCGCCTTCTACGACGAGGAACTCGGCCGCTGGGTTCAGTTCATGACACGCCTGATCGAGCCGGTATTGATGACGGTCATCGGCTTGATCATCGGCGTGATCGTCGTGCTCATGTATTTCCCGATCTTTGAACTGGCTGGAAGCATCCGATGAATGCCGCGCTGAGCCCGATTTCCCAATTCGAGACTGACGAAGCGCGCATCTCGGCAGCCATCGCCCAGGCTGCCGGCAGCGGCCGCTCCACACTGGCCGTCCTGGAAGAAACGAGCGGCCTCGGGCCGACGGAACTGGCCACGGCCCTCGGGCGTTTGTTCCAGTACCGCCATATCGATTCGACCGAGTTGAACAATCTCGAGCCCGCATTCAACCTGCTGTCCTCCGCCGATGCAACGCGCCGTCATTGCGTGTTGGTCAACAGCCCCGATGGACTGATCGCGGTCATCGCGGATCCCTTCGACAGCGACTTGCGCGCCTGGCTGGAAGTCCGGATTTCCGCTTCACTGAATTGGGCGATCGCCGCGCGCGCCGATATCAATGCCTTCTTATCGCGCCACGAAGCCGGCCTGCGCGCCATCGACTCGGCCGTTGCGGCCGCGCAGACCGGCACGGGCATGAACCGGGAGATGGAAAATCTCTCGCTGGCTTCGATCAACCTGGATTCCAGCCCCATCGTCAAGCTGGTGCATTCGACGATATTCGACGCCCTGCGCACCGGCGCCAGCGACATCCACCTGGAGACCACCAATGCGGGCCTGGTCGTGCGCTATCGCATCGACGGGGTGCTCGTCAGCGTCGCCACTGTCAGCGGCGCAGACGTGTCCGAGCAGGTCATCTCGCGTATCAAGGTCATGTCGGAGCTGGATATTGCCGAGCGCAGAACCCCGCAGGATGGACGGTTCAAGACGGGCATCAACGGCCGCGCCATCGATTTCCGCGTCTCCATCATCCCCAGCGTGTTTGGCGAGGATGCGGTCTTGCGCGTGCTGGACAAGCAGGCGCTGACCGATGAGTTGCGCGGTCTGCGGCTCGATGCCCTGGGGTTCAATGCAGGCACAATCGCCAAATTGCGCCGCCTGAGCGCGCAGCCCTACGGCATGCTGCTCGTGACCGGCCCCACGGGCAGCGGCAAGACAACGACGCTCTATGCCGCCATTTCCGAAACCCATACCGGCAGCGACAAGTTCGTCACCATCGAAGACCCAGTCGAGTATCAACTGCCCGGCGTGCTGCAAATCCCGGTCAACGAAAAGAAGGGCCTTACCTTCGCGCGCGGACTGCGCTCGATCCTGCGCCACGACCCCGACAAGATCATGGTCGGTGAAATTCGCGATCCTGAGACCGCGCAGATCGCCATTCAATCCGCGCTCACCGGCCACCTCGTGTTCACCACCGTCCACGCCAACAACGTGTTCGACGTCATGGGGCGTTTCGTTCACATGGGTGTGGATGCCTACAGTTTCGTGTCCGCATTGAGCGGCATTCTGGCGCAACGCCTGATCCGTATCGTTTGCGATCAATGCGCCGAAAGCGTGCGTCCGCCGCGCCAGCTGCTGGACGAATCCGGCGTCTCTGCGGTTGCCACCGCCGCGTACAACTTCCGCGCCGGGCGCGGCTGCATGCACTGCCGCGGCAGCGGCTATCGAGGCCGAAAGGCAATTGGCGAGCTGCTGGTGCTGAACGATGAAATCCGTGAAGCCTTCATTGCTCGGGTTCCGGTGCGACAACTGAAAGAACTGGCCGTCACCGCGGGCGTGCGCTTCATCCGCGACGCCGCCCTGGACCTTGTACGGAACGGGGAAACGACTCTCGAGGAGGTCAATCGTGTCACCACTATGGCGTGATGAAATCGGGCTGTTCATGGCGCCGAAACGCGTCGTCATGGCACGCATGAAACGCGGTGTCCGCCCCGTCAACGTAGCTGAACGCAACATCGCCGTCGATACGCGCGAGACGCATCAATGGGAGGCTGCCATCGCCACCCTGGAACATTGCCTGGAGGATGAAATCTGGCACGAGGCCAATGTGCGCCTGGTTCTCGCGGATCATTGGGCTCGTTACGTCATCGTGCCCTGGTCGGACGAGCTGAGCAGTGAGGCGGAGCGGATGCAACACGCGCGGCTGTGCATGGCCAACACATTCGGCGACATCGTATCGCAATGGACCGTCACGGTGAGCGAATCGGCGCCGGGAACAGCGCAGGTGGCCTGCGCCATTCCCAGCGCCCTGCTCGAGCGGATCCGAATGCTCACCGAACCGCGCGGCTTGCGCATCAAGTCCGTGCAGCCACACCTGATCGCCGCCTTTAACGGCTGGCGCGCGCGGCTGCCGCGTGGCGGCGCCTGGTTCGTGACGCTGGATGAGGGCTCACTCGCGGCGGCTCATTTCACCGCGACTCAGTGGGATTGCGTGCGCTCCGTGCGCATCGGCGATGATTGGGAGGTGGAGCTGAAGCGCCTGCAGACCTTCGGACGACTGGCGCGCACCTCAGCCGAAGGCTCGAAAGTGTACGTGGATGCGCCGCAATGGCTGCGCAATCAGGCGAACGGCGCGCATCAGGACTTCGAATGGCTCACCGAGGAGACCGGTGCTGAAGGCGCCGATCGATTCACCCTGCTGCAGCGGATGTATGCATGAGCGCGCAACCGCTGCTGCTTGATTTTCAGCCCCAACCCAGCCGCGGCGGATGGATCGGGGCCGGCGTGCTCGTGCTCGGCGCGGTCGGTGCGGTGTTCGCCGGCTTGCAGTTTCACGCGCAGAATCTCAGGCGCGAAGGACTCGAAATGCGGCTGGAGGCCCTGGAGTCGGCTCACAACGCCTCCATCGGCGCGAACGGCGCCGCGTCCATAGAAGGAGCGGGCCCCGTCGTCAACGCGCTGGGCGCGCCCTGGTCGCTGTTGCTGCAGGAGCTGGAATCGGCGAGCCATGACGAGGGAAGCACCGTGGCGGTCCTGGCTGTGGAGCCGGACAAAGAAAAAGGACGTATCCGGATCGTCGCCGAAGCACGAGATCTGGGCAAGGCGCTTGCCTACATCCAGCGGTTGCAGAAAAGCCGCGCCTTGCGCTTTCCGATGTTGGACAGCCACGAGGTGCGCACGGAAGATCGCGATCAGCCGGTGCGTTTTCAACTCTCCGCAGACTGGAAAGTCTCCACGTGAGCGCAGTTGAACCCATCGGACCGGTGACTCAGCCGACGCAGCCGACGGCGGTTGCGTTGCGCACGAACCGCGTCGTGGCGCAGATCCTGCCGCTCAAGGAGCGGCTCGGCACGGCCCTGACGCGGTCGGGTCCGATGCTCGTCTATCAGATGAATCGCATCGGCCGCACCGGCGCGGCCGGCGCGGCCATGCTGCTGTTTGCCGTGATCTTCTTTTTCTCCGCCCTGTTGCCGCAGCGCCAGCAGCTGATGGCATTGGAACACCAGATCCAGTTGGCGCACCGCCCCGGTGGACTGGCGGAAACAGCTCCCGTGCGGTTGAGCCGGTTCATGAGCAGCCTGCCCCGACGCAGCGAACTGCCGACAGTCGTGGGGCAGGTTTTCACTCTCGCGGCAACCGCGAATGTGACGCTGGATCGCGGCCGCTATGAATTGAGCCCGGTTCGCGGCGGGAATCTGGCGCAATACCGCATGACTTTCCCGATCAAGGGACATTACCCGGATATCCGCCAGTTCATCGATTCCGTCTTGACGGCCATACCCAGCGCGGCGGTCGAGGGCATGCGCATCGAGCGCAAGGCCGTCGGAGATGACAACGTCGCAGCGGATCTGCGCTTCAGCGTGTTCGTCAGGAACGACTCATGAAGACGACCATCGCATCGCGGCGAATGATCATTTACGGCGTCATTGGCGCAGCCTCGCTGGCCCTGGCTATTTTCGGACAGCCCGCCGAAGACACCAGTGCGGCGGCACAGAATCCGCAGAAGGGACCGGCCCGCACACAGCAGGGTTCTGCCCCTAACTCCACCCTGAGCGCCGGAGCGGCCGCTTTTCTGACGCGGCTCGCCCATCGCACTGCAGACTCCAAGGCATCCGCAGATTTGTTTGCGACGCGCTCCTGGTACGTCGCGCCGCCACCTCCGCCGCCTCCGCCGCCCCCGCCGCCGTACGTGCCGCCGGCACCCATCGCGCCACCGCTGCCCTTCGCGTTCCTGGGCAGTTACACGCCCGAGGGCGAACAGTCGACCTTTTTTCTATCTCGCGGCGATCGGATCTACGACGTCAAAGCCGGGAGTTCAATTGACGATGAATATTCTCTCGATGCATTGGAAGGGTCGAACTTGATTTTCACATACAAACCTCTGAAGACACGTCAGAGCTTGCCTGCTGGAGGTTCTCCGTGAGCTTACTATTGAAACGCATGGGCGCCACGCTGATGGTGGCAGTAATGGCCAGCTCTTGCGCCGGCTCGCGCCTGCAGAGCGATGGACTCAAAGCCATCGAAAACGGCAACTATGAGGAAGGCCTGAGCAAACTCGAGCAGGCGACACGGGCGAACCCCGGCAATCTGGACTATCGGCTTGCACTGAAGGCGCGCCACGACGAAATCGTGACGCGCCTGCTGGGCGAGGCGGACAAAGCGCGCGGCGCGGGCAAGCTGGACGAGGCTGAACACCATTTTCATCGAGTGCTTGTGATCGAAGCGGGGAATGACAGAGCCCAGCGGGGACTTGATGGCGTCTCGGGAGACCGCCGCCACTCCGTCATGGTGGCAAAGGCCGGCCAAGCATTGGAAGCACGGGATTTCGAAAAGGCGGAAAGCCAGCTTCGCGCAGTCCTTGCCGAGGATCCGGGCTTCGCGCCGGCCAACGCCATGCAGGTCAAGATCGACACGGCCAAGGGCCCTATCAAGATCACGCCACGGCTGAAAGCCCGCAACAACAAACCAGTCACTCTGCAATTTCGCGACGCAAACACCAAGATGGTCTTCGAGGTGCTGTCGCGGGAGACCGGCATCAATTTCATTTTTGACAAAGACGTCAAGAGCGATGGCAAGACGACGATATTCGTGCAGCAAGTCCCGGTGGAACAAGCGGTTGAACTCGTTCTTGGGCAGAACCAGCTGGCGCGGCAGATGCTGTCCGAGAATATGGTCCTGATCTATCCGAACACGGCGGCCAAGCAAAAGGAATATCAGGACGAGATCGTCAAGACCTTTTACCTGACCAACACCGACCCGAAAAAGGCCCAGGATCTTCTGAAAACGGTGTTGAACACCAAGACGTTGTTCGTCGATGACAAGGCAAACCTGCTCATCATGCGCGACACGCCCGAAGCGGTGCGCATGGCGGAAAAACTGATCGCCTCATTGGATCTGGCCGAGTCTGAGGTGATGCTGGAGGTCGAGGTGCTGGAGATCACCCGCAGCAACCTGCAGCAGCTGGGCATCAACTATCCGACGAGCGCGTCGATTTCAACACCGAAGAATCTGAATCTGGAAAGCGTGGGAAACCTGACCAAAGCGGATATCGACTTGACTCCGTTCACGGTATCGGCCGACGCATTGAAGCAGGTTGGATTGACCAACACACTGGCGAGCCCGCGCATTCGCGCGCGCAACCGTGAAAAGGCCAGGATCCTGATCGGTTCGCGCGTACCGGTCATCACCAACTCAGTCACGCCCACTTCCAGTGGAGCGGCGGTTGTCACCGGCAATGTGCAGTATCTGGACGTCGGCTTGACGCTCGAGGTGGAACCCACCGTGCATCTGGACAATGCGGTATCGATCAAGCTCAACCTCGAGGTCAGCTCCATCATCAAGCAGGTGACCACGGGCACCTCCGGAACGCTGGCCTACGAAATCGGAACGCGCAACGCGCAGACGCTGTTGAGCCTGAAGGACGGTGAAACTCAGATTCTGGCGGGATTGATTCAAGACAGTGACACGCGCAATTCCTCCCATATCCCCGGACTGGGCGACATTCCGATCCTTGGACGCCTGTTCGGATCCAATCGAACGGACAAGCAGAAAACCGAAATCGTGCTGTCGATTACACCCAGGGTGATCCGCTCCGCGCCGCGCCCATCCAGTGAGACAACCGAATTCTGGTATGGCACCGAATCCAACATCCGCAGCGCCCCGCTGGGTTCGCAATCCGATGCCGCCACCAGTTCGCGCGATGCGGGCAGCGTATCGGCGGCACCGGCTGCAGCGACTCAAACCACCTCGGCTACGCCGCCCAGTGAGGCGGCGGCAGCGCCTGTTGCATCATCGTCCTCGGCCGACGCGACCGGCGCCGCAGTTGGCGCCGTTGCGGCCACCGGAGTCATCGCCGCATCCGCCGCCCATGACGCCGCAAGCGCCGTACCGCTGTCGAGTGAAAAGCCGCAGAGTGCCGCCGACGGCGAGCGCCCCGCCTTGACGTGGTCGGGTGCCACGAGCGCCACAGTCGGGCAGGAGTTCAGCGTGGCCGTGAATCTTTCCAGCCAAACGCCGCTGACGCGCGTCAAGTCCCAGTTGCATTTCGAAGGCCGGGCATTGCAGTTGATCAGCGCGGACGCCGGCGCAATCATCCCCGGTAATCTGAGTGGCGGTATGCCGCCGCAAATCAATCAACGCGCCGGCGTCGTGCAATTCGTGGTTCCAGCCACCAAGGAGGCCCCAGTGCAAGGCGACGGCAGCTTCCTGACGCTGCGCTTCAAGGCCATCGGGGCCGCCCCGGCGTCCGCGATAACGCTGCAGTTCGCTGCATCCAGCGCCGCGGGCGCCAATGTGCCCGTACAGATTCCCGCGCCTCTGAAAGTCGCCATTGGGCCTTAGGCTGCAATGCGTGCGCGCGGCTTCACGCTGATCGAGTTGGTGATTACGGTGGCGATCGTAAGCCTCCTGGCGACGGTCGCCATGCCGCTGGGGAAAATGGCCACGCAGCGGCTGAAGGAATCCGAACTGCGCACGGCGCTGCGCGACCTGCGCACCGGCATAGACGCCTACAAGCGTGCCGGGGACGAGGGCCGGATTGCCATCGAGGCCGACACCAGCGGCTACCCCGCCTCTCTGGACTTGCTCGTGAACGGCGTCGATGACATCCGTGATCCGGAGAAAAACAAGAAAATCTATTTCATGCGACGCCTGCCGCGTGATCCGCTTTTCCCGGACAGCGCCGCACCGCCGGCCGAGACATGGGGTCTGCGCAGCTACAAGAGCCCGCCGACGGAGCCGCAGCCAGGGGACGACGTGTTCGACATTCATTCACTGTCGCAAGGAGTGGGCCTGAATGGCGTACCGTATCGGGAATGGTAGGTCCCCGTTGAGGGGCTTCACGCTGATCGAATTGATCGTCGTCATGGCGATCATCGCAACACTGTTGACGATAGCGGTGCCGCGTTACTTCAAGAGCCTGGAGAAGTCGAAGGAGGCGGTGCTGCGTCAGGACCTGTCGATATTGCGGGACGCAATCGACAAGTTCAGTTCGGATCTGGGGCACAATCCGGAGACCCTGGAGAACCTGGTGGAGCGAAAGTACATCCGCAGCGTTCCTGTTGACCCGTTCACCAAGTCCGCGGGTGCCTGGATTGCATCGCTGTCGGAGGATGGCGAGGCCCCCGGAGTCGTCGATGTGCACAGTGGAGCCAAGGGAACCGCCTTGGACGGGACGCCGTACCTTGAGTGGTGAGCGCCTTGTGTTGGCAGGGCAGCGCCACAGCGGTGGGTTCACCTACATCGGCATGCTCATCGTCGTCGTCATCCTCGGCGTCTCCCTCGGCGCCGCGGGAAGCCTGTGGAGCCTTTCCGCACAGCGCGAAAAGGAGGTGGAACTGCTGTTCATCGGGCACCAGTTTCGCAACGCGATTGCCGCATACTACGCCGCCGCCGGCGCGGGCTTTCGATACCCTCGGGAATTGCAGAATCTCGTCGATGACGATCGCTCGCCGGTGCCGCGGCACTTCTTGCGGCAGATATACCGCGACCCAATCACCGGTAAGGACGATTGGAACCTGATCCGGACCGACGACGGCGAGATCATCGGTGTCGCCAGCAGCTCCATCGCAACGCCGATCAAGAAGGCCAACTTTGAGATTGAGGACGCCGCCTTCCAGGATCAGGAATGCTATTGCGACTGGCAGTTCTTGTATCAGCCGAGACGCGCTCGCGTCTTGCGCAAGCCGTAAGACGCGCGGATGCTGCGGTTTACTTGATCGCCTCGGTACACAGCCGCATCGCATCGCTGAGCGGCATTTCGCGGAAGGTGCCGTGCATCAGCTTGCGACTGGCGTGATAATCAGGGTTGTTTTTCGCTTTATCCAACGGCTCATCGCTCGCCCCGCCGGTCAAGGTCCGGCGCAATAGGACAATACGCCCTCCACCAATCCGAGCACTTGCAGATTCACCGGGGTGTTTGCACGCATGGCCGAATCAAACGTGAGTGCAAACCCGAGCGCCATCAATAATTTTTTTGCATAGTCCAGCCTGACGTTGAGTTCGGTGACTATGATCGCCGATCTCGCAGCAGACCGTGCAGCGGTGCTCCAGTCCAAGCGAGGACATCAAAAAGAAATGCAGCTCGCTTGCCGTAAGCGCCTGTCAGCTGACTCCGCTCAAACGCGATGGCGCTCGTTTGACGTATGGTTCGAGCTGCCAGAAGAACGGCATCGCGCTGTAAACAAACAGCGCCATAACCGTCAACAGCGACGGTACCTACCGGGGCGATACGGAAACCCACACGAACGCCGTCGTCCAAAAGGAGTTGCTGACGGCGCGGCGCCTGAGGGCCTGCGCCAAGTAGATCCTATGGGGCGATCCAGGCGCTGTCGGCAACCACGCGGTTGCCGGTTGGGTCGGCGAAGCGCACCAGGTACCCGCCCTTGGAGGCAAAACGCTGACCCGGCGCAAGTGCAAGCCGGGGGTAATGGCCGGTGATGATGCGATGCTCGAGCATCGTTTCGACGCGCTCGACCAGATAATCGCGAACGAAGGTGTCAACCATGTGGTTGATCGTGTCTGAGACGATGCCACAGGCAAGATAGGTATCGGTCTGCTCCTCCAGAGCGACCACCGGAATCTGCCGGATCCGAAACCAGCCGAGTGGGTAGTCGAGGCGAACACGGCTGCGCTCAGGCAGGTCAAACGGATACGCAAGACGAGTGAGGTCGCGCCAGGCGGCCGGCAGAGGCGCTCGATCCAGACCCCCCATCCGTCCGGACATGAACACTGTCGACAACTCGGGCGGCGGGGATCCCAGTGCGGCGATGTCTTCGGCCCGCAACCACAGAACGAGCGCATCGCCAGGTTCTATCTTGCGCACCGCCGCCGACAGTTCGCGCGCGTGCGCACGGGCCGGAATACTGCGGTTTATGAATGTCAGCCCTTCGCCGGCAAATTCCGCAGCAAGCGGGGCGGCCGGGTCCTTGCCAACGTCGGTTGCGCGATAGACCTGAACGACCCGGTGCACCCCGGCCGTTGCGCGCCGCCCCTTGAGTTCATGCGCGATCAACTCGGTCTCGAGCAGCACGCCCTTGGAGAAATACAAGTTGTCGAAGTCGTTTTCCGCGACGACCGGAAGCTCGACATTAGGAAAAAGACACGGCAGCGCAGCCTCCTCGCAAAAACGATGCACCGGTGCCCACGTCTTGCCGCCGATTCCGGAGATCACCGCATACACCGGCTCGGCGACAAGCTTTGCGTGCAGCTGCTTTTCCCAGGTTTCGGGCGCACCGGTCAGTTCCCAGACATGCAACTCCCAGTGGCGGTTGACCTTGAACATCATCCGGCGTGAAGAGCGCAGCCGCGGGCTCTGGGCGCGCACGTAGTGATTCTTGTCTTCAAAGAACTTGGTGAGCACCTCCAGCACGGCCTTGCGCTTCACTGGATCCGCATCGGGCGTGACAATGGTGGCAAAATGCAGCACCAAATCGGTCACGCCCGGCACCGCGCCGGGCGAGAGCTTCTTGAGGTAGGAGATCAGCTCCGTCATCGCCGCATCATCGAGCCGGTAGTGCGGCATGAGGTAGCTCAGCTTGTTGCCATCCGCGCGGACTCCCTCGCGGATCGCGCGTGCGAGCGTCGCTTCCGTGTACGGGTCGCGATCGGGCCGCATGCCTTCCACAAACGGCAGGTCCAGATCATCGACGGTGCCGGCGCGCGGATGAAACAAATAACTGCCGGCGATGGGCGGGATTGTCTGACGGCCCTCCATCATGCCCAGGCCGCTGCGCCGGTGACAAGTGACGCAGGCTGCCGCGGCGCCCCTGATGCGCACACCAGGGTCGCGGTCGGCCTCGAGCGGCGCGCCCGTGGGCAAGACGCCATGGCGGTAAATGGCCTCGCCGACGGATTCAGGCGGCTTCTGCGCAAGCGCAGAGGATGCCCACACGAGGGCCAGTCCGAGGGCAGCGAAACCGCGCATGGATCGACTGATCAAGCGGCCTCTCACCGGGCTGCGAGCAGCGTACGGTACTCGCGCATCAGTTGATCCGGGGTCACCAGTCCATCGATGCGCCGCCATGGCTGGCCCGGCGCAACGCGCAGCAGCGTCACCGGAGCGTGGCTCATCTTATCGCCACGGTACACATCGAAGGCACGTTGCGCGGCCAGACTCGTGGCGAGAGTCCCAGTGTAATGTTGCCACCCAGGGCCTGCCTCAAACTGCGCGGCATACGCACGCAGCCGCTCCGGGGTGTCCTGCTCGGGGTCGATGGAGATCGACATCAAATGCACCTTGCCGCTGTCGTCGCCGAGTCGCTGTTGAAACTGCGCAAAGATCGCGCTCATCAGCGGACAGACCGAACCGCAGCTGGTGAAAATGAAGTTCAGCAGCACCGGACGCCCGTCGTTGATCTCATCAGGCAGCGACACGGCTTTGCTGTCATCGCGCACGAGCTTGATGTCCGGCACGGTGTATTGCACCGTGGAGATCAGCAACTGCGAACGGACCGGCGGATTCTGCGCCATCAACTCTGCGTCACTCGCCGCCGCGCTGCCCGCAGCGAGCGCCAGCGCTGCGATTGCGACATTGAACATATTGGCTCGTGACATCAAATGCTCCTCATGAGATCCGCTTCAAGGCCAGGCCAAACACTCACCCTGCCCGCTCCGCCCCCACGGATCAAGCGGACAGTCGTCAGTCGGGCTGGCCGCACAATGGACTCCCGCTTAATGCGAGCGGACCGAAGTCATCCTGTCATCGCACAACCGGTGCAATGCATCGTGACGGGTGACATAACGTCATCCGTCAATGGCGCGGCCGCGGCGCTGCGTTCGCGCCAGCCGGGGGCGGGTTGCGCGTGTCGACGGTAACACCGCGGTGACGCGTGGTGGGCACGTCAGGCTTGCTGAACATGCGCGCATCAAGCTGAGGATTGAGCGCGATCTTTTCGATCACCAGTCTATTGACCGTTCCGCCGTCGGCCGAGACCATTTCGATCGTCGTGGGCAATTGCAGGCCTTCGAAGGCCTGATAACTGCGATAGCTCACTGAGGCCACGCCCGACCGGCCGGCCGCGTTACGGAAATCGCGCTCGAAGCGGGCTTCGAGGAAGGTCTCGGCATCGACCCAGACGCGGTGCCTGACGCCCGAGGGCAGTGTCACCTGCAACCTGTAGGTCTTGCGGCCCTCGATTGCATCGATGCCGATCAGCCCGATGGCCGCACCGCGGGCGGCATCATCCATCAGCGGCCCGTCGATCACCTGCGCATCGCGCGCGAAACTCAGTTCATCCTCGCTGTAAGCTGTCAGTTCCGGGGCGCCATTACCGAGCGGACGCAACTTCCAGCCGTTGCTGCCGTCATAAATGCGCACCGACCGCTGGTTTTGCGCCATGACTTCAAAGCGCGTCTGATTGGGACGCTGCTGCTCGAGCAGGAATGGCATCTCGCGCCCCGGCACCGCAGCGCTTTCAATATGGCCTGCCCAGGCCATGGTCTTGATCTTGCTCCACGCCTCAACTCCACCGCGGGCGCGCGCATTCTTTTCCACGATCTGAGCAGCGGTCAGCTCACCGGCAGGCATCACCGACGGTAGCGGGGCGGGAGCAGCAGCCGCCAACGCAAAACCACAAGCGAGCGTCAAACAGCCGCCGGCAAGGGCCAGATTTTTCATGACGGCACCCCTTCCGATCACGTCGGCTTGGTGAACCGCGATGCCGCAAGCGGCGGATTCACCACCACCTTGTCGATACGAATCTTCTCGGTACGCTGCACCCCGTCCACCACGGTTTCGATCACGTGCGGAATCTGCAGACCGTTGACGGATTTATAATCGCGCAGGTAGACCGATACGGCATGCACCTTCTTATCCAGCCGGCGCGGGGTGCCCTCGATCTTCACTTCCAGGAACGAAGTCGCGTCGATCCACTCATGCCGCACCTCACCGCCTTTCAGTGTGAGCGCGAGTTTATAGGCCTCCTTGCCTTCGACCATTTCCGTACCCGCCAACTCGACGCGCGTACCCTTGGCCGCATAGCCGATGAGCATGCCGTCGAGGTCAGACTGAGCGGCTGCGATTTTCAATTCCTCCGCCGTGTAGGGTTCCACGTCGTTACGATTCAGAAATGGCCGCAGCTTCCAGCCTTGGGCGCCATCGTAGACCTGCACCGCGGCCTGGCCGTTGAATATGATCTCCAGACGCGACTTGCGACCGCGCTGCAGCTCCAGCGTGAACGGCAACTGCACCTGTTCTGCTGGGGTGTTGGACGGGGGCGGCGGCGGCGGCATTCCCGGAGCGCTGTAGCGCGGCTGATTGTTGCCGCCGGCGTCCATCTTGCCCGACCAGCTCAGCGTCTTCACGGCCTGCCAGGGGGCGAGGCCGCCGCGCGCCGCGATGTTGCGGTCGACGATCTCGGCGGCGGTCATTTTCGGCGCTGCAGCCAGTGCGCTGCCAGTGCATATCGAGGTCAGCGCCAGCAGCGCGACACCCGCAAATCTTGCTCGTGACATCAAAAACTCCTTGGTGAAACTGGCGCCAGAGCGCTACTGCACGATCAACCCGTCGATACGGACCGCTCCGATCACGACGCTGACCCGGTCGCCCTGCTTGACATGATCGCCTTTGTTCGAAAAAGTCATCCAATAGGTCTTGCCGTTTACCGGGGTCATCGCTTGACGCAATGGGCCGACCTTTTCCATCACGGGCACCTGCAGCACCACGCGCGAGATCTCATCCAACATCTGCGGAGTCGCGGCACGTTCGCTGAGCGGAGCGGCTTTCACCGCGTCGATCACCCGGTAATCGAAACGCACCAGTTGTCCGGACTCGGCAAGCTTAGCCGACAGCCGGTCCACTCCCCAGGTGTTGGCGTAATACTGCCGCGCCCCCTCGGGCATGCCCGCGGCGCGGCGTGTGACGTGCTTCGCAGTTTTCGAATGAGCCGGTGCAGCGGCGTTGGCCGGTGAAGCCACCGCGTCCACGGATAACGTCACGGAGACAACGAAAACTAAGGCAAACAAGTGGTTCATGGTCGCATGCTTTGGTGCCATCTCTTCGCGCTACACCCTGCCTAAGCGGTGCACCCGAGTCAAGGCAACACGCCTCGTTTGCTCCGTCCGCTAGGGGGACTTGGTTGGACTTTGCCAGGAGTCCACATTTGCCCCCGGCGCTCCAACCTGTACGGTGCGCTTGCGCGGCTGGATGTACTTCTTGCGTTGCTCGTCGTTGAGCAGGGCCCGGATCTGGTCGGCGGTCCTGTCTGCGAGGCCCTGCGTCCTGCTCACGCGCAGGGCAGCGGGCACGCTCGTATCGTTCCATAAGGCCAGCAGCTGTTCGCGCTGGTCGAGCAACACGCTTTTGAGCTCCGCCTGCTGATGGTCGTTGAGATCGAGTTCCCGCGTCATCAATGCTATCCGATCGTCGAGAGGCGTTGCTTGCGCCGGCAGGGTTGCTTGCCAGGCTGCAAACGTGACCCAGAGCAGCGCGAGTATCAGTTGCCTGACGCGGCTGTGGCCACCATTTCCACGCGCTGCGCTTCCGAGGTGCAGCCCAATCCCCGCGCTACCACGCGTCGGGAGGGGTGGTGTGGCCTGGAGGCACCCTCCAGGCCACAGCCGTCTCGACGTACTGTCATCAGTCATTCAATTCCTCAAGAGCCCGCCAGTGCGCGGCTCGCGGAATAGCTGCCCGAACCATCGGATGCCGTGCCCGTCACCGTCAGTCTTCCGAGCGTGATACTGAAATTGCTCTGAGAATTGAAGTTGACGATGACGATGCAGCTGCCGCCATTGCTGACGGTGTTGCCGACGACGCAGGTTCCACCCGTTACGGTATAGATGCCATTGCCGCCGCCAAGCTTTGCCGCGCTGATCGCTGAAATCTTGAACGCCCCAGGTCCCGAATTAGACAGCGTGAACGTTTTCGTCACATTGCCGCTCACTGCACCCCAAGACGTGGAGGAGCCGCCAATGCAGGTGTTCGGACAATTCAGGGCCGGGTTCGGCGCTGGCGGCGGCGGCAGGTTGACGGTGAAGCTCAACCCGTTGCTGACGCCGACCGGCGTCGTCACGGTCACGGTCCGCGCACCCGTGGCGGCAGTCGCCGCGATGGCGCAGCTCGCCGAGACGGAAGTCGCCGTCGGCGTGCCGTTGATGGTGCAGCTAACACCCGTACCCGACACCGTCACCAGGCTGGTCCCGCTGAGGCCCGTGCCCGTCAATGTCACCGTTACGTTTCTGCCCTGAATGCCGCTGGTTGGCGAGATCAGAGTCAAATTCGGCGGTGCCACGTTGACGGTAAAGGTCACTGCATTGCTGGTCCCGCCCGGCGTCGTCACGGTGACGTCCCGCGCACCCGTCGCCGCACTCGCGGCGATCGCGCAGTTTGCCGACACGGAGGTCCTCGTAGCCGCAGTGATCGCGCAGTTGATGTCGGCGCCAGCGTTGATCACGCTGGTACGGGCGAGTGCCGAACCGGTCAGAGTGACCGGCACCGTAGCGCCTTGTACACCGCTGCTCGGTGAGATCGAGGTCAACACCGGCGGCACGACCGCCACTTCCACTGCACCGACCGAGGTCTGGGCTGCAAAACGCGGACGGCCGAAGAAGTCAGTCGCGGGCGTGAGTCCATTGACGATGCCGGCCCCGGCTGCATCCGAGATACCGGTGATCGAATAGGCGCCACCAACGGCTCCGATGCTCGCCGAGGCGACCATCAGTTCAGGCGCGTCCGCCGCACTTGTATTGACCGCAGAACGATTCAGGGTCAAAGGACCGTAGGTCAGGTTCAGCCAGTTGTGGCCTTCGTCGACCGTCGCCGTGGGCCTGATGCCGTTGAACACGAACACCGTGGCAAGACCCGTGGTTTCCGACGCGCCCGGAGGTGCGTTGTAACCCTTGAACGCATCGCCCTTCTCAGGCGCCACACGCGCGCCATTGCAGTACTCGGCGATGAACGGCGTGCCGGTGGCGGTAACCGGATTGTTCTTCGTCACCACGTTCTGCGGGTCACCGCTGATGATGGAGTAGTACGACACCAACTTGTTGGCCGTGAAGCTGGCGTTGCCGGCAAGCACGTCGTCCGTGCGCAAGCCCATGTCGTAGTAGAACGTGCCCGGCACGGTGCCGGTCGTCGGCACTGCACACTCACCGGTCTTCGACTGGTTCAGCAGCGGCATCACGGCAATCAGGTTCTGCTGCGACAGCAGGCCGGTGCCCGTGGGCGTCCCGGTGCCATCGCCATTGCCGACGATATTGCCCGCCACGTCCACCACGTTCACTTCAAACGCGCGGTTGTGCCAGAACAGATCGTTGACCAAGCGAGGTTTGGAGACCTTCATGCAGTCGCCATTGGCCCCAAGCGTACCGGTGTAGCCGAAGCCCTGCCCCGTCGGGGCCGGGCAGAGGACCTTGACACCCAATACGCTGGACAGCGTGCCGATCGCCTCGATCAGGTTCGGCGTGTGCGCCAGCGTCACCAAACCCGCGGGCTGTGGCGAATGCGGTGCACCATCCTGCGGGCAGACGAGGTTCTGCTGCTGCGCCGGGAAGTTCAGGCAACCAGGCGGCGTCGAACCGGTATTTATCGCACCGAGAGTCTTGAACAGCGCTCCGGCCGAAGCCGTCGTGTCATTGGACGCAATGGTGTTGTTGGCAAGCGTCACCTTCAACGCATCCTGCATCGACACGCCACCGCCATCCCAGCCAGCCACGTTGTTGGCAATGATGTTGTTGCTGAGCGTGACGCCGTACCAGCGCGAGTTCTGCAGCGGGAAGGCAATCATCTCGCTGCCGTTGATGCTCAGCAGGCTGATGCCGCCGCCGCTGCCGCTCTCGGCACTGTTGCCGAGAATCAGGTTGCCGTCGATTATGAGGTTAGCGCCGGTGCCATCGCCCAACCCAGGCGGGCAGTCGACGTCGGTGGCCGCACCGCACTCCTGGCCGTTGATCGAGCGCGGCTCATTGGCGCCTTGGATCACGATGCCGCCACCATTGGTGGGCAGCGTCGGATTCGTGCTCTGGTTGAAGAGCACGTAGTTGTTGGTGATGCGGCCATTGAAACTGACACCCAGGGTCTGCACGCCACCGCCATCGCCGGTCGACAAATTGCCGGCGATCCAGTTGTGATGGATGTGGTAGTTGTCACCACCCGAACTGACTGTGACGCCACCCGCTCCGGCCGGCGTGCCCGTGAACAGCGCATCACCGATGGAGGCGTTGTTGTAGAGCATGTTGTTATGGATATGAACCCTGGTGTTGAAACCGAACGGAATGGCGGCGCCAGTCGGTGTGCCTTCGGGAATTGGCGGGCACAGCGTCGTGACACCCGCACCGCAGGTGGCGCCGTCATTGAGGAACACCGGCGGTGTCTCGCCATTGCCCAGGTTGATTGCGCCGGCCAGCGTACCGTGATTGCCCTGGATGCGCGTGTTGGCAATTACGAGGTTGTGTCCCCAGCCATGCACGAACACGCCGCCGCCGCCCTGCGAACTATTGATGATTGACACACCGTCAATGCGCGACGGATTGCAATGGTAGTTCGAAGTGGCGTAATTCCTGTTCAGATCAGTTCCGCCGGTGCTGTCGCAGTCTCCGGCCGTCAGGTAGCGGCTGCCGGCGGCAAAAGCGCCGGCCGCCGTGGGATCTGCACCCCAGAAGTCGGTGCTGAGGCGGGGGACGCGCACACCGCGGCCCACCACCGTGATACCGGCGCCTTCATAGGCACCCATCAGCGTGGGCTCCTGGAGCACCTGCGCGAGGTTGCCGTTACCAGACGCATCCCAGCCCGTGATGGCTTCGAAGGGGATGCGATCCGCCTTCAAGAACATGGCGTTCGGGCAGGTGTATTTACCAGTGGGGTCGAAGTTGGCCTGTACGTTATTCAGATTGGGTCTGCCGTCCAGATCGAGGCCGAAGGCGCACACCACCTGACGGCGCCACTGGTCCATCTTGCCGGCCGGATGCGCATCGGCATTGATGGTCACCGAGTTGGCGCCCACGCCCTGCAGGCGCACCGGCTTCCACATGATCAGGTTCTCGCGGTAGACGCCTGGCTGCACCAGGATGAGGTCACCGGGATTGGCGCTGTCAATCGCCGTCTGGATCGGGCTGAAGAACATACGGCCGAGGTTGGTCGTATAGTCCTTGACCGATTTGCCCGCCGGCGCAATGACAGCACCGCCGGTGTTGGTGGCAAAGTCGTTGGGCGTCACCACCCAGGGTTCGCTTCCGCCCACCGTCACCGTGATGGCGTCGATGGACTGCTTGCCGTTACCCGCCGTGATGACCATTTCACCGCAAAGCGTGGCCGTCTGACCGCGTTGCTGCACGCGGCAAGGCGCGATTCCGGCCGGCACCGACACCGTGATCGAAGTGGTCGACCAGCCGGTCACCGGTGCCGTTACACCGCGAATGGTCACGCTCGAGAGCGTGTTGCACGTGGGGCTGCCAGCGGCCGGGCTGGTGCACTGATTGCCGAAGCCGTACTGCCGGGTGATGGTCTTCTGATTGTAGGGCGCAACCGTGGCATTGGGCCCCGAGTAGTTCGGGTTCTGCACTTCCTTCTTGCAGTCGTTCGCCACTCCGCCCGGGCAATTGATGGTCAGCGTGCCACTGGGCGCTGTGCCTGAGCCGCCGGCCATGGCCAGCGTCGCAGGAACGGTGAGGCCGACTTGTGTCACTACCACGGCACTCGTATCGGCTCCGGTTCCCAGCGGCGCCGTAATGGTCACCGAAGCCGGATAAGGAGCGGTTGCGGATGCATTGGTGGACGTCGCGGTATAGCCGCTGGTGCCGGCGTTGATGTTCGCCGCCACCTGCTGCGCCATCCAGGTATTCCGTCCCCGGATCGCATTGGTGGTGGTGGCCGACGGGCATCCAGCCGAAGCGACACAAGCGATGGGACCCGTCGTCACGGTGGTGGCACCGATCGTGACCGAGGTCACTTGGTCGATGGTGGTTCCTTGCGGATCAACACCGCTGATGCTGAAGGCAACCCTGGCCGGCGTCGAACCCGCCCAGCGGATCCACGGACCTTTGGCGCTATCGCTGACCACACTGCCAATCGTGGGAGTTCCGTCCGGATACTCGGTATCCGGCAGGTTGTAGCCGTCGGCAAAAGACTGCGTCGGGATGACCGGCGTGTCCATGTAGGCCGTGAAGCCGGGCATGAACGGGGTCTCGTAGCAGAAGTTGCTGTAGGCCGGGTTGTACGCCGGATCCGTGATCATCGTCGTGCCATCCGGGCCAAGGATCGGACCCGGGTCGTTCATGCACGCGATCGACATCTGCGGCACGTAGCCCGTCGGATTCGGCGGGTTGACGCTGTAGCTCGAGAAGTACAGGCCGTTGTAGATGCCCCACTGGTCGGAGTACACGCGTGCCACTTCGTTGCCGGTGAAATCGCGCATGGCGACCGGCAGGTTCGGCGGGCCGAACTTTTCACCGAACTGAGGCGAGAACGGATCGAACTCGGCCGCGAAGTCGTTGGTGATTGTGCCGGTGAAATGGCCGGCAATGTGCGTGGAGCTGAAGATGTAGAACTTGGCCAGCGCAGCAGCCTCGTTCTGCAAGGTCACTTCCTTGCGATCGCACAACCGGCGCTTGGCACCGGCAAACGGTGCGGCCTGCCCGGCGCCCGGGTACAGGCTGTTGAGGTCGGGCACGATGCGCTCGGCGCCGACGCAGGGCCAGAACGACTCGATGCTGCCGGTGTCACCCTCGTGGCGCGGTGTTGCACCCAGATTGGTCGTAAGGTTCAGCGAACCCGGATTGTTCGGGTTGTAGGACGCGTTGACGGCTGCCTGGTCAGGCATGATGAAAATGTTGCCGGGGCCGCCGAACTGCTGCGTGACCGGTGCAATGTACACATCGCCCAAGAGGATGTTCTTGTCCTCTTCCTTCACGAGCTCGTAGCCGGGCGGCATCACCACTTCGACCACGTACTTGCCGGCGGGCAACATCGGCGTGCCGTCATCCGGATTAGGGACGCACGTCAGGCAGTTCGACTTGGCAGACTTGCCGTTCGCGGGGTCGATCGCGACCACGCTCGGGAACTTGTACAGGCCGTCATAGGGCGCCGGCTGCACCTGGTTGAGCTGCGACCAGCCGTCGTAGCACTTGAACTGCGAGTGGTAGGCCAAGGTGTTGCCGTCGGCATCCAGCCACTGCTTGCTGTCCTTCAACGTGGCAAAGAACGGACTGTCGCCGGCCTGGCCGGGGCAGTTCATGTTCGGTACCTTGCCTGCTTTGTCGGCGGTGCCGGCTGTCAGCAGGGTGGTGCCATCGGCCCCCTTGCGAAAACCCTGGGACCAATCGTCCCAGCTTGCGGTGGTGGTCGTATCCGCGAGCGTCAACTTCTCATGACCGGAGGCATCAACCTCCTTCTTGTACAGGTTGACCTTGACGCGCGGGATGCCTGGCTCCCAGCTCAGTTGCAACGAGAGAGCCGGATCATCGAACGGCCGCGTCGAGGCGTAGATCACCATGCCGCTGATACCGCCGTTCTCGGCCGGAGCGGTGCCCGCGGACGCCTTGAAGGGCTTCACGCCGAATTCGATGAACGTATTCTGGCCAAGCAACCCCTGCCAGCCCATGGTCGTGCCCCACGCTTGAGGCGGGAACACCGCGCCGGTCGACTGACCGCCGCTGGCGCCAGTGTCGGTCGGCGAACAATCCGCATTGTCGCAATAACGCGCGCCCGGCATCCGCAGATCCCGCGGCAATGGCACGCGCACCTGGGTGTTGGCGACATTGGCGGCAAGATCCGACGGCGTCCAGTTCGTGACGCCAGGCTGCGCTGCAGAACCATCGACCGGGCCGCCGGCATCGTACACCGCGTGCACGCCGGTGACCTTGTAGCGCGTCGACGAGGTATCCACCACCAGCCAGTTCATGAAGGGGAATACTTCGTTGAAGCCGGCATAACCGTTCAGGTCGGTGTTGTTGAAAAAGCCAACGCTGCCGTCGCGGTAGTGAATGTTGGTGTTGACCAACGCGAGACCCGGTTCGCAGTCCTGCGAGACGCCATCGCCCGCATTTGCCGCCGTACCCGTCGGACCGCAGCCATTGTCGATGAAGGTGCGCGTGGCAAGGTTAGTGCGCCACTGCGTGACCGGCAGGGTCTCAACGGTGTCACCCTTGACCGAAATGGTGCCGACCAGGCCGTCGAGCATGATGTCGTTCCACTGGTCGAAAACGGAAATCTTGTACACGCCGTTGGGCATGTTGTCGAAGTTCGCCGTGGCAACGGTCTTGCCATTAACCTGGGTCAGATCGCATTTCTTGAACGCGAAGTCCTCGGCGTCGGCTGGTCCGATCGAGACGTAGCACTGCGTGAACGCGTAATGGTCGTAGCTTTCGCTGCTGTAGGTACGTTGATCGGGCGTGCGGCTCATGTGTGCATTGGTCACGTGCACCGTCAACTTGTGGGTGCACGCTTGATCCCCGGTCCGGCCCGAGCAGTAGCCGGCCTTGCGATTGTTGATGACCTTCGGATTGGCGAAGCCGATCGAAACGTGATAGCCACCGGGGCCGAATTCCTGGAAGTAGCCAGGTTCGTCGGGCTTGATGAATGCCTCGTGCGGCTTGCCGCCGTCGAGGGTGTTGGTCTGCAGCCATTCCTCACCGCGCGCAATGCGGTCGGCGGAAGGCGACGCAACCACTTCGTAAAGGCCCGGATAGAGGTTGGCGATGACGACCTGACCTGCCAGCGGCGAGAGCGTCTTGCCGTCGGATTCATAGGTCGGGCAAGCCGGAATCATTCCCACCAGGCCATCGCTGCGCTTGGTGATCGGGCAGGCATCATTGCCGGTGACCGGGTCTTTCTTGCCGGCCAGTGCGTTGGACACCGGCATGTTGAACATGTCGTAGGTGATCTGGCCCGTCGCATCACCCAGGCCGCCGGCCTGGTCGAAGAGCTTGACTTCAAATCCGCCGAGGCCCGGCTCATTCGGGGCCAACACGTCCACTCCGCCGCCGGCGTCGTTCTCGCCATTGAGCGGATTGTCGTCCTGGTAGACCTGCACGGAGATCTTCGCGGTGGGCAGTGGCGTGCGCTGCAGCTTGATGTCCACTGAAGACTGGTTGACGGCGATCGGCGCGCCGCCCATGGCATGACCGCAAATGGCGCCGACATCGCCGGCTATCCATGCGGGATTGCCCGGAGCGTAGTCGCCACAGTCCATTGCAATGTCGAACTGGCGCACGCCGCCAACAACAGTCGGGTCGGTCACAGGCCCGGTGGCTCCGCCGATAGTGGCGTTGACACCGTCACCCGGCAGAATCGAGATGAAGTAATGCTTGTTGCTGTCGAGATGGACCGCGCGGGGATCCAGTGGCGCCTTGCTATCACCCAAACGGCACGCGCCGTCGCCGACATCGCACACAGCCGGTGCCCCGCCCAGGGTCTGTCCAAGTTCGCAGGAAATCGTGCCGACGCAACCGGCTGCCACCACCGGCATGTGGGCCGTGTGAAAATTGTAGCCCTGGCTCATAACCGGCAGCGCGGGACACGGACGATTGAACGAATCAAGCGGCCGCGGATTGACGTTCACCTGGCACTTGGGATCAACCTTGACGGTCTGGTCCTCTTCGATGATCCAGCGAAAATCGGTGATTCCCACGCCGTTCTTGGCGTCTTTGACGTTGACTGCGAGGTTCGAGGCCGGCAGGAACACGACCGTCGCGAGCGCGGGATCGCTGGTCAACCCGGTCGACGTCTTCGCCTCGTACTGGAACTGCACGCAGCTTGCGCCGGTGGGTGCCGCGGGAATCAGCGTGGGGCAGTCGGTGCCAGGACCTGCAGCCGTGAAGGAGCCGTCTGCATTCATCGTGATGCCGGCCGGCGTTCCAACCAGCGCGGCGGCGAGTGCGAAGCCGCTGGGGTTCTTCACGTTGTCGCCCAGCACGCCAGGCGTCGATGAGATGTAACGCGTGGCAACGTTGCTGGTAAATTGCACGGCTTTGGCCACCGGCTTTGAACCAACGCAGGTCGTGGCCGTGCAGGCCGACAAGTGTACGACCGCGCAGGCAGCGCCACTCACCGCGCCGTTGCCGCAATAGTTGAAGTCGGCGTCGGTCGTGAAGCCGCTCACCGTGAAAGTGCCGTTCGGGTTCAGGCTTACTGACATCCCGGCCGGCGTACCCGAAATGGCAACACCGTAAATGCCCGAGTCATTGGCCATAACGCCTTTGGCCGGATCGGAAATCGCGATCGAATTGCCGACGACTGAATAACTGTCGGTGACCGCGGTTGCCGGATTGAGTTGCGCAACCGACCCCGCTCCGGACGTCGCGCCGCCGGCCACCTGCAGGTAAGCCTGCATGCCGCCGTCGAGCTGGTTGTTGGTGGAAAGACCCAGGGCCCTGTCGAACACCGGATAGGTCGCGGGCTTGTATTGCCCCGGGGTCGTGGTATCCGCGGCCGGCTGGATGGTTACATCAAAGGTCTTACCCGGCGCGAGGAACACCTCGTTTTGCACGCGCGCAAGTCCGGGCAGCTTGTTGCCGTCCTCGGCCCGTAGCGTCAGGGGCGCACCAACCACCGACGGTACATGCATGCGCAAGCCTGCATTGACGAAGCGCAGCAGAACGCGCCCTTGAGTCGCGGTGGCGGGAACCGCCATCGCGGAGGCGGTTGTATTGCCGGCGTCGAACGAAACTCCATTGATGAGGTAATAGCGCGGGCTGTAATTCACAGCGGGCGGATAGCAGGAGTGCGCAGCGGCGGATACGCCCACATCACCACATTTTCCAACCTGCCCATCCCATACGGCCGTTTCAGAGAAAGCGGCGTTCAGCACGACCTGTGCGACTTCGGCATTTTGCGCCGGGTCGATCTCGCTGAACAGCAGCGGCACATCCTGGTCGAACGTGGCTCCGTAGGCTGTCGGCGTGACGGCGGGGTCGGTCACGACCAACACGGCGTACAACCCCATCGGTCCTTGTATCGAAGGTTCGGTGCCCGACTCGATCAGGTAGGTGCCCGGACGCAGGTTGTTCCAGACCAATGCATCGCTGCTGCCACCGGAAAGAACTTCAACGCCAAATGATCGCACTCTGTCCACCTGTGCGGGCGGTGTGAAGGTGGGATCATTGGGGCCGGTGCCACCCAGCGTGCCCGGCCATGTGGTGCCCTGAGGACCATGAGTGGGACTGGCCATGCGCTTCGGATTCGCGCCTAAGCCGCCCCCCAATTGACCCACGACGACGAGCGATGTCGGAACCTTGGCAGGTAGCTGGTTGAACAGAGTGATGGTCAACGGCGAACCTGCCGGCACGCGGATCAACGGGGGCTGCCAGCTGCCGGTCTGGGCAGAGCCATTCAAGGCTGTGCACGAAACACCGGTTCCGGTCACCGCACCGCAGGTGTAACCCCACATCGGCACGCTATTGCCATCCGGCATGGCCGCAGATTGCGATGACGCAGTCAGCGTGACAGCGCTTTGGGCAAGAGCAGCACCACTGGCGAACAGGAGAGCGGATGCAGCGAGTCCTGAACGGATCAGATTCGCCTTGAGCATTTTGATATTCATCATGTTGGTCCTCACCTATTTCGCTTCGTCGATGCTAAAGACCCAGGGGTCCACCAGCATCATCATCATCATTCCGCCTGGGAAGATATTGTTGGTCGTAATCTCTCGCTCGTTGTGCGAGTGCCACATGTAGGCGAACCCGGCTTCAGAACCAGGATCGTTGGCGATCGTGCCGAATGGCGGGATTGGTGTTGCACCCACCGAGCGCAGGTTCGCGTCAGGTCCGAGGTAGGGGCTGCCCGAATACCACGCGCCATTGGCCACGATGTTCGGATCAGGGAGAGTGACGGGGCCGCCGCTGCCGACGCTGCCGAATGGCTTGTCTTCCAGAGCATGCTTGTGATCCGCGCACCATTCGTAGTAGTTGGGCGCGTCGGGCTTGGCAGTGTAGTAGCCGTTCGCATCGGCATCGCATGGCGCGCCACCGTTACCTTCGAGGCCACCGCTCGGGTTGTTCGAGGTGTGTCCGTGGACGTCCCAGTTCAGACCCTTACCGGTCCACTGGAAAATGCCGTCGAGCGTTTGCCCCGGGGTGGTCGTAGTCGTGAACAAGAGCGGGCCAGCAAGGTTATTCGAGCCGCTCGTTTCACTCAGGAGCAAGTTGCCGTCGCGAGCCAGCAGACGCAGATGGTTGGCGTGCTCATGCAAGGGATGCTGCATGCGGCCTTGGCCAATGACCCGCACCAGGGTGAGCTCACCCGGATGCATGTGCGGATTGCCGTTGTAGGGCTGATGCGGATACTGCGCGGCGTAGTTGGGGTCCATGTCATCGGGCATGGAGCGGCCATTCACCAGGAAATACGCAGCCTTGTAGGGTTCGGTTTCCACGTTCATGCAACCGCTCGGCGAGTTGCAGTCAACGCCCGCCTGCTCTTCAGCCTGGCGGTGGATGGCCGGGTCCATCTCGGACAACTGGAACAAGTATTCACGGTCGTAACAGGCGGCCGGGTTGTTGTACGCGGCGGCTGCGTGCCGGAAGTCGACATCATCTGCGGCCCGAGCGGGCTTGCTGCCGACCGCGACACAAGTTGCGGCGGCGTTGGTCGGGGCACTGTAGCCAGTGGGCAGGCCACCTGCATCGAGCGTCGGCATGACGATCAAGGCACCAAAAAGTCCCAGTTCCACCTGCAGGTTGCCGCGCGTACCGCTGTAGTAAGCGTGCGTGCCCGGAACGTCGGCGACGAAGGTGTAGGTCACGGCACAGCCGTGCGGCGCTTCCGTCGTCAGGACGCCGGCGGAGGCCGAGCTGCTGCAAGGTCCGGGCGCGGCGGTAACCGTAAACCCCGGAAACAGGAGCGAGGTGTTGCCGGCGGCTGCCGGCAGGTTATTGGTCAGGGTGACGCTCACCGTTTGTCCTTGAGTGACGATGAGCGTCGGACCCGGGAGTTGCATCGTGCCGCAGGAGCCGCCAGCGATGGCTGATGGCGCGAAGGCCGGCGCGGCCGAGCCGGCGGAGCAGCCGTAACCCCAGGAATAGACGCTCGCGCCATCGGGCTGGCTGATATAGCCCGCCTCGGCGTTGAGGTTGAAAACGCCCGAGGCTGCGGTGATGCCGGGAACGGCCGCTTGAATGCCGACTGCCAGCAGCGAGCCGCCCGTAATTGCAGCGCCGTAGAAGAGCCGCCCGATGAGTGAATTCGTGTGTCGCATGGGTGCTCTCCTAGATGCTCGGCCCGACGATGATCTCGGTCATCATGCCGCCGAAATTTTCGGCGTCGTTTGACAAGTGATCCAATTGCGGTGTGTACAAGTAATACGTGCACGGAGCGCTCGTCGTGCATCCTGCATATTCCGGCTTGCTTGCGTCCAGGATCACGTCCACAGATTCACCGCCCGCTAGCGTGATCGAGTTGGTGTCGTAGTACATATTGTTGCCGTCCAGGTCGCGCAGCAAACGCGCGTTGTAGCCGATGACGTGCATGGGCATACCCAGCGAGGCGAGCGTGTGGTACTCGGTGACGTTCAGGTCGGAGAATCGCAGCAGCGCCTTGCCACCGGCGGGAATCTTGATCAAAGACCGCATCGGCTGCGTCGTGCGGGTCACGCCGTCGGACTGTTGGGTCGTCAGCGCATCGGGGTTGATCGTATCCGGGTAGCTGCGTCCATTGAGGAGAAAATACTTGTCCTTGTTGTCGGCGAACGATTCCGGGTTGAACGTCATGCCGACGAAGTGGAAGTTCGGATCGAAGCCGTGCATCTGGATCGGATACTCGACATCGTATTCAGTGGATCCGTCGCCGTCGTTATAGGCGTACTTCTTGCCAGTCGCATTGGCGGTGGCGTTATTGGCCGGTAACGGCGTCTGCCCGGTGCACAGAAGATCACTGCAGGTAGCGCCGGTCCCGCCCGTGCTGCTGCTCTGGTTCGCAGTCTGCAGTGCCGAGCGCAGATCGTTGCCGACGACGATGGAGTTCTGCTTCGGCCGCACGTAGATCTGTCCGACCATGCCCATCTGCAGATGCTCGGGCGGCGAGATGTGGCAGTGCCACATGTAGGTTCCCGCGTCGGGCGCAAGGTAGTAGTAGGTGAAGCTGCCGCCGATATTAATGGCAACCGAGGCGTCCGGCACGCCGTCGTAGAAAGCCGAGGCGTTCGGGTAACCGTGGAAGTGCACAGTGTGCTGTTCGAACAAGTCCGGGCGCATGATCTGCCCAACGTTGGTCAGCGTCAGAAACAATTCGTCACCCTCGTCTATGGCGATCAGAGGCGCCGGGATGTTGCCGTTCAGAACACCGACATCCATGATCAGCCGCGGGTCGACATGTCCGTCGAGGCAGCCGCCGCCAGACGAGTGGCCCAAAGGACAGATCGGACTGCCGGTCGAATCTCGAGCCGGTTCCGGATTTGGAACCAGACCGATTGCACCATTGAACTTGTACCCGCTGGGGTCGGGTGCGCCGACCTTGACGGCGTCCAGAACTCCGTCGGAATCAAGGTTTCCATCGCTTCCATCAAAGTTCGCGTGCGTCGCATCCAGGTTCGATTTGTTGAACTCCGCCGCGGTCACCGTGCCGGGTAATCCTTGGGCCATGTTGGCCAGGCCCGAGAGCGGACCAAATGCGAACAGATAGATTTGCGTTCCGTCGGCCATGGTCGCAAATCCATCACCGCCGGAGATCTGCTGGCACTTGATGCCCGGGTTCGGCTTTCCATTGATCAGCGGATGCAGTTTCGTATGCGTAGGGCACTGCACCCGAAACGACTGTGCCGCCGCCGGCAGCGCAACAAGCGCCAAAAGAATCGCTGGTAACCCGCGGCGAAAAAACTGTGTGCTAAACATTATGACCTCCGGCCTCGCGTACGTGCGCAAGCTGCGCGCCAATCAAACCCTTCGTGATCAATCTGCGACATCGGCTGGATTCCCCCGGCTAAATCCACATCGAACTTTTTGTTTTTGTTCATGTCCCAAGACAGGCTCGCAAGGAATCTGGCTGCGCCTTGAAGCGGCGCATCCGGACGGAGATCAATGTCGATTCGTTCATGCATCCCTCGAAACCTCGCGGAATTCGAACGGGAATTCCGGCAGGGCTATTCTTGGTTGCGGCGCAATGGCCGTATATGCGGTCGAGTGCCTACAGGAGATGAAGGGTTTCACTGTAGATTTGACTGACGATGAGTTACATCGGCGCTGACAAATGAGGTGAAGCGCCTGCGTTAAGTAATATGCGCGGGGTGGAAAATTGTCTGCAGCGCGTCGGACTTGAGCGCTGTTCGACGCCGGACGAGTTGTTATGTTCCCTCGCCGACCTTCTCAATAAGCCGCGGCTTTTTTCTCGGTCTTGGCGGGCATGTCAGGCCGCGGCAGTTCGCTCATCGGCCGGCTGCCGGCAAGACCGTGACGAACCGCATACATCGTGATGGCCGCTGTGTTGTGCAACTGCAGTTTGCGCATCAGATTGGAACGATGTTTCTCGATGGTCTTGACGCTCAGGTCAAGCGCCCGCGCGATGATCTTGTTGGATTCACCGAGCGCGATCCGCGTCAGCACTTCGCGTTCACGGCCCGTGATGGATTGCGGGTCGACCAACGGCCGCCGCGGCTCGCTGCCGGCCAGATACCCCGACAGGATCTTGCTGGCGATCGCTTTGCACAGAAACTGCTGCCCCGCCGAGACCGTGCGAATCGCCAGCATCAACTCGGCGCGATTCGCATCTTTCAACACATATCCATCGGCGCCGGCGTTGAGGGCTGCGCGGATGTATTCCTCGCTATTGTGGGCCGTGAGAACCAGTTTGCGCGCGCTGGGGCAGCATTGCCGGATATCGGCGAGCAAGTCGAAACCGGAACGGCCTGGGAGCGCAAGATCGGTGAGCACCAGAGCCGGCTGCAACTGGCGCAACCCCTCGAGGCATTCTTCGACGCAGCCGAAGTCTCCGACCACTTCAAAATCCGCCTCGATTTCGATCAGCGCCTTGAGTCCTTCGCGCAGAATCGCGTGGTCTTCGACCAAAACGATGCGCGTTCGAACTTTCGAACGGACGTTCATTCCAGGCGTCGAATCAAGCACGAAAGCTCACCGCACGTCTCCCTGACTCCAACATTCGGCGCAAATGTATTTGCTCGCGGATGTAAATACCGTCAACCACTGCGTTCTGGCAGCGAATATACGGGTAAGCGCTTATATTGCGGCGCGGATGCGACATATTTGCGACGCGCGGCGCCCTTATTCGCGGCGTTGGGCGCTCATCCACACTTCCTGAAGATTATGTCAACTCAAAGACGCTAGTCGACCTCCTCCTCTGCCGCGTCCCTGAGGTCGGAGCTGGATCGCAAGAGCCGCGTCTGAGCGGCGTCGGTGACATCGGCCAGCGCCTGCGGAACCCGCGGGACCATCGTTATCTCGCCCCGCTCCGATCGATCCATTCTGGAAAATATCAGGCGATGCTCACCGACCAGCACCTCATCCCCGTCCTGCAGCCGATGCACCGACACGCGACGTGAACGCACGAGGATGCCGTTTTGGCTCTGCAAGTCTTCGATGACGGAGAACTGCGGCGTCGTCAGCACCTGGCAATGATGCCGGCTGATGTATTGGCTATCGATGCAAATGTCATTGCTCTTGGCGCGACCGATGGTCAACTTGCCCATCGGCAGGTCCAGATCCGCCACGATTTCGCTTTCGTATTCCACGCTAATATGTGCGATTCCAGCTTGGACCTGCGCCACTGGTTCAACTTCGAGGACGGGCTCCACCGGCAGCTCGGGCAATGATGCGCGGGAATAGAACTCCACCCATTGCAGCTGATCCACGGCGCTGCGAACATCGATGGCATTGACGCGATCCCGGCTGCGATTGAACGCCAGCATCAACGCGGCATCCGCGAGAATATTCAATAGTCGCGGCACGCCACCGGTGTAGCGCTGAAATTCCACGAAGGCGTCATCTTCAAAAATCTGCGCGGGCTTGCCGGCCGCAATGGACAAGCGATGTTCCAGGTACCGTCGGGTATCGGCATCCTTCAACGGCGCCAGCTTGATGTGCAGGCTCACGCGCGACGGACGCCCTTGCTCACGCGATTGAGCGATGACCTTCTCGAGCGGGGTCCGGGCGGCGAGGATCACGCGCAAGTTGCGTTCACCGGCGCTGCGGCGCACGGGAAGCCCCAGAATTTCATCCAGCAATTCCGGCGACAGCAATTCGCCATTGTCCACAACCAGCACGACGATGCGATGCATTGCCGCCTGCCGGGCGAGACAGTCATCCAAGTTGGCCAACAGTTCCGCGCGCGCTGTCGCCGGCGTAGGCTCATCCAACTGTGCAAGCACTGCCTGGAGGAACTCGGTGATCGACATTTCGGGGTGACGAATCTGCACGACCAGGTACCGCGCCGGGATCGCAGCCAACAGATCCTGGATCAAGAGGGTTTTGCCAACACCCGCATCCGCACTCAGCAGCATGCAGCCTTGAGCTTCTGCCAAGCCGTTTCGGATCTGCGCTTTCGCCAGTTCCTGCGCAGTCCCCAGAAAATAAAACCGACGGTCGGCGGTCAGTCGAAAAGGCAGTTCCTTCAACTTGAAGAAATCGAGGTACATAGGCGAATAATAAAGGAAAAGTCAGCCCTGCAAGGCGGAAAATTCGGCGGCAAACCCGCGCCACGCGCGCCGATCGGGCCGATGAGGAAACTAGCGGATTCCGTACTTGGTCGCCACCTCGATGCCCGCGCTCTTCAGGAATTCGGTGGGCAGGATGCCGCCGGCGCTGACGATCACCGCATCGTTGGATATCTCCATGGCCTTGCCGCGCAGATCCACGACCACGGTTTGATCGTCGATCTTTTGAATCTTCGACCCCAGCAGGACATGCAGGCGCCCGGTCTTGGTCGCCGAGACGACCCGTTCGCGGTTCTTGGCCTTGGCCCGATCGAACGCATCGCCTCGATACGACAGCGACACCTTGGTCTCGGGCAGCTCGGCAATGCTCGCTGCCGCTTCGAGCGCGCTGTCCCCGCCGCCGACGATCAACACGCTCTGGCCGCGGTACTGTTCGGGGTCCATCAATCGATAAACGACTTTTGGCAATTCCTCACCCGGCACGCCGAGCTTGCGCGGTGTGCCGCGCCGGCCGATGGCCAGCAGCACGCTGCTGGCCTGATAGGTTTTTTTCTGCGTCTTCACGGCGAACGTGCCATCGGGAAGCCGCTGCACGGTTTCCACGCGTTCACGATAATTGATCTTCAGCCCGGTCTTGCGCTCAGCGTCCTGCCAGAATTTCAGCAGATCCTCTTTCGATGTATGCCGGAACTGCATTTTTCCCACCAGCGGCAGTTCCGCCGGCGAGGTCATGACCAATTTGGCGCGTGGGTACTGGAACACGCAGCCACCCAGAGAATCTTGTTCAATCGTGGCGAAACTCAATTTATGCTGCATCGCCGCCAGTGATGCGGCAAACCCGGCCGGACCTGCGCCAACGATCAACAGATCAAGCACGCCCTTTTTCTTGGGCCGGGTTTTGGCGACGACATCAACGGCCTGACGCCCCTGCTCGAGTGCGTTGCGGATCAAGCCCATGCCGCCCAGTTCACCGGCGACAAAAATGCCCGGGACGGTGGTCTCAAATGCCGGACTCAACACCGGGATGTCGACGCCGCGCTTCTCCGTGCCGAACACCAGAGTGATCGCATTCACGGGGCACGCCGTCTTGCACGCCCCATGGCCGATGCAGTCGGTCGGGCTCACCAGGTGCGCCTTGCCTTGAATGAGCCCCAGCACATTGTGCAGCGGCTGTTCCGGACATGCCTTTACGCAGGACCCGCAACCGATGCAGGTTTTCAAGTCAATGACGGGATGCAGCGATGCAGGCTCCGTAAGCCCTGCCTGGACCGACTGCTCCTTGACCGCGGAATTGCGCCGGTCATTCGCCCGGCGCCGCATCCAATACCAGGTGCAGATTGCCAGCGCCGGAATGCCGTAAATCAGGTACTCAAGTGGAAACATTGCTGGTAGTAGTACCATGACTATGCAAATGAATCTCTACGTTAAATTACTGATCAGAAAATTCGGTTGCATCGTTAGCGCAAGAATGACGTTTTTGTGACGAAGTTTGCATAGTCAATTCGTCGTCAAGCAGCGACGTCATGAACTTAGACCCCATAAACGTTAGGATCTGTCGCCATGGCCTCCACCGCTGAATCCCTGACCGCACCGCGCGTACGGCGAAAACCGCTACCCGCGGCCTTCTGGTTTGCGTTGTTCATCCTGGCGATGCTGTATTTCGGCACGCATTTTCCGATCGACAGCTATATTTCCCCGCAGCACGGATTCGGGTATGCGCTGGGCATCACCGGCGGCAGCATGATGCTGCTGCTGCTCTTGTACCCGTTGCGCAAGCGAGTGCGGTGGCTGAATTTCATGGGGAAAATGCAGATCTGGTTTCGCGCGCACATGGTCCTGGGCGTGCTTGGACCGGTGCTGATCCTGTTTCATTCCAATTTCAAAACCGGCGCGACCAACAGCAACGTGGCGCTCGTGTGCATGCTGGTCGTATCGGGAAGCGGACTGTTCGGCCGTTATTTCTACACCAAGCTTCACCACGGCCTGTACGGCACGCGCGCTACGCTGGATGAACTCAGAGCGGCGGCCGATCGCCTGCGCGGCCAGGCAACCACAGTTCAGTTTCTGCCCGACCTCGTGACCCGTCTGCAAAAAGACGAGGTGCGGTTGATGTCGCTGGCGGCGACACCAGGATTTAACTTAATCAGCCCGATCATCCTGGCGGTCATGAGCGCCGTTTCAAGATTTCAGATTCGCCGGTACATCAATCACGAGCTGGCGGTCGCCGCCCGCTCCTCGTTGACGCTATCGCAGCATCGCCGCCGTCTCACCGCGCTGGCCAATGACTACGCGGCCAGACGCCTGAGCGCAGCCAGCCGCGTCGCCACCTTCCAGTCCTATGAACGGCTCTTTTCCTTGTGGCACGTTCTGCATTTGCCGCTGTTCTTCATGCTGATCATTGCCGGCATCGTGCACGTCATTGCCGTGCACGTTTACTAGGCGGCATCCAGCAGCTTCACGATGCTCGCAAATCCCCGCTCCTTCGCAATGTCGGAGGCGGTCGAACGGTTGATGTTGCGCAGCGACGCCTTGGCACCGGCCTTGAGCAGCAGCTCGCACGAGTCGGCGTGACCGCCGCGGCTGGCCGCAATCAACGCCGTATCGCCGAACGCGTTCTGTTCATTGATCGCTTTGGTGCTTTTGATCAATCGCTGCACGGAGTCGGTGCGGCCGGCTTCCGCTGCCATCATCAGCGCAGTCGTCCCATTCTTGGATTTCGCATCCACCACCGCACCCGCCTCGATCAACTGCGACACAATGGCCGTATGTCCTGCCGCGGCCGCCTGCATCAGCGGCGTCACGCCGGCGCGGTCCGACTGATTGACCGTCTCGCCGTGCTGCGCCAGCAATTGAACGACCTCGGTCTGGCCGGAACTGGCGGCGAACCACATGACCCCATGGCCGAACTCGTCTTTTTCCGTGGTGGATGCGCCATGCGCAATCAGCATCACCGCCAGTTCAGCCTGGCCGCTCTGCGCCGCGCGCATCAGCGCCGTCACGCCGCGCGCATCGGTCAGGCCGACCGACGCCTTTGCCGCGAGCAATGCGCCGGCAATGCGCGTCTGCCCGGATTCGGCCGCCACCATCAACGGCGTCGATTCGTTCTTCGCACGGGTATCGGCCGGGACGCCGGCGGCCAATAACTCGCGCACCATGACTTCGGCGCCATTGCTGACCGCGGCCGCCAACGGCGTGCGTCCGCTGGCGCCGGCAGTCGCTGGATCCGCGCCCCGCTTGAGCAGCGCCTTGGCCGTTTCGACGGCATTGGATTCCACGGCAATGAGCAACGCACTGTCGCCGTTGGGCGCAGTGAGTTTCGCGCTGCCGCCGGCATCGAGCAGCCGATTCACGTTCGCCGCATCATCACGGGTCACGGCGATCAAGAGTTCCGGCCAGCCGCGATACAACGCACCCACGCGGGAATAATCGGCATTCTCGCCGCTATGCGCTGCCAGCAGGTCCGCCGACAGCGCAGGCTTCGCGCCCTGGACGCGCAGAGCGGCCGCCGCCAACTCAGCGCCGGACTTGATGGCCAGATCCAACGCCGTCCACTTCTGCGAATTCAGTGCGGCGATTGGCACGCCACCCTTGATCAGCGCATCGATCTGTTCGCCGCGATTCGCGCGCGCCGCGTACATCAAGGCGGTGTTGCCGACCTGGTCCACGGCTTTCGGATCGGCGCCCTTGGCCAGCAGCGCGTTGCTGAGGGCCACATTGGGTTGCGCCGCAGCCTGCATCAACGCCGTCACGCCGAAGCGGTTCGGCAGGTTCACGCTGGCGCGAGCCTCCAGCAGCGCGTTAAGCGTATCGATCGCTCCGGCTCGCGCTGCCTGTGCCAACGCCGACGTGCCAAATTCATCGGCCGCATCGACACCGACACGGCCGTTCATCGTGCGCAGCAGCTCGGTGTCGTTGGATCGCGCGCTCCACAGGTACAATTCACGGCGTGCGGATTCCTCTTGCATCGCGGCCGCGCGCTCCGCTTGCAAGGGAACTCGGCCGGCCTTGAGCGCCGTTTGCGCCGATGGGTTGCCCAGACGAGAAGCGCGATTCAACCAGTCTTTGGCTTCCGCGATCTCCGATTTGTCGCCGCGGAACAATAGTGCGGCGAGCGCAAACGACGCACCGGCATGATTGCTCTGCGCCGCGGATTTCAGCCAGCGCTTGGCCTGTGGCATATCCGGTTCGCTGCTCAGCCCATTGAGCAGGGACAGTCCAAGCAGGTATTGCGCCTCCACGTTGCCGCCTTCAGCCTGTTTTCTAAGCTCCGTGAGGGCGCGATCGAACTGTTTGACCCGAACGGCGCCGCGGGCCGATTCCAGGGGATCCGTGGCGGTGCCTGGAGCGCCGGCCGCCCAGACCGTCGGGAGGGTAGAAAAGCCAGCAGCACTCAAAACGAAGCCACACAGCATCCGCACTATCTTTCTGCTCATGAAGTCACACTCTGAACGCGAATGAATCTCGAATGGATGGTTTCCAGCCGGCGACAACCATCCGACATCGGGGTAGGGAAACACTGTATGTCCCTGACGGCGAAATGTCGCACCATGCAGACGCAGTTACAGGCGCGCATAGTGTGATTAGACTCGCGGCATCGATTAAACATATGCGCAAGTATGCCGACTCATTTCTGCGTGTCGACTATGAAGATCAAACAAAAATCGAAAACCGATGACTAGTGATCATATTTTCTGGTTCGCCGCGGGCGCGATGACTTCGGCGGCGGCATTGGCGTTGTCGATGCCGCTCTTCAACCATCTGCGCACTCGTTTTGGCGCTGTACGCGCACGGGCTCTCGTGTTGGGCGCCGTTGGCCTTGCCATCGCGGCGTCGCTGGGTCTGTATCAACTGTGGGGCACACCCGGTGCCATCAGCCTGAGTTCAAAAGAATCCGCGCTCGTGTCCGGCATGGCGCATCCCGGCGAGCCCGCGCCGCAATCCAGCGCCGCCGGCGCTGTAGGCACAGCCAAAGTGGGTTCAGTGGAGGAAGCCACCGAAAAACTGGCGAAGCGGCTGACCTCCCAGGGCGGGTCCGCAGCGGACTGGAATCTGCTCGCGCAATCCTACGACTTCATGGGGCGCAGCGCGGAGGCAGCCGAAGCACGCAAGAAAGCCGGGGTTCCGGCCACTGCCGCGTCCGCGGCCCAGGTGCCCGGCGCTGCGGCGCCGGCGGTTTCCGCCGCGGGGACCGCGTTGCTCGCGCAGGCGGAAAAAGCGCGCATCGCGCATGACTACAAGAAGGCGCTGGATCTTTACGCTCAGGCGGTCCGGTTGAATGCGCTCAATGCCGACGCCTGGGCCAACTATGCCGACGCCACTGCCTCGGTCACGGGCGGCAAGCTCGACAGCGCGTCGGCGCAATATCTGACCAAGGCCCTGCAACTGGATCCGGATCATCCGAAGGCGCTGTGGCTGCAGGCCAGCCTCTTGCACGAACAGAAACACTACGCGCAGTCCGTGGAAGTCTGGCGGCATCTGGCCGGCGTACTGCCCGCCGGCTCCTCCGATGCGAAAATCATTTCTGCCAACATTGCCGAAGCGCTTCGGCTGTCCGGCATTGACTCTGCATCACCCGTCGCCACCGCGGCCGCCGCCGGTGCAGCGCAGATCAACGGCACCATCGACATCGACCCGACACTCAAGGCCAAGTCCCTCGCCGGTCAGACCCTTTTCGTCTTTGCCAAGTCGGTCGATTCGCCCGGCCCGCCGCTCGCAGTCGTGCGCACCACCGTCGGACAATGGCCAGTCAAATTTTCGTTGAACGACTCTCAGGCCATGATGCCGCAGCGCAAGTTGTCGGACTTTCGCGCAGTCACCGTGGAAGCACGAATTTCGGCGAACGGTCAACCTCTGGCTCAACCGGGAGATCTTCACGGCGTTACTGGCACGCTCAACCCGAAAAGCGGCAAGCCGGTCCATGTGGTGATTCGCGAGGTCATCGGCTGATGCGCCGGAGTCCGACCATGCCGCGCACTCGCCACCCTTCGCAAAGCGATACGGCCCCGTGCGCCGTCATTTAGGACTGCTGGCGATCATGTACGCGACAGTGGCATTTCTCGGCAATCCGGGCCAGCGAGCCTGGTCGGCCAATGTCGAAACCCTGCTCATGCCCGGCAAGCTCAGCCAGGCGCACGCCAAGTACGAAGAATCCTGCACCAACTGTCACGACAAGGCGGATCGCGCGCGGCAGACGCCGTTGTGCCTTGACTGCCACAAGGACATCCGCGCCGATATCGCGGCCAAGCACGGCCTGCACGGCAACATCACCAACGCCGAGAAGACCGACTGCCGCGGCTGCCACACCGAACACAAGGGGCGCGGCGCGGATATCGTGCATTTCACGCCCAGCGGCTTCAACCACGATCTCACCAGCTTTGCGTTGAAAGGCTCGCACGTGGGCATCGCCTGCGAGGCCTGCCACCGCAAGAACGACCCCTATCGAAAGGCCGAGACCGGCTGTCTGGCCTGTCACAAAGATCAAGACGTGCACAAGGGCAGCCTGGGAAAGGACTGCGCAAGCTGTCACGAACCCGCCGCCTGGTCCACCGTGCGATTCGATCACGACAAGACCGACTTCAAGCTGCGCGATGCGCATACCAAGATCGCCTGCAACACCTGTCATTTCGGGCCGCGCTACAAAGGCACGCCGAAGCGCTGCGCGGATTGTCACGCCCCGGATGACGTGCATCGCGGTGCGCGCGGTGAAGAATGCGGCAAGTGCCACACGATGGTGAACTGGAAGAGCGCCAAGTTCGACCACTTCAAGGAAACGCAATTCGCGCTGAACGGCGCACACGCCGACATCCCCTGCACCGCCTGTCACACCAGCGGAAACTTCAAGGACAAGACGCCCAAGGAGTGCATCGGCTGTCACCGCGCGCTGGACTCTCACGCCACCCGCTTTGGCGCGGAGTGCGGCAGCTGCCATACCGAAGTGCACTGGAAGCCGCTGGAATACGATCACCTGAAGAGCGCCAAATTTGCGCTCGTGGGCGCGCACGCCAAACTGGACTGCCATGTCTGCCATACCGCCGAGGTCAAGAAGCAGAGACTGGGCAATACCTGCGTTGCCTGCCATCGTGCACAGGACCCGCATGGCGGCAAACTCGGTACTGCTTGCGATCAATGCCACGGCAACGAGACCTGGCGCGGCGGCGTGCGTTTCGATCACGATCTGACCGGCTATCCGCTGTTGGGCCAACATGTGCTGGCGAGCTGCGCGCAATGCCACACCTCGCTGAGTTTCAAGGGCGCATCGCAAAAATGCGTGGATTGCCACAAGAGCCAGGACGTGCACAAGGGCGGCCTGGGTGAAGACTGCGCCGCCTGCCACTCGCCCAATGGCTGGAAGATCTGGGAATTCGATCATGCCAAGGAAACCGGCTTTGCGCTGACCGGCGCGCATCGCAAGATCACCTGCAACGACTGTCACCGCGAGCCGCCCAAGAAGGTCAAATTATCGTCGGATTGCGCCTCCTGCCACGCCAAAGATGACATTCACGTAGGCGAGTTCGGCCGGCAATGCCAACGCTGTCACACCACCATCAGCTTTGCAGCGGCGAAAATCCACTAGGGACACATCATGACGCGCATTTTACATATTGCACTGGCGCTGATGCTCTGCCTGCTTTGCATGAAGGCCGGTGCGGCGCAGATTGCTCCGACGAAATTCGATCACCTCACCACGGGATTCGAGCTGATGGGCGCGCATTTGAACGTGCCCTGCGAATCCTGCCATGTGGGCGCCATTTTCAAGGGCACGCCACGCGATTGCTCCTCCTGCCATAGCCGCGGATCGCGCATATCCGCCACCGTGAAGCCCCAGAATCACGTGCTGAGTTCGGATCGCTGCGATGCCTGCCACACCTCGGTGGCGTGGAAGCCCGCCAGTCATTTCGATCACCAGGAAGTTCAGGGAAGCTGTGCGACCTGCCACAACGGCGTCACTGCGACCGGCAAATCCTTCAACCATGTCGCCTCCACCATGGAGTGCGAAGCCTGCCACTCGGTGTTCGGCTGGAAGCCGGTGATTCGCGTGGATCACACGCAGGTCAACGGCACCTGCGCCACCTGTCATGACGGCAAGCAAGCCACGGGCAAGCCCGGCAACCACATTGCGACAACCGACAGCTGCGACAACTGCCACTCGACCTTCCAGTGGAAGCCGGCCAACGTCATGCACATCGGCAACATCAGTAACTGCGTGGGCTGCCACAACGGCACCATCGCCACCGGCAAGACGCTGACGCATATGCAGACCAGCGATCAATGCGCGGCCTGCCATACCGTGGTCGTCTGGAAACCTTCGAGCAAGGTGGATCACACACAAGTCAACGGCACCTGCGTCTCCTGCCACAACGGCACGACCGCCAAGGGCAAGTCCACGAATCATCCGACCACCGACAACACGTGCGAGAACTGCCACTCCACCACGGCCTTCAAGCCGGCGAACGTCAGTCATAACGGGATCACCAATAACTGCGTCAGTTGCCATAACGGCAAGACCGCCACCGGAAAGCCGGCCAAACACATCAACACCAGCGATGCCTGTCAGGCCTGCCATTCGGTTTTGGTGTGGAAACCCCAGGTGACGGTGGATCACACGCAAGTACTGGGTGCCTGCGCTTCTTGTCACAATGGCGCCATTGCCATGGGCCGCGCAGCGAACCACATTCCGGCCGCGGCCGATTGCGGCGTGTGCCATCTGTCCACCGTCGTGTTCGGTCCCGGCACGCAGATGAACCACGCGGGCATCACCAGCAATTGTTCGGCCTGTCACGAGGGCGGCAGGACCTGGCTGGGCGTCAACAATATGGTGACGCGCCCGACCAAGGCACAGGACCCAAATCACCCGGTCGCCGGCGACTGCTCGCAATGTCACACCTCGACCACCTCGTTCATGGTCGATGTGTCGGGCGGCAAACCCGTGAATCACATTCCGACCTCGCAGGCCTGCTCGGTCTGTCACGCGGACCCGGGCGACTACTCCATCTTCAAGATGAACCACGTCGGCATCACCGGCAATTGCGCGCAATGCCACGGCAAGGGCTTGAGCTTCGCCAACATCGTGCCCAAGCAGCCGCCGGCGAATCACATTCCGACGACCACGGCCTGCGAAACCTGCCATTCACCGACCAACTTCACGGCCTTCGGTCCGAACAACCCGATGAGCCACACCGGCATCACCAACAATTGCCAGACCTGCCACGAAACCGGCATGACGTGGTTCGGTGTGACCATGGTCAACCGGCCGACGGCGGCCCAGGACCCGAACCATCCGAAGACCGGGGATTGCGCGCAGTGCCATACCTCGACGACTTCGTTCGCCGTCGTGAGTGCGGGCAAACCCGCCAATCACATTCCGACGACGCAGGCCTGCACGCTGTGCCACAGCAACGCCAACGACTACTCCGTCTATCAGATGAACCATCAGGGCATCAGCAACGGATGTGCGACCTGCCATGCGGCGGGTTTAAGCTTCGCCAATATTGTGCCGAAGGCGCCGCCGGCCAATCACTTTCCGATTGTGGGTTTGCCGTGCGAGAACTGCCATTCGCCGACCAACTTCGGCGCGTTCGGACCCGGTACGCAAATGAGCCACACGGGCATCAGCGGCAATTGCGCCACCTGCCACGAGAAGGGCATGAGCTGGTTCGGCGTAACCATGGTGACCCGCCCCACGACCGCACAGGATCCGAATCATCCGGCATCCGGTGAGTGCTCGAACTGCCACACCTCGACGACCTCATTCGCGGCAGGCATCACCGGCGGCAATAAACCGGCCAACCACATTCCCACGACGCAGGCCTGCACGCTGTGTCATGCGAACTCGAAGGATTATTCCGTTTTCAAGATGGATCACACCGGCATCACCGGCAATTGCGCCCAATGCCACGCCGCGGGTCTGAGCTTTGCCAACATCGTGCCCAAGGCGCCGCCTTCGAACCATTTGCCGATCACGAACCTGCCGTGCGAGAACTGCCACGCGCCGACTAAGTTCACCGCCTTCGGTCCGGGTACACCGATGAGCCACACCGGCATCACTCGCAATTGCGCCACCTGCCACGAAACCGGCATGAACTGGTTCGGTGTGACCATGGTCAACCGCCCCACCACCGCACAGGATCCAAACCATCCGACGACGGGCGAGTGTTCGCAGTGTCATAGCTCGACGGTGTCGTTCACCACGGGATTGGCAAAACCGAGCAACCATATACCGACGACGCAGGCCTGCGCCCTGTGCCACACCAATCCGTCGAACTACGCCGTCTATACGATGAGCCACGCCGGCATCACCAACAATTGCGCGCAGTGCCACGCTACTGGCTCGGCCTTTGCGAATATCAATCCCAAAGCGCCGCCGGCGAACCACATACCCTCGACCACCGCCTGTGAAAACTGCCACTCGCCAAGCCAATTCACGGCCTTTGGTCCCGGCACGCCGATGAGTCACACGGGCATTGTCAGCAATTGCGCGTCATGTCACGAGACCGGCATGACTTGGTTCGGCGTCACCATGGTCAATCGCCCCACCGCGGCGCAGGACCCGAACCATCCGAAGACCGGGGAATGCCACGATTGCCATTCGTCGACGACCTCGTTTGCGCAAGGTGTCACCTCCAAGCCCGCGAACCATATTCCAACCTCGCAGCCATGCGCTACCTGCCACTCGAATCCTAACGATTATTCGATATTCGTGATGAGCCACGCCGGCATCACCAGCAATTGCGCGCAATGCCACGCTGCGGGATTGAGTTTTGCAAACATCGTGCCCAAGGCACCTCCCGCGACCCATATTCCTTCGAAGACCGCGTGCGAAACCTGTCATGCGTCGACGAACTTCACCGCTTTCGGCCCCGGCACGGCGATGAACCACACGGGCATCGTCGGCACCTGCGCGACCTGCCACGAAACCGGCATGACCTGGTTCGGCGTGACCATGGTCACGCGGCCCACGGCGGCGCAGGATCCGAATCACCCGAAGACGGGCGAGTGCTCGACCTGCCATTCATCCACGACGTCCTTCGCCGGTGGAGTCGCAACCAAACCTGCCAATCACATTCCGACCACGCAGGCTTGCACGCTGTGTCACTCGAATCCGGCCGACTACAAGATCTACAAGATGAACCACTTGGGGATAACCAACAATTGCGCGGTGTGCCACGGCAAGGGTCTGAGCTTCGCCAACATCGTGCCCAAGGCGCCGCCGGCGAATCACATTCCCTCGAACACGCCGTGCGAGAACTGCCACTCGCCCACGAACTTCACCGCCTTCGGTCCTGGCACGCCGATGAAGCACATCGGCATCAATGCCGGTTGCGCCGCGTGCCATGAGACAGGGTCAACCTGGTTCGGCGTGACCATGGTGAACCGCCCGACGAAGGCGCAGGACCCCAACCACCCGGCGACGGGCGAGTGTTCGAATTGTCACACCTCGACCACGTCGTTCGCCTCCGGCGTGACCTCGAAACCGGCGAACCATATTCCGACCGCGCAGGCCTGCACGCTGTGCCATTCGAATCCGAATGACTACTCCGTGTTCAAGATGAGTCACTCGGGCATCACCAACAATTGCATCCAGTGCCATGGCCCCGGGTTGAGTTTTGCGAACATCGTGCCGAAAGCACCGCCGTCCAATCACATCCCGACCAAGACCATCGCCTGCGAAAACTGCCATTCGAATACCAATTTCACGACCTTCGCGGGCACTAGCATGAATCACACGGCGGTGTCCTCGTACACCTGCGTCACCTGCCACGAACTCGGCATGTCCTGGTTCGGCGTGAATATCAAGGTGCGGCCAAAGGGTCACCACACGGGTGTGGATTGCAAGGGCTGCCACGACACCAATAACTTTGGGAATGCGAACGCCAGGGCCGCCAGGACGCTGAAGAAGACCGCGGCGGTCAGCAGCGCACCGGTGAATGGCGTCAACGCCACCGCGGCGGCCGCCTCGACGACATCTGCCCCGGCTGCAGGACCTAACGGCGGCGACAGGTTGCGCGGTGGCGCAGCCGCGGCAGCGGCCCGCGCCGGCCGCTTCAATCTCGCAGGACAAATGGCGCGGCTGGCCGACGTGACCAACACCCGGGCCGCGGGCGTGAACGGATTCAACCACTCTGGCATGCTGCGCGCCTGTGCGACCTGCCACAACGGCCTCACCGCCGTCGGCAAGAGCGCCAAGCACATTCCCAGCAACAACAGCTGCGACAACTGCCACACGGTGAATGCCTGGACGCCGGCGCGATTCGAGCATATCGGCGTGGCCATGAACTGCAGTCAGTGTCATGACGCCGTGCACGCCACCGGCAAGCCGGCAAATCACGTGCAGACCGCGATCGCGTGCAACACCTGCCACTCCACGATGGCATGGCTGCCCGTTATTTTCCGACACTCGGGAATCAGCGGGAACTGCCAGACCTGCCACAACGGCATGGGCACCTCGGGCAAACCGCTCGCGCACATGACCTCGAGCCTGGATTGCGCCTCGTGCCACCACAACACGACGGCGTGGACTCCGGTGGACTACCGCCATCTCTCACCGCGTTATCCCGGTGAGCACCGCGTCGATCTGACCTGCGTGCAATGCCACAGCACCAACACAGACAAGATTCCGTGGACCAGCCCCGCCAGCGCGCCGGCCTGCGGCGCCTGCCATGAACGCAACTACAAGTCTGCGCCGCACACCAAGTACGGCAACGTGAAATACACCGCAGCGGAGCTGAAGAATTGCGCAGGCTCCTGCCACGTTTACTCGGACGACACGCTCAAAGCGGTCATCAAGCTGCGGCCGGGGCCGCAGCACCAGGTGAGCAGTGGTCAGTTCTGAGCATGTCAAACACCCTGGCAGGATCGGATTGATGCGGGTGGCGATGGCGCTGGCCGCCATCGCCCTGTCGGTGCCGGCCAGTGCGCAGGTTGGCGGAAGGATCGTCGAGATCATCGATGCCTCGCGGCGCGATGACCACATCAATCTAAATATTCAGTTCAGCTGCACCATGCGCTACATCGCGCATACGCCCGCAACCGCCGGTACCGAAACGCTGATCCGCTTCCGACCGGGAACGGACTGTGGGCTGGGTGTAATCTCCTCCGGATTGAACGAAATTCCGTCCGTTTCCGGTGCTGAGGATCTGCTCAAGAACGCACGCCTCGAAGACGGCGCCCCCGGTGAAGTCAATCTGCTGCTGTCCTGGGCCAAATCGACGACCTACGTGGTCGCACCCACCGGCGATCAGCGCGGCTTCGTGATCCGGGTCATGCAGGAACTGCCCAAGGGGCAGATCATCATCCAGGAAGAAGTGCAGCCCAGTTCCGTCTACGCGGTGAACCTGGACTCGCGCACGACCGATTTTACGCCTGAGGAAATCGCCGCCGCCTCATCGCGCTTCGGCGAACCGGCGTACGTGTCCAAGACGGTCCTCGACGGCACCACCTGGTACCGCCTGCGGGTTGGTCCGATCGCCACGCGCAAGGATGCAGATCAATTGCTGTCGACGGCGCAGGGCGTGTTTCCGCGCGCCTGGCTTGTGATTGGCGAGGAATCCAGCGGCGGCGGCGATGCAGCCAACGCCGTGGCGCCGGCTGCCATCGCCAAGCCCGATCCCGCGCTGCCTGATGCGCAGCGATCCAAACTATTGGGTGATGCCAAGACAGCGATGGCGAAGCGCAATTTTGTGGCGGCCACTGAGGCCCTGACTCTGCTGGTACGCCAGCCCGAATACGCCGATCGCGCCCAGGCGCAGGAGCTGCTGGGCCTGTCGCGCGAGCGAGCCGGTCAGCTGGCGCATGCGAAAGCAGAATACGAAGAGTATCTGCGCCGCTATCCCAAAGGACCGGCGGCGGATCGCATCCGCGCGCGCCTCAAGGCGCTCGCGGTGGCGGGACGCAAACCGCGTTCAACCAACCGCGGATCCGAGGATGATCAACGGGGTTGGTACTGGTCCGGCGGTGTTTCGCAGTTGTATCGGCGCGACCAGAACCGCGTGACCACCACCGGGCAGACATTCGATCAAACGAGCCAGAACGCGATTCTCAATTACGGTGACCTGCTGGCGCGCCGCCGCGGCGAGCGCTTCGAGTTCTTGAGCCGGGTCTATGCCGGCTACACCAAGAGCCTGCTCAAGGACACCAACGGCGTCAGCAACAGTGACAGCCAGGTCAATGCCGCGTTCATCGAACTCACCGACAAGAAATGGAACATGACCGGCCGCCTGGGGCGGCAGTCGCGCGGCACCGGCGGAGTGTTCGGCACCTTCGATGGCGCCTGGGTCGCCTATCGCATGACGCCGCGATTCACCATCAACGCCACCTATGGCTATCCGGTCGATACGGTGAGAGAAGGACCGCAGACCGGCCGTACTTTTGCCGGACTGTCGCTGGACATGGGCACGTTTGCGCAGAGCTGGGATTTTTCCACGTATGTGATCAATCAAAAGATCGACGGCCAGGTGGACCGGCGCGCCGTCGGATTGGAGACGCGCTACTTTCGTCCCGGACGCTCGCTGATCGGGCTGATCGATTACGACACGTACTTCAAGAGCGTCAACAACATCACCCTGATCGGCAGCTTGTCGCTGCCGCGCAGTTGGATGTTGAGCATGAACATCGACCGGCGCAATTCGCCCATTCTGACCATCCGCAATGCACTGATCGGTCAGCCGGTCACGACGCTCGAAGATCTCGCCATCAATTTCACGGCCGACGAGATCAATCAACTGGCCCGCGATCGCACCGCGAAGTCCAATGTGTATGCGATCACCCTGTCGCATCCCGTCGGCGAGCGCTATCAGATCAGCACCGACTTCTATCTCACCAAGACCGACGGCACCCCGGCCTCAGGCAATGTGCCCGCATCGCCGGCGAGCGGCACCGACCGCGCACTGCAGTTTCAGATCTTCGGCACCAGCTTGTGGAAGCCCAGCGATCTGCATGTTCTGTCGCTGCGCTACGAAAAGAGCGACACCGGCACGACCGAGTCGGTGTCGCTGAGCAGCCGCTTGCCGATCTGGTCAAAGTGGCGGCTGGGACCGCGGCTGCGCTTTGATCGCATCAAATACAGTTTCGACGACACGACCCAGCTCACCGTCTCGCCCTCCCTGCGGCTGGAGTTGCTGCGCGCGCGCACGCTGTTCGAGTTCGAAGTGGGCAGCGATTTCGGATCGCGCGACATTCCGCTGGACAAACAGAAAACCAACTCCTACTACGTGTCATTGGGTTATCGTTTAGGCTTCTAAAAGGCCCGACGAACCGATCCTGATGCTGGCAAGAATTTCCGTTGCGCTGCTGCTCCTGTGCTGCGCCGTGCGCGCGCCGGCGGCAGACCTCGCGCCCAGCGAGTACCTGGACGAACGCACGGGCGCGACCATCACCGTCGTGCATGAGCCGCTGGTGTTCGCCCTGGAGCGCTCCATTCTGGCGGCGAATGCGCGCGACTATGTCAGCCTGACGGCCGTGGAAGTGGACCGCAGCGGCCGCATCGAGGTCTATCTGATCGGTTATGTATGGTCGACCATCGACCGGCGCACGCATGGCGTGCAGGCGGATCTGATCCGCAAGCCGCTGGAACTGTCCGCGGACGGCCGGCTCGTACGCCTGGTTTCGGCGGCGCAGTTCCCCAAGGACTTGCTGGATGAGCAGCGGCTGCTCGCACCCAAGGCCTCGCGCCTGGAGCGCGCAGCCTATCCGGCTTCTCGCGAATTGCTGCGCTACATCGCCGCAAGCAAACACCTCTCCTTGAGCTTCGCGCTTGAATCGTCGGACGGCGATGCGGAAAGCGATGCTGCGCTGGATGCGGAGCGCGAAGTCTACGAACCCTGGGGGGCGGGCCAAAAGGCGCTGCAGGCGTTCGCAGAGCACACCAGTTCTTTCCAATAAGGGTTCCGCGCGGATCCAGACGGCAACCGGCCGCTTGCGTTCAATCGCTGGCTGTATAACCATACAGCTCCAGATTCAAAGGACTGCTCATGTACCTCACCGCGGCGGCCGCGCCGGAACCCCGCTACACCCTGGCCGTGCGCGCACTTTGCGAGTTCACCGCCAAGCAGGGCGATCTGGATTTTCGCTTCACGCCCTCCCCCACGGCCCAGGAGGGCAGCGCCGGGCACGCCTGGGTCACCTCCGGCCGTCCTCCGCATTACCTGCGCGAAGTGGTGCTGCGCGCCGATTACGGCCTGCTGCGCGTTCGCGGCCGGGCGGACGGCTATGACCCGCGGGCCAATCAACTGGAGGAGATCAAGACCTATCGCGGCGATCTGCAGGCCATGCCGGCCAACCACCGCGCGCTGCACTGGGCACAGGTCAAGATCTACGGCGCCATCCTGTGCCGGGAGCGCAAACTGGCGCACGTCGATCTGGCGCTGGTGTATTTCGATCTGGGAACTCAGCGCGAAACCTTGCTCATCGAACGGCATTGCGCGCAAGACCTGCAGCGGTATTTCGAAACTCAGTGTGAGTGTTTCCTGGACTGGGCGCAGCGCGAACTGGCGCACCGCGAACTACGCGACACCGCACTGGCGAATCTTGCCTTTCCTCACACCGAGTTTCATGCCGGGCAGCGCCAGCTCAGCCGCGCCGTGTACCGTGCCGCACGCAGTGCACGGCCGCTGCTGGCACAGGCGCCCACGGGGATCGGCAAGACCATCGCCACGCTGTTCGCCCTGCTCAAGGCCTGCCCGCGGCAATCGCTCGACAAGGTATTCTTCCTCACGGCCAAGACATCCGGCCGGACTCCGGCCTTGCTTGCGCTGCAATTGCTGTTCGATGAGCGCGCCGACCTGCCGCTGCGGGTGCTGGAGTTCGCCTCCAAAGAGTCTGCCTGCGAGTATCCAGGCCGAATCTGCAGCGGATCGGCTTGTCCGCTGGCACGGGGGTTCTACGACCGGTTGCCGGCGGCACGTCAGGCGGCGCTGGAACGGCGCTTGCTCAAGCAGAGCGAGGTGCGCCAGGCCGCCCTGGCGCATCAAGTGTGCCCCTACTATCTGGGACAGGAACTGGCGCGCTGGACCGATGTGATCATCGGTGACTACAACCACTACTTCGATGCCAGCGCCTTGTTGTATGCGCTGTGCATCGTCAACGAATGGCGCGTCGGCGTACTGGTGGACGAAGCGCACAACCTGCTTGAACGTGGCCGGCAGATGTACACCGCGCACCTGGCGCCGCCGCTGTTTCGCGCGGCGCAGCGCGCCGCCCCCCCTACGCTGCAGGGGGCCTTCAGGCGTATCGAGCAGGCGTGGAGTTCGCTCGCCGACGCACAACAGGCGCCTTACGAGGCGTACCCGGAAGTTCCGGAGAGTCTGACGATCGCTCTACAGGCTGCGATCTCGGCGATGACCGAGCAGTTTGCGCGCGCCACTGTGGAACCCGACGCCGACCTGCAGCAATTTTATTTCGATGCGCTGTATTTCTCGCGGCTCTGCGATTCGCTCGGCTCGCATTCGGTGTTTGACGTGACATTGAGTGAAGACTTGTCAGACCCCGTGCTGAGTGCAGCACTGACCCTGCGCAACCTGATTCCGGCGCCGTTCCTCAAAGCGCGATTTGCAGCGGCGCAGGCTTGCGTGTTGTTCTCTGCAACGCTGACGCCGCATCGGTTCTACCGCGATACCCTGGGATTGCCGCAGCAGACGGATTGGATCGAGGTTGACTCGCCCTTCGACCCCGCGCAATTGTACGTGCGGATCGAGCATCGCATTTCCACCCGCTTCCGCGATCGGACTGCATCGCTTGCGCCCATCGCCGATCTGATCGCCTGCCAGTACAACGCGCGACCGGGCAACTACCTCGCGTTCTTCTCCAGCTTCGAGTATCTGCAAGCTGCGTTGCGGCTATTGTCGCGCCGCCATCCCGATCTGCCGGTGTGGGAGCAATCGCCACGCATGCCGCCGCAGGAACGCCGGGAGTTTCTGGCGCGCTTTACGGTGCAAAGCCGCGGGGTTGGTTTCGCCGTGCTCGGCGGAGCGTTTGCCGAAGGCATCGATCTGCCCAACGAGCGCTTGATCGGCGCCTTCATCGCCACCCTGGGTCTGCCGCCGGTCAATGCGGTGAATGCGGAAATCGCGCGTCGCATGAGCAGCATGTTCGGCGCTGCCTATGAATACACGTACCTGTATCCTGGCTTGCAAAAGGTGGTGCAAGCCGCCGGCCGCGTCATCCGCACGCCTCAGGACCGTGGCGTCGTGCACCTGATCGATGACCGCTTCATGCGCCCTGAGGTCCTGGCGTTGCTGCCGCGCTGGTGGTCGGTCGCGAGCGCAGCTCAAGCCGCGCCGCTCTCCCCCAACTCGCCCGACGCGCTCTGGATATAGTTCTGCAATCCCATCTTGTCGATCAGCCCGAGCTGCTCTTCGATGAAATCGATATGGTCTTCTTCGCTTTTCTGGATGCCGACCAGCAATTCGCGCGTGACGAAGTCTTTGACCGATTCGCAATGCGCGATGGCGGCCGTGTAGACAGGATGCGCAGCCATTTCGCGCCTCAGATCACACTGCAGGATCTCCTTGACATCCTCGCCGATGAACAGCTTGCCGAGGTCCTGCAGATTGGGCAGGCCGTCAAGAAACAATATGCGCTTGACCAGTCTGTCAGCATGCTTCATTTCATCAATGGATTCTTCGTACTCGATTTTTCCGAGGCGCTTCAAACCCCAGTTGTCGAGCATGCGCGCATGCAGAAAATATTGATTGACCGAGGTGAGTTCGTTCTTCAACGCCTGATTGAGAAACTCCAAAACTTTTGCATCACCCTGCACGACGCCTTCCTTTCAAACCGACAACGATGCCGATGCGGCAGTGTAAGCGCAAACCGTTGCGGCCACGGCTTCTTGCGCATGGGGCACGCAAGCACCGCAGCAGGTCCCCACGCCCAACTCCTGAACGATTTGCCCAAAGGACACGGCGCCCTTTTCCACGGCGACGCGGATGTGCTTGTCCGAAATGGCTTTGCAGACGCATACGATCATGGCCATAATCTAAACGCTAATAGGAATCATTGTCAATAGGGATTGTTCACACTTGCAACAACGCCAGATCAAGCCAGTGCCCGCCTTTTTCTTGTTTGTAGTCAAGGAGTTACATTGCGGACGATACTGACCCTCTGGCACCGCTACGTCGGGCTGGCGCTGGTCCCGTTCTTGACGCTTGCCGCAATCACAGGCGTGCTGCTGGTGTGGAATCAGTCGCTGGAGCGGTTCTTCGCGCCCGCTTTGTTCGTCTTGCCCGCCTCGGCGCGCCACAGCGGGTATTTTCTCGATCCCTTTACGCTGCGCGACAAAGCGGCCGCCGCATTCCCGCAAGCCAGTATCGATGGCGTCGACCTCACGCGTGAGGTCGATCAGCCGATCCGCTTCTACCTGGCCGGCAAGCGCGGGTTCGCACCACTGCCTTTCGATGAAATCGCTTTGAATCCGCGCACAGGGGCGTTGCTGGGAGCGCGCCGAAACGGCGACATCACGCAAGGCTGGATCAATTTCATGCCATTCGTCTATCGCATGCACGACTCCCTGGCGATGGGCGGCGTGGGCGCGACGCTGCTGGGAATCGCCGCGACAGTGTGGTGGATCGACTGTTTCATCGGGGCGATCCTGACCTTTCCTGTACGCGCGGCCATGCCTCGTACGCCGCGCTCATGGCTGATGAAATGGCGCGACGCCTGGTCAATTTGGCGCAGCGCAAGCGCCAGGAAGCTCGCGTTCACCGTGCATCGCGCCGCCGGACTGTGGCCCTGGGTCATGCTGCTGATCCTGGCTACATCGAGCATCGCATTCAATCTACCGGCGGTGTATCGGCCCATCCTCAAGGCAACGCTGGGCACCGACGACACTGTCGACTCGATCTCACTCGCACAACTGCCCGAGCGCCCTCCAGCATTGGATCTGCACAACGGCTATCGCGCGGCCAGAGTGGCAATGGCGGCGGCAGCATTGCGAGAAGGTTTCATAGTTCAATCCGAGCGCCTGATCTATTACGACAGGAGCCGACATGCCTATGCGTATCGAGTGAAAAGCGACCGCGACCCCGGCCGGCGCGGCAATACACAGATTTATGTGGATGCCGATAGCGGCGCAACACTGGCGCTGGACGTTCCGATCGGGCAATCCGCTGGCGCGACCTTCACTCACTGGATCAGCATTCTTCACACCGCCGCCGTTTTCGGCCGGCCGATGCAGTTCGCTGTCTGCTTGACCGGCCTCCTCGTGCTGGTGCTCAACATCACCGGTGTGACGATTTTTCTGCGCAAACGACGGGTGCGCGCCGCATTGGCACGGTCGCAGGCTGCGACCGCCTAGAACCACTCCTCTCGCATCTCGCGGCATATGGGATTGCGGGTCGCCGCCACGTTGAGCCAGGCATCCATCTTCGGCAGCTCATAGTCGAAGAAATATCGCGCGGTCTGCAGCTTGCCCAGGATTTTATCCGACTCCGATGCGCGCGCCGCATCGCCGCGCACCGCCATCGCGGCCAATGACATATCCAGCCACATCCATGCGAGGACGAAGTGGCCAAAGGCCTGCATATACGGTGTGGCATTGGCCAGTGCTTCGATGGGATTGCCGGTCTGCCATGCCGAACGGGTCGCTGCACCCAGTTTGCGCGATGCCGCCTCCAGCGATGCCGCCATCACGTTCAAATCCGCGCCAGGCACCGCTTGCTCGATCGTCTCGGCGACCCGCGCCTGCAGTAACGCGAACGCCGCGCCGCCCTCCATGATCACCTTGCGGCCCAGCAGATCCAGCCCCTGAATGCCGTGCGTTCCTTCGTGGATCATGTTGAGGCGATTGTCGCGCCACAGCTGCTCGACACTGAAATCGCGCGTATAGCCATAGCCGCCATGCACCTGGATGGCCAGGCTGTTGGCCTCCACACACCATTCGCTGGGCCAGCTCTTGGCAATGGGCGTCAACACCTCGAGGAGCATGGCGGCGCTTCGCGCCGGCTCCGTTGCGCCCGAACGCTGCTCATCAACCAGCCGCGCGCAGTACAGTTCCAGTGCAAGCCCGCCCTCGACGTAGGATTTCTGCGCGAGCAGCATGCGTTTCACGTCCGCGTGTTCGATGATGCGCACCGGCGGCGTGCCGGCATCCTTGCCGCCGGGACCTACGGGCCGGCCCTGACGCCGGTTGCGAGCGTATTCCAGACTCGCCTCATAGCCGGCATAGCCGACGGCCACCGCGCCCAAGCCCACCGCGATGCGCGCCTCGTTCATCATATGAAACATGCAGCGCAAACCCTCCCCGGGCGCGCCGACGCGATAGCCGATGGCACCGGCCGCGCCGGCCACCGGAAAGCGCCCCTCGCCGAAATTCAGCAACGTGTTGGGCAGGCCGCGGTATCCCAGCTTGTGATTCAATCCGGCGATCGCCACATCGTTGCGCTCACCGGTCAGTTGCCCGTCCGCATTCACCAATCGCTTGGGAACGATGAACAAGGAAATGCCTTTCGCGCCCGGCAGAAAGCGGCCATCGGCTGCGGGGATCTTGGCCAGCACGAGATGCACGATGTTTTCGGACAGTTCATGATCGCCATTGCTGATCCACATCTTGTTGCCGGTGATGCGGTAGCGCGGGCCCAAGGGCTCCTGCTCGAATTCCGGTCCATCGGGCACCGCTCGTGTCGTGATATCCGACAGACTCGAGCCCGCCTGCGGCTCGGACAGGCACATGGTGCCGAACCATCGGCCCGCAAACTCGTTCGTGGCGAACACCTGCCGCTGCAGCGGCGTGCCGTGAGCCATCAACAGATTGGCGTTTCCCGTGGTCAGCAGGCTGCCGCCGCCGAGACCGATACCGGCCTTCGCGAAAAATGTATTGGCCGCCATTTCCACCGTGCACGGCAACTGCATGCCACCCAGTTCATAGTCCTGCGCCGCCGCCAGCATGCCGGACTCGACATAGGCGCGAGCTGCGTCCGCCGCGCACGCCGGCAGCACCACCCGATCGCCTTCCAGCCGCGGCTCCTCCACATCCACCGTGCGATTGAACGGTGCAAATCGCTCGGCGGCAATGCGCTCACAGGTGTCGAGTACCGAGGCAAACGTGGCGCGCGAATGATCGGCAAAACGCGTTCGCGAACACAGGGATTGAACCTTCAGCCAGTCGAAGAGCAGGAAATCGATGGTGTTACGCATGGCGCCGGCGCTCATAATTCCAAGCTTACACCGATCCACGCGCAGCGTGGCGGCGCCGCTGTATCATTCCCGCCAGTCGCCATCACCGATGCTGCAGGAAATCGCCATGACCGCCAACGCTGAGCTGTTTGACCGCTGGATCCGGACCTCGTTCGTGGCAATGAACACCGAACTGGAGAATCTTTATTTCGCGCAAGATGATCGCAGCCAGGCCATCGGGGTCGGCGATGCGATCAAGCACACCTTGCGCGACGAAGGCCACGCGCACGTGGTGGCGCTGCTCGCCGAAGGCAACACGGGCGATGGCTTTGAGACGGCTTTCAATGTGCTCGGCAACGTCGGGATGTATCTGGCCGCGCTGCGGCGCCATGAACTCACCAACCCTGCACGCGAGGAGCGCTCGCCGTTCCCGGAAGCCTCCTCGCTCGCATTGCATGTCGGAGCCTCGCTGGGCATGGCGCCGCGCTTTGCCACCGGACACCTGGCAACGCACAACAAAGCCGTTGCGGGCTTGCGCAAAAGCTTCACCTCGCTGGCGGACGAGTTCCTGTTCATCGATGAAAATACCCGCGGCATTCTGTGCCTGCAGAGCGCAGCCGATGCCCTCATCGGGATCGTACACCTGGGCGTTTCTAGCCCGGTGGCGGATGTCTTGTTCGACAAGGCGAAGCAGGCGTTGACCTCGGTGCTCACCTTCAACGCGCGGATGTTCGACGAGCTCGACGTGCAACGCTTCTTTTACTCCGTCAGACCCTACTACAAGCCCTATCGCGTCGGCCGGCAGGAATACCGTGGCGCCAATGCCGGGGATTTTTCAGGAATCAATGCGTTGGACCTGCTGTTGGGCTTGTGTCGCGCCAGCGATACCTACTACTCGCAGCTGCTGGTGGACAAGATGTTGTTCATGCTGCCTGCAGACCAGGCGCGGCTGCGCGAGTGCATGACTTATCGCAGCTTGCTGGATGAATTGCTCGCCCTGGCCGACAACCATGCGCACACGCCGTGGTTTCAGGCAAACACGCGAGCGTTCCTTGAGGTGTGCGATCTGTTCGGACAGACCGCCGTGCAGCACCACAACCAATTGGTGAAGCGGTTCATCGAACTGCCCGCCGCGGACCTCAAGGAGGAAAGCAAAGCCGGCATCACCGCAAGCGGCCCACCCCTGCCGGTGCTTCTGCGATCATTAGAGATGCTGCGGGACATGCGCACGGCGGCGGACCGGCCGGGCGTTGCCACCCGGCATGCGGATCTGGCGCGGTTGCGCCGATCAGTGAAGCCGGCGTCATGATAAAATCATCGCCAATCGCCGCGGCGCGGCGGCACCTGCCAGGAATTCGCCAGTGGAGATCTCAGCATGATCACGATCAATGTCAACGGCCAATCCCTCTCAGTGGACGTGCCGCCGGACACTCCGTTGCTATGGGTGCTGCGCGATACGCTGGGTTTGACGGGCACCAAATTCGCCTGTGGTCAGGCACTCTGCGGCGCCTGCACCGTCCACCTCAATGGCACTGCGACGCGTTCCTGTGTACTGCCCATCAGCGCCGTTCAAGGCGGCAAGGTCACGACCATCGAAGGTCTGTCGGCGCACTCGGATCATCCCGTGCAGCGCGCCTGGCTTCAGCATGACGTTCCGCAATGCGGCTATTGCCAGTCCGGGCAGATCATGAGCGCCGCGGCGCTGCTCACCCAGAACAAGAATCCCAGCGATGCCGACATCGATGCAGCCATGTCGGGGAACATCTGCCGGTGCGGAACCTACAACGACATCCGTGCCGCCATCCATACGGCGGCCGGACTGCTGAAGAAGAGGGTTTGACATGACCAGCGAACTTCACAAGTATTCGCGGCGCCAGTTTCTACAGACAAGCGCCGAGGTCGGCGGCGGCGTGATGATCGGATTTTTTCTCCCCGGCCTGTCGCGCGCGGCCTCGCCCGATGCTGACACGGCAACGGCCACATTTCGGCCGAATGCGTTCATCCGCATCGCAGCCAACGATGAAATCACCCTGATCGTCGGCATGGCCGAGATGGGCCAGGGCGTACTCACCTCCCTTCCGCAATTGCTCGCCGAAGAGTTGGAGGCCGACTGGCACCGGGTACGTGTCGAGCAGGCGCCGGTGGATCCCGCCTACAACAACCCCATGTTCGGCATGCAGGGCACGGGCGGCTCGACCTCGGTGCGAGCCTTCTGGGAACCGCTGCGCCGCGCCGGAGCGACAGCGCGTGAAATGCTGATCACCGCGGCGGCGGATACCTGGGGCGTGAACAGAGGCACCTGTGTTGCGCGCGAGGGCTTTATTCACCATTCCAGCGGTAAGAAGCTCTCCTATGGGCAACTGGCGGGTCGTGCCGCGAGCGTTGCGGTTGCGCAAGATGCGCCACTGAAGAACCCGAAGGACTTCAAAATTCTGGGCAAGTCCTTGCCGCGGCTCGACTCCCCGGCAAAGGTGAACGGCAGCGCGCGGTTCGGAATGGACGTGCGCACAGACGGCTTGCTGACCGCGGTGATCGCGCATGCGCCGGTGATCGGCGCCAAGGTCGTCAGTTTCGATGCGACACGGGCCAAGGCCGTCGCCGGTGTCAAGCACATCGTGCAGATCGACAGCGGCGTCGCGGTCGTGGCAAACGGGTATTGGGCGGCTAAAACTGCGCGTGATGCGCTCGACGTGAAGTGGGACCTGGATGCCAAGCCCGAGCTGACCAGCAAGGCGATTCGCGAGGCGATGCTGACGCGGCTCGACACGCCGGGCGTCCTCGCCCGCAACGAAGGGGATGTGGCAAGCGCACAGTCCGCCACGACGCTGGAATCGACTTACGAAGCCCCCTACCTCGCCCATGCGTGCATGGAGCCGATGAATTGCACGGCCTCGGTGACGGCAAACGGCATCGACATCTGGGCGCCCACCCAGGCATCGGGTGTCAATCGAGCTGTGATCGCAAAACTCACGGGCGTCAGCCCGGAACGCGTCAATGTGACCACCACGCTGCTCGGCGGAGGATTCGGGCGCCGATTCGCGCAGGACTTCGTAATCGCCGCGGTTCAGATTTCAAAAGCGGTTTCCCAGCCTGTGCAGGTCATCTATACACGCGAAGACGACATACGAGGGCAGTTCTACCGCCCGGCCTCGGTTGTGCGCCTGCGTGGCGGCATTGATGGCGCCGGTCAGCCGGTGTTTCTTGATTCGCGTGTGGCTTGCTCGTCAGTGTCGCAGGCCGGCGGCTTCCCTCTGAAAAATGGACTTGACGAGGCCGCAGTCGAGGGACTTAGCGAATGGCCCTACGCAACGCCTCATGTGCACGTCGAATGGGCCCCATATGAGCCCGGCGTGAGCGTGTGGTTCTGGCGCTCGGTCGGCAATTCGCAGAATGCCTTCTTTGCCGAGAGCTTCATCGATGAAATGGCACACGCCGCGAAGAAGGATCCGTTCGAATACCGCCGGACGCTGCTGAGCAATCATCCACGTCACAGGGCCGTGCTCGAACTGGCCGCTGAGCGTGCCGGCTGGCACAAGTCGCTCCCCGCCGGCCGCGCCCGCGGCATCGCCGTGTGCGAAAGCTTCGGCAGCTTTGTGGCCGAGGTTGTTGAGGCATCACTTCAAGCGGATGGCGCACCACGCGTGCACCGGGTGGTATGCGCAATCGACTGCGGCATGGCGGTGAATCCCGGCATCATCCGCCGGCAGGTTCAAAGTGCGGTGATCTTTGGCTTGTCGGCTGCGTTGCATGGCGAGATCACGCTGAAGGACGGACGCGTCGAACAGAAAAACTTTGACGACTATCCCGTCGTGCGCATGAACGAGGCGCCCCCGATCGAGGTGCACATCGTCCCCAGCACCGAAAAGCCCGGTGGTGTCGGTGAGCCGGGGACACCCCCGATCGCGCCGGCGCTGGCGAACGCGCTGTTTGCGCTGACGGGAAAGCGGGTCCGGCGGCTGCCACTGAGGGCCGAGGAGTTGCGGACCACCTGAGCGAAATATCGCCGGTGTACACCTGACACTCACTGAAGATCATTCGATTTCAGACGTGTTTCAATGCCTGCTCCACATCGGCCCGCAGATCGTCAAATCCCTCGATGCCGCATGAATAGCGCACAAGCGACTCGGGAATCCCTAATTTGGCGCGCTCTTCAATCGAGCATTCGACATGACTGGTGGTACGAGGCGGTCCGGCCAACGTATTGACCGAGCCCAGACTCGCGGCGCGCTGGGCCAGTTGCAATGCGTTGAGAAAACGCTTGCAGGCATCGAAGTCGCCCTTCACCGCAAAACTCAGCACGCCGCCAAATCCGCTCATCTGACTCGCGGCAATCGAATGATCACGATGGCTTTCGAGTCCCGGGTAGAACACGGACTCGACGGCCTGATGTCCATTCAAAAATCTCGCCATTGACATGGCGTTGGCGTTTTGGCGTGCGACTCGCAACTCGATCGTCTTGAGCCCACGCAATAGCAGATACGCCGAAAAGGCGCTCAGGCAGGCGCCATTGATCTCGCGGTAGTGATGTACTTGGGACACGAGATCCGCGCGGCCCGCCAAAACTCCGCCCATGGCATCGTCGTGCCCTCCCAGGAATTTTGTCGCGCTATGTACGACCAGATCAGCACCGAGGCTGATCGGCAATTGGTTGATCGGTGTTGCAAACGTATTGTCGACGATGGTCGTCGAACCCGCGTGCTTTGCGGTCGCAATCGCGCGACGTAAATCGATGATCTTGAGGGTTGGATTGGTCGGCGTCTCCAGATAGACGACCTTGCATCCCCGTGCGATCGCGGCGTCCAGTCCGGCATGGTCGCCGGTATCGACGAGGTCGGCCTTGATACCCATTTGAGGAAGAAATTCGAGAAAGAGTTTTGATGTGCCACCGTAAGTATCCGTCACGGACACAACCCGATCGCCCGGCCGCAGCAGAGTAAACAAAGTATTGGAAATCGCAGCCATTCCGCTGGCGAACGAAGTGGCCGCCTCGGCTTGCTCAAGTAACCGTACTTTTTCCTCAAAAACCCTGACGGTTGGATTGCTGTTGCGGCTGTAAATGTCGCCGGCCGCATTGCCGAGAGCAGCTTCCAGCCAGCTTTCGATATCGGGGTAGGCGAATGCTGCACTTTGAAAGATCGGAACTTGTGCAGATCCCAGTGCCAATGGACGTTCCTCGCCACCACGCACCGCAAGCGAACCGGTTGAAAAATAGGTCGAAGTCATGGAGATCTCCTTGTTGGCGCACCGCCACTTCTGACGCACCGCCGACGCGGCCGTGGAAGACGGCCCGACAGAGCAAGCAGCTAAATCTTGATAACCTTGAGGATGCGCTTCAGGGCACCGAGGTCAGAAGGGTTACGCGTGTAGAGCGGCAGTTCATTCGCTGCTGCCGTGGAGGCACGGTAACGGATCCCAAGTAGCCGTCGCCCATTGCAATCTATCCTGGCGCCGGGCGCGCTCGTCATTGTTCTCGGTGGCATGCGGCCCTGCGGCAAGTTCGGCAAGTGATACTGCGCTGATTGCGGACTCATCAGGAATCTGGCCTGCATCGATCTGGTCGTGATCGATCACGACGGACGTATCCAGTACACCGCGAGTCAGCTCAGCCATTTTTACGCGGATCAACTACGGCATCGAGATCTGCCCTGAATTGTGCGGCGTCGATCCAGGCTGCTCGACCTGCGGTATCGGCAATGGTCGCACGGGGTACAAAGCGACGTCGCCGAATGGGCCGCAATTCCCCAACCGGCGTCCCGTTGCGGCTCACAATGATCGTTCGTCCGGCCTCCACCTCACGTAGTACGGCCGCGGATTGATTGCGTAGCTCTCGTTGACTGATGGTACGGTTTTTCATCTGATACGTTGTAGCATCTGTAGCGCATCGTAGCAAACTGCGCACTGATACTCACGACACGACCAACCACGTGGGATGGGGCGACCGGACAGGGGTGGAACACAGATAGACGATGGACCTTCGGCGTCGAGCAACCTCGTTAAATATCCACGCACCGAAATCACGATCAAAGGTGATCAAGACAGTTCGGCCAGCATGATCCAATCGATCACGCAGCCCGCGCAAACGATTCGTCGCGCATGATCGATTGCGCGTAGCCGCACACTTTCGCAACCTTGCGTCGGCAATCAGGATCAATGCAAAAGTTGGTGCCGACTCACGGAATCGATTGCGCATGCAGGCCGTTGAATCGACAACAGTATCGCGGGAGGCCTCGCAAAGTTACCCCGAGAATTGCCACGGATCGAGCCCGCGTGGAAAAAATTTATTGGCGTCAGCGGCGGTCCTCATTATCCCACGCTCGAATTGTTGGGCAGGCCAGTCCTTTCGGCTACCCTGCCCTGTCTAGTCCGCCAGGCCCATGACGAACGCCAGCGTGATACTCAGCCGGGAAATATCTTTTTCGTCGAGATGACCGACCACGCGTCCTATCCGCTCGCGTCGAACTGTGACCGGCTTGTCAGCCATCACCTGGGATCGCACGCGCAATCCGTTCTTCTCAGTCGGGTCGATCGTCACCCGGAAGTCCGGCGCATCGATGCACTCGGACGTCATTTGGCAGATCACCACGGACGCATGTGCGGTCGGAAGCGCATCCGTCTGGACGATCACGGCCGGGCGCGGCTTACCATAGTCGCCCGTCGCTGCAACTGTCACGACATCCCCGCGCCTCATTGAACATCAAATTCAGCAACCGACTCAGTCCACCGCATCGCCTCCGCCTCACTCGATTGATCGAGGGCTGCGACTTGCTTGGCAATGCGCTTGCGGACCGCCTTCGAGCGCGCATCCGGGATCACCATACGCAATTCACGCAAACCGCGCGCGCG